>CAYVZU010000077.1:0-18937 GCA_964455935.1 uncultured Fibrobacterota bacterium
GTAGCATACGGGAATCAAATTGTCATGGAATCCAACCTGCAGGAATCGCTCTCAAAGATTTTTAGCACGTCCTATGTTTCGCCTCGACAAAGGGCCGCGGATACTTCCGCTGTGGCGGCACCCGAACAGTCGTCCGACGTACCGCGAATGGTGAAACAGGCCAATGAAGCATTCGAGAATGCCCAGCGCGCTCTTTCATCGCGCGACTGGCAGAGCTATGGTATGCACATGAAGGAAGTGGAGCGCCTGCTTCGGGATTTGGCGAAGCAATCGCCCCCCAAAAAGAAATAGAAAAGAATGTTAACTATTCACGCCCCCATCCCGTCCTTCCCCCGCAGGGAAAAGGCGATTCAGGAAGTCCCCCTACGGGGGATGTAGGGGGCGCTTGCCCAAGGCTGAATGTTTGTCGGTCGCTCGCCCTGAGCTTGTCGAAGGGCGAGCGACCTCGGATGATTGTTTCCGGCTAAATTGCACATGCTTCAACCGGCACAGCATGCGCGCGCAATACAATCTGGGACTATCGGCGACCCACCTGAACTCCGCTTTTTCTTAAACCGCTGAGCATTCCCGAAGAGAAACCAGGGATTTTTGCCACATCGTCCCAGCTCTTGTAAGGCCGGAAATCGATAATGCGTTGGGCGCGCAGTTTTCCGACCATTCTGATCCTCGAAAGCTCATCCATGCTTGCCTTGTTGAGATCAACGGATCTGGCCATAGAGACTCCTTTGAGATTGGTTGTGTGCCAGCCGATTATTCGGCGACAATTGCAATTTGTGATCCCTGCAATTTCTATGCTCAAATCTTTCACTCAGGCGCAAATTGACCGCGATGCGATCTGGCCGGCTCCCGGTTCGACAGCATGCTCCTGAATCCAAAAAGGAACCTTCGCGATTTTCCCAGTCACTTCTTTGTAGAGGAATTCCAGAGCGATTTGAAATTATTCGGGATGCTTCGCATGCCAAAAAAAGGTGTATTCAAATCCAAATGTCAGTTTTGATTAGCATGGTATTGGACAGCGTATATCATTATAAATGGCAATAGGTTAGGCTTTAATGTCAAAAGCATATGTATTCAACTTGAATGCTATTTCATTGATATAGTCTTGATCGCGAAGCTCAAGTAGATTACTTTATGATTTGATGGAACCCATTTACCAGTACACCGATTTCCGAACATATCTTGCCGACTTCTATGGTCACATGAAGAAGACGACGAGGTTTTTCACCTATCGATATTTTTCGCAGAAAGCAGGTTTCAAGTCCCCCAATCAACTTCAGTTAATTATTCAAGGAAAACGCAGTCTTACTGAACCTGCGCTGTTTCGGCTTTGTGATATTCTCAAATTCAACCAAACCGAAATCGAATACTTCAAAGACTTGGTTGCCTACAACCAGGCCGGATCACTCGAAGAGAAAAATTTCTATTACCAACGATTGCTGGGAAACAGAAAATGCGAGAATATCCGGGCTTTGGAGCAGGACCAATTCGAATATTTCACCAAATGGTATCATGCCGCAATCCGCGAATTGGCGGCCATGCCCGGCTTCAAAGGCGATGAGAATGATATTGCCAAGAAGCTTTGGCCGCAGATCACGCCGGCTCAAGTCCGCAAATCCATTTCTCTGCTCGAGCGGTTCGGCTTAATCCGGAAAAACCCGGACGGGACGTTCACCCAGACGGTTGGCGGGGTCACTGTCTCTCCGGAAGTGCGCAGCCTCGCCCTGGTGCAGTATCACCAGGAAATGCTGGAAATCAGCCGGAGAGCCCTTCAGGAACATCCGTTAGAGGACATCAATGTATCATCAGTGACCGTGGGTGTCTCGAAGCAGACATACGAGGCTATGCGGGCCGAACTCGACCTGTTTCGCAAAAAAATCCTGGCCATGGCCAGCGCGGAGAAAGCGCCCGAGAGGGTTTATCAGCTTAACTTTCAGTTGTTCCCGCTCTCGAAAAAGGAAAATCAATAATGAAATCCGACCGACGCGCAACGGGCATTCTCATCGTGCTTGTCATATTAGCACTGGGTTGCGCCGGGGGATGGGAAGTACCGTCTCCGGTCAAGACCGGGCCCAGCCTGAAGATTTCCGGTTCCGCGTATAAACAAGGCCAACCGGTTGCCGATGGAATCGCCATGCTGGTGCCGTCCGGCTATCATGTTTTAAAAGCCGATACCGGTGGTTCGGGATTGCATAGGCCGGTACTTGCCGCGGTCGCGGAGGGCGAGTACTCCTTTGCAGATATTGACACAGGATATCACAATCTGATCATCCGGGAACCGAATGGCTGGGCCGTTTTTGCGGAAAGCCTTTATGTATCGCAGGAATCCAGGAGCATTCAAGCTTGCAGTTTGTATGCCCCGGGCGCGGTGCGCGGCATGCTTTCCGATTCGCTGGGTCCAGTGCCGGAAAGCACGTTCGTTTACATTCGTGGGACGCCATATTCGACATTCACGGACAGCGTTGGCTGGTTTCGATTTGAGCGCTTGCCCACGGGTATTTACCGGGTGGGAATCGAAATCGACACTTCGCGTGCTCGCCGTGAAATGGCAATGAGCGCGGATTCCGGTTTGGCGCCCATCATGGGTTCATCGTCCGAGAACCCGCGCGGCTTATTCTTGTCCACTAAAAACGAATTCTATATCGCGCAAGGAGAGACTCTATATGAAGTCATTGAAATCGATAAACCCTAGAAGTGGTTTCAAAGCCCCTTCGGGGCTTCGGCCGGCTGCGGAGCCAGTCGGCGTTGTTGTGCTTGCTCGGCGTATCGTATTGGATATGCAGTCGCTCGCGCGCCGTGCCGCCTGGCCCCTCGCTCGTTCTCGAGCCTGCGGCTGGGATTATGAAACCACTTCTGCTGGGGAGGTTGTATGAGACGGCTGCTGGTTGCTGGCTTTTGTTTTTTGGTATCTGCGACGTCGTTTGCGGTGGTTTCGCCAATTCGCATTGGGACGGGAATTACATTCTATTCCGATGGACGGCCGCCGACGGTTTATAGTCCCCTGCGCGTTGGGGAAACCACCTTTGTCGGCATTGCGGACACGGGAAATCAGCAGAAGTCAATCGTTCGCATGGATTTGCGCAACGACTCGCTCCTTCTTTACACAGCGGTCGCAGCATCGGGGCCTGTCATTAATATTGTGCCAAACAGGGTCGATACGGTTTTTGAAGTGTCCGGCCTTTGCCGGGCCTTTGAAATCTCCATGGATAAGCTCTCGCAGCTCTCTCCTTTGGGGATATTTCGGGTCCTGCCTGTTGTTCGAACCACACCGTCCAACCCCATTGCGGGTGAAAATAGTCAACTGGAATTGGTCATGGGGCTTACCCATTCCGCTTGTCCATTGGCCTATCAATCCAGCGTGACGATCGACGGAAACCGGCTCGTTTTGCATTTCACCGAACTCGCATTGGGTATGCCCTGTCTCGCGATTTACCTCGATCCGCCGGTGGAATACGGCCCTACCTTTGATCTGGGCAAATTGTCCGCCGGCGATTACCAAGTTGTTGTTGAAGACAGCGTCATTGCAGCTACGATCAGTGTGAATCAGGCCGTTGTTTTGAACGGCAGCGCCGTGGCAATGCAATCTCCGCTGTGGAGAATGGCGACCCGACCTGTTCCTGGCGCCGAGATCTTGGCGTATCCTGCCCCCTCCTGTGATAGATTCCTTCTTACTCCAGGGGTCTCGGTTTCCGTGTCCGAGACGTTGCGCACGGTCACGGACAACAGCGGCGCGTTCAGCCTGACCCTGTCCTCCGGAGACAAATATGAGATTTGCGCTGTGAAGAGCGGATACCGGCCACAAACGCTTTATTATGAAACCGTATCGCAATCGACATCAATGCAATTCGAGCTGATTCCGGCAGCCGAAGCGGATTCCGCAGGACTTGCAATAACGGTTACGGACAAGGGGGTTCCCGTGGCCAACGCCACCGTGGTGCTTTATGGTGGAACATCTCCAATTATCTGTCCATTGCTTGCCAAAACCGCCTATCAATGGGTGAGCCACTCGGGTAAAACGGGACAAGATGGTTCACTTTCGTTTCGGTCTCTTCCGCTGTCTCCCTACATTGACTACGTGTATGTGATTCAGGCGGCAACAGGATTGAAGACTGTTGAAGGCTCGGTCCGCCTTAATTCCTACATTGCCAATACCCTGAATGTGGATCTTTCGAGTCCGGCAATATCCGCCAATGCGCTATTGCCGTCAGCCGGAAGTCGTCAATTGTCTATGGCCGCGAACCGCGCTGGAATTCGAATCCATTGGAGCGGCGAACAGGTTCCGGACCGAATCACGATCTCCGACGTTCGAGGACGAATTGTCCATGAGCAGCGTGATCTCGTGGAACGAACGCATTTCTGGAATACCGAGGGCCACAGAACGGGAGTCTATGTCGTTTCTGTTCGCGCGGGAAACCGTGTTGAATCAAGCCGGGCTTTGGTGCGGATTGGCCGATAGTCACTGTTGGATAAAATACGAGGAGGTTTGCATGAATAGATCGGCACAGGCGAAAGGAATCATTGCCGGACTGGCGATTCTTATGCTTGCCACTATGGCCCAGGCGATCCCGCCCGTACAGGTCGGGGTGGTTCAGGGGACAATTTTCCAGGCCGGAGTCAAGTGCATCTGTCCAGTGGCCAAGGCGGCGGTGACCGTCACGGCAAAAGGCCAGGTGTTGGGCGTGGGCATGTCCGACAGCTCTGGCTCGTTTGCCGTTATCACTAATGCTGCGGCACAACAGACGGTCTATCGGATTGTGGCCACGCACCCTGATTTTGTGATGGCCGACACAACGTTAGCCAGTGACGCGGCCGGCAATGCAACCGTGAACCTGTACATGTGGGCCAAGACCGGAACCGATACGTCCAAGGGTGCCGAGTGGCATTCGATCGGCTATCCGCAGCAATGGGTTTTCATTCAAGCGCCCACACCGGTGGGCTATTACGGAACTCTTTTTGCCGAGGCGCAACCGAGGACCAGTCTTCGCGACCTGTATTCGCCCGTCGTGGATGTAGGCCCGTTTGACGGCAAGCTCACCAAAGTTCAAGGGCACCTGGAGTCGGTTGGGATACTGGCGGTAGTCCCAAAGCTCATTGTGGAAAAGGCGGAACTGGGGCAGAAGGACTGCATGGTCATTGAATATACGCGCACGAGCGGCTCGGTTTCTTCGCAATACCAGTTCATGAATATTCTGCAAATCGACGAAACCGGCCATGTCACCTATACCGAAAATAATTGCCCCATGTGCGATTACCTTCCCCTGCCCAAGATTGACACCTCAATCGGTATTCTGCAAATGAATGAGTTGATCGATCTCTTCAATGCCAACGGATTCTGGGGCTTCGATACGATCATTCGACCTCTGTCGCCGATTATCGGAGGGCCGGGCTACACCCTTGCCTGCGACGGCACGTCCTGGAGTGTTCAATGGGGACCGGATCAGCAGGAACAGGCGATCATTGACGGTTTGGAGAGCTTCATTAAGGAAATTGGAGGAACGTCTGCCGTTCGGAGAGCGCAAGCAAGCAGGCAAAGTCTATCAACAACAGTGCGTCAGACGGGTGCTTCGATTCAATTAGCCGTGCCCGGAACAGGACCGGCGAGCATTGGGATCTTCGACTTCCGGGGACGTCTCATCCATTCGGCGAAATCAAGCGGTCCCGCCGCCATTGTGTCGAGCGAAAATATTGCGCCCGGAATCTACACCGTGCGCATTACCCAGGGAGGCAGCGTGACCGTGCAGCGCATTGCCCTGGTGCCTTAAACCGGACCATGTTTCCAAAGAATTCTATAAGGAGAGAAACAATGAACAGAGCTCGCGTTGTCTCGGGGATAGCAATTCTGCTTTGGGTCTTGGGAGGGTGTTCGCAAAAGCCGCTGGATACCGTCATGAGTCAAAGCGGATCGGTGAAAGTCGGGGTCTCGGCCGAACTCAATGATGCAGTCATCAGCCTTGCGCCCCAGCAGGATTCTACGGCCCTGGCGACCCGCACCGTCGAGCAGGGCGACTCGGTCATTGAATTCAACAACATCGAACCCGGAACCTATGTCGTCTATGTGACGATGTCGGACGGCCGGACATTTTCGGCTCCGGTGGAGATTGGCCCTGGTGAGTCGTACGATTTGGGCGTGATCCGCAAGATCGATACCACTGATATGGCCGATAGCGGCCCCATACAGGTTGTCAACTATCCCGAATTCATTGCTTGGCATTACCCGGCCCCCAACGAGAGAGTTGTTTTCGGCAATTATTACTACGAGAGAACGGGCTCCGCGGATCCATCAGGGGCAGCTTCGACGGATATTGCTGTGGAGCCGGCCCGCATGCGCCTGTTGAGCATTTCATTCCAGTTTGCGAAGCCCATGGACCGTCAAAGCATGGAAGAGGCATTCAGCGTTTTACCCGCAGCGGACGGCTTTTTCTCCTGGAATTATGTCGCGCCGTACTGGCATACCGACGGCACGGAACCCTATGTTCTGCAGACAGGCACCATGGCGCTAACCGAGGCCGGAATGGTGAAAGCCGGAATCGGTTCTTCGGACCCAATGATTCTGCCCGTTCCGGTCCTCAAAGATACGAATCTGGTGTACGGTTTCACTTTCAGCATCCTGGAATCCTCCGTACTCCTCGACACGGCCTATCAGGTCACTATTGCCTCCACTGCCAAAGACTCCTCGGGCGTTGCGATTGGCGAGGATTACCGGTTCTCCTTCTTTGTCGTCTCCGCACCAAGTCCCTACCCCTATATCGCAATAACACCAGCGATCCCCGTTTCTACACAAAACACCGTGCTCCAATTGGTACTGGGTATATCACAGTCTGCATGCGACCCGACCTATACTGCTTCATTCACCAGAACCGGAAATGATATCCGGCTTGCGTATCAGGAAATCCAAACGGATATGGCCTGTATCATGATCGCGGTTGCACCGCATCCGTACGGGCCCACGTTCGATTTGGGCAAACTTGCAGCGGGTGACTACCGCGTCTTTACGGTGGACTCGCAGTTTGTGGGCGCCTTTTCCGTGAGCCAGCCAGCCATGGTCGGCGGCACGGTGCTCCAGATGGAGGACCCTTCCATTGTGCATATCAGGGCCCCGGTCCTTTCCGGAGTCGTGATCACGGCCGAGAATTCGGGCGGCTACTGGTACATGCCGGCCCCGGATCTGTCCGCGCCTGTGACGGACACGTCGGATGCAAACGGCCGGTTCAGCCTTGAACTGTCACCCACGAACGGATCTTACAAGATTACGGCCCAAAAGGACGGCTATTATCCCCAGGTGCTATTCTGGAATTCCTACATTTGGGGCGCGCCGGTTTTGGCCAACGGCGCGGTCGTCGATACCGGGGCTGCTCCCGCGCTCGTATTCGAATTGATTGACACTGCGTCGAAGCCGCTGGGGAATCTTGCGGTGACTGTGAAATGCAATGGAGCTGCCGTGGAAAGCGCCTATGTCTGTCTTTCCGCAGGCGACATGTACGGCGTTCGTCCAATGCCTGCAATGGAAATGGCGACAAGGTCCTCTTCCGGCGCCGCGGACGCTATGGCACCATCGCAGGATCTTGGAGTTTCCAGTTTGTATTGGGGCTACACCAACGCGGACGGCAAATTGACTCTCGGCAACGTTTCGCTGACACCCTACATCGAGTTTACCTACTCGGTTTCCGGCCGAACGGGCGGATATGCCACCGGTACGGTAAGGTTGAGCGCCTTTGTGACGAAGACTCTGAGTGTCGAGCTTTCGGAACCAGCGATTGTCCCGGCCGATTCGGTAAAGGTGTATCCCGATTCGACAGTGGTGTATCCTCAGCCGCTCCCAGCTGAACGACAGTAGCCTAGCTGTTTCTCGTCCATCGGCAGCGGCGGCCCGACAATTGGGCCGCCGCTGTTGTTTTGAAAGAAACCTTTCAGCACGCCCCCTAAATTCCCCGCAGGGGGACTTCCATTACTTCGAAAACCACTTGATTTGCGCGGCTTGGAATTGTATATAAATCCAATCTGGTTGGTATGATTTTATGAAGATTTCGAAAAAGGGTGAATACGGCCTTCTGGCCCTGATCAATCTGACCAAGGCGCACGGGAAGGGCCTTAAGCAGATCGCCGATGTGGCACGCGAAGAGGAAATCCCTCCCAAGTTTCTTGAGCAGATCTTCCTCCAATTCACAAAAGCAGGAATCCTGAACAGCAAAAGGGGAGTAGGCGGCGGTTACGCTCTGGCGATTGAGCCCGATAAACTGAGCTTGGGTAGGATAATCCGTCTCATCGACGGCCCGCTTGCCCCGCTCCGGTGCGTCAGCAAGATGTGCCATTCCGAGTGTGCCCGCGAGGAAACGTGCGAGCTTCGGCGCGTAATGCTGGAGGTGCGCAATGCCACGGCGAAGATTATAGATCAGATCAGTCTGGCGGACGTCTGTCGCCGGAAGAGCGGAAGAAGGAATCCAAGACAGGAAATCATCACCTATCTGATGTAGTTCTTTTTATCGATAAAAGTATACTAAGTAGATAGGCTATAAGGAGTATGAAGGCCAAGCGACAATTCAATTGTAAATCGGGGAGGCTTGAAAATGAGAACGACCAGTTCAGCACTATTTGGACTCTCTTTTGCCTTCGCGTTGACGCAGGTCTACGCACAGGGCGAACTCAAAGGAACTCTAACCCTTTCGGGCGCTTGGGCAATTTACCCCACAGCCGTGGCGTGGGGGGAAGGCTTTTCGAAAAAGCATTCCGGAGTTAGAGTCGACGTCTCCGCAGGAGGCGCCGGCAAGGGCGCCGCGGACGCGATCGCCGGCCTTGTGGACATTGGCATGGTTTCGCGCGACCCGGATCCTGCAGAAATCAAGAAAGGGATCACTCCAATCTACGTGCTGCACGACGCGGTCTTTCCAATTGTGAGCGATATGAACCCAGAAAAAGCGGCCCTCCTGCGGAAGGGAGTTAAGAAGGATACGTGGGTGATGATTTACGTTTCCGGTCTGACCACCACATGGGATCAAGCGGTGGGAGGCACGATTGGGAAACCCATTCATGTTTACACCCGCTCAGACGCGTGCGGCGCCGCTGCCAGCTGGGCCGGGTATCTCGGCAAGAAACAGGAGGACCTGCGCGGCATAGGCGTGTACGGAGATCCGGGGCTTCTTGAGGCAACACGGCGCGACCCCGTCGGTATCGGGTATTCCAATTTCAGCTACATCTTTACTCGCAACGGGAGCGTTGTCCCAGGCGCGGTTATTGTGCCGATCGACGCAAACAGCAACGGCATCGCCGACCCGGATGAGGTCTACTCTTCGCGCGAGGCCGCCATCAAAGCGATCCGAGCAGGAAAATTTCCTGCCACACGGAAGAACTACTTCTTTGTAAAGGGTGCTCCTTCCGGAATCGCAAAGGCGTTTATCGAGTTCGCGCTCTCTGACGAGGGTACCGTCATTGCCGAACGGGTGGCGACCAGTCTGGCCCTCCCGAAGAAAGAACGGGAGAAGGTGCTGTCCGGGATTAGATAGATTGGATCCAGGATAACGGTAATACCCCCACTTTTGTTCGGGTACTTCTCCTCATGGGGGAGCCTGGAGGGCGATTCGGTTGGGGTGCTACTGAGCATGAAAGAAATTGTGATGGCTGCGAGAGAACGATCGAAGAATCCAGAGAGGGCGCTTCGGACGCCATTGCGGATCCTGACGGATCGCATTGCCAGGCAATTCATGTTCCTGCTCTGTTTGCTGGTAGTCGGCATTGCCATATTCATGGTCTTTGGGCTGTATCTGCGCTCGTCCCCGCTCTTTGATGTGGCTCGTCTGGCCGACATTCTGTTCAGCTCGGAATGGCACCCCACAGCCGGCCATTTTGGCCTTGCAGGATTCATCAGTGGAACGTTTTGGGTAACCGCAATTGCCCTGGTCATCGCCGTGCCGCTCAGCATTCTTACTTCAATCTACCTTTCGGAATACTCGCCATCGTGGATCCGGGGATCGGCGCGAATCATCGTGGATCTGCTTGCCGGGATTTCTCCAGTCATTTACGGGGTATGGGCCACGATTATGCTGGTTCCTCTTGTGCGCGATTCGTTAATGCCGTTCTTTTCGACATACCTGCCGTTCTGGCCCTTTGCCTCGGACAACTACACCGGATTCTCGGCGATCACGGGAGGAATGGTTCTCGCCATCATGGTCTTTCCAATCGTGATCTCCATCATTGAAGAGGTGATGCGCACAGTGCCCAGGGAATTGCGTGAGGCATCTCTGGCCCTGGGCGCCACGAAATGGGAAACCGTCAAGCTTGTTGTGCTGCGAAAGATCCGGCCCGGTATTATCGCGGCCATCATCCTTGGCCTGTCCCGTGCCTCGGGCGAGACGATGGCCGTGTTGATGGTGGCCGGATGCAGCCTGCAAGGATACCCCAAATCGATTTTCGACCCGGCCTATCCGCTTCCGGCATTGATCGCGAACACTTACGGGGAAATGATGTCGGTGCCGCTGTATGATTCGGCAGTCCTGCTTGCTGCGTTCATCCTGCTCCTGATCACCGCGCTTTTTAATATGGCCGGATGGGGTGTCTTGCTTTATTTGCAGCGAAAGGAGACGTGAGATGAGAAGACGAAAAAGCGAAGAAACCATCTTCAAGATTCTTATGGTGCTCTCCGCAGTGACTGTGGCAGGAGTTTTCTTCCTGGTTTTGGCAACCATCTTCGTGAAAGGATTCGGATTTCTAAGCCTGGAGATGTTGACCAAAACTCCGCAGGGAGGGTACTATGTTGGCGGAGGCGGGGGAATCCTCAATGCGATCGTAGGGTCGATGGTCCTCGGGTTTGGGGCCATCGTGCTCGCATTCTTGGTTTCGCTGCCGCTAACGCTGTACCTGAACTGTTACTGCAGTTCCGGCTCCAAATTCTGTACGGTCGTAAGATTTCTATTGGACGTTCTCTGGGGCATCCCTTCGGTGGTTTACGGCGCGTTCGGCTTCACAATTATGGTGTTCTTTAGCTGGAAAGCATCGCTTCTCGCCGGAACGATCACCGTGGCGCTGCTCGTTATACCCATTATGGCACGATCCATGGACGAGATTCTCAAGGTAATTCCAGCCCAGCTCGCGGAAGCTTCCTTTGCGCTTGGCGCCACACGGCTTGAGACGGCCATTAAGGTCATTGTGCCTCAGGCGTTCCCTGGGATTATCACCGCGGTTCTGGTGGCCTTTGGCCGCGGGATCGGCGACGCGGCTTCGGTGCTCTTTACGGCAAGCTTTACGGACTCTTTGCCCGGCTCGCTCAGCGATCCGGTGGCCACGCTGCCGTTGGCGATTTTCTTTCAGTTGGGTACGCCGTTCCCCGAAGTTCAGGGCCGTGGATATGCTTCGGCGTTTGTTCTGACGGTCTTGATCCTGGTTGTCTGCCTGCTATCGCGATTCTTCTCCAAACGATTCGACAAGAACATTGTCAAATAGGAGTAGCGGATGACATCCGATACACACATTTCGGTACGGAACCTCACAATTCACTACGGCGAACGAGTCGCGCTCGATCATGTCAGTATCGATATCCCGGATCGCAAGATTACCGCCATTATTGGGCCGTCCGGATGCGGAAAGACAACGCTCCTTCGATCGTTCAACCGGCTCATAGACCTTTACGACCATGTGTCAGTGAGCGGGACAGTGCTGGTTGATGGCGAGGACATCTATGCCCCCAAGGTGGAGATAACGCATTTACGAAAGAAAATGGGATTACTATTTCAGAGGCCCCAAGTGCTGCCTATGTCGATTTTCGACAATGTGGCTTATGGCCCGCGACTGCACGGCATCAGGGATCGGGCGCGCCTTCGCGAAATCGTGGAGCAGAGACTAGTCGAGGCGAGCCTTTGGAAGGAAGTTAAAGACCGTCTGCACTCGCCTGCTTCGGGCCTGTCCATTGGCCAGCAGCAGCGGCTTTGCCTGGCACGCGGGCTGGCGGTGGAGCCCGAGGTGATTCTGGGGGACGAGCCCACGTCGGCGCTCGATCCAATCTCTGCCGAGCGAATCGAGCAACAATTTCTGCGGCTCAAGAACCAATACACGATTGTGCTTGTAACCCATATCTTGCGCCAAGCCAAACGCCTTGCTGACTACGTGATCTTCCTCTACATGGGCAAGCTCGTCGAACACGGACCCGCTGCCGAATTCTTCAATTATCCAAAAGACGAAAAGACGAAGGCCTACATTGGAGGAGGGTTCATCGAGACGAAAGCATAGGACGAGCACGCGAACTGCCGTTTGACTGGTCCCCGCGATAGCATTTAGTTTGCCTTCGATGGCTGTCCGCCCTGCCCGGTCGGACTCAAGTAAATCGGTAGGAGGCTTTATGCCTATAGCGGATCCGCGATTTTTCTCGAAGGAACATATTCTTGCACATCACCGCAATGCGCCACCGGAACTGGCCGAGCTTGCGGTGCGCTGCCTGGAACTTGTAGCGGAACTGGCCGACCACGGCCTGCAATTCCGGTTCAAAGGCGGCAACTCGCTGCTGGTTCTTCTGGGAGATCCCAAGCGTTTTTCCATCGATGTCGATATCTCGACCGAGGAGCCGCGCGACGCCATTGATGCAGCAGTTGAGGCCGTTGTCGCACGCCACGGCGTTTTCACACGCTGGCAGCGGCGTCAGCACAAGACCAAGCCTTGGCTTCCCATGGTCAGCTATGAACTCTTTTTTCAGTCTGTCTTCACGGGCCAAGAGATCTTTGTGATGCTGGATGCCGTGCTCCACAATGTTGCCTGCGACACCATTCAGAAGCCGGTGGGTTGCGGCGAACTCTTTCACTGCGCCAAAACCTGCGAACTGCCCTCGGTTGCCAGCATTTTGGGCGACAAGCTGCTCACGCTGGGGCCCAACACCCTTGGTATTCCGATAGGGAAGAAGAAAGAAGCGCAACGGCTGAAACACGTCTTTGATGTAAGTCTGTTGGCCCGCCATCAACCCTCCATCGACGGCTTGCGCCGAAGCCTTCAATCCTGCATGGCTCAAGAAAACCGGATCCAGGGAAAGAATTTTACTGCCGGTGAAGTTCTGCAAGACACATTGCGGTTCTGCCGGTTGCCCGCGGAATTCGAGAGCATGCCGCCGGCCCCAAATGATCCGGCCCTGGCAGAAATCGCGGTAGGATTGGAGCCCTTTGCCGGCCATCTCTTTGAGCCTGGCTATTCCTGGCAGCATCTGCGGATCGACGCGGCCAGGGCCGCGCTTTGTATCACCGCGGCTATTTCGGCCCGAATTACGAATGAAGAATTCTGGCAGGCATTGCGGCTGACGGACACTTCCCAGTGCTGGGAGGCTGTGCAGAACTGGGCAGGGCCATAGCCTTTTTGACCTGCATCAAGGCGCAGAAGACGGGCCGGTCGAAATCCGGTAGATCAGCACTCCCACAATAGCGGCACCCGCCACCAGCAGCAGTCTTCGCAAGACGACCATGAAAAGAATCGACATTTTTTGGGTGGATTCGCCGGTGCCCTCGTCAATCCATTCCCGGGCCCTGCCGCTGAAAGCATTCACTTTCTTCAGAAAAAGGAAAACGAGCATGGACCAGAATACTGCATTCATCACTTCCTTGTAGCGGATGACCCATGGAATCAATCTTTGCTTCAGGTCAGGGTCCATGGATCCTTTCTCCAAAAATCGTGAATGGCAGGAAGAACACGCCCGGCAGATCTGCCAAGCGTCAAATCAAAACACCTATAGTGGCCATGGAAAAATCAAGGCTGGATTCGCGGTAGGCTGATCCAAGCTCGCTGCATCCTGTTTCGCCGGTATTGGAGCTGCGGACGACAATCAATGTCGGCGATGCTTTGGGGAACTGCCTTTTTATTCGAATTTTGCAGAATTGCCACAATATTGGCTGAATTTGCCATCTGTCAAGGTGCTTGGTTTCAGCTTGCTCCAATTTTATTGCCTCATTGAAAGTGCAAAATTTGAATTAAGGCCTTTCTTGCCTATATTTAGGTCAGATCTGAACAACAAACTCCCGCGGGTACTAATATGAAGAAATTAAGAGATCACTCGGGAATCTCACTGATCGAATTGATCACAGCCGCGTCCATTTTTGCGCTGGCCGTGGCAGGATTCTTCTCTACATTCTCCGAGGTCTCCCGGATTTCCAAGGAAAGCGTTCAAACGCAGCGCGCTTACCAGATTCTGGAAGGGGTCCTGGACAGTCATCGCTTCTCTTCCACTTCGTATGGACAACTGCCTGCGCGCGACTCGATTGTGATCCTCGACTCCAGTCTCGTGCTGCTCGACGCAAAAGGCCGCGACCTTTTGGCGCTCCTGACCGTCAATGTCTACCGTGTTAACTATGGCGCGGGGGCGATCAACATTATCCCGGCCAAGAAGGTCCAGGGAATTCTGGCCTGGGAGCGGGAACAGAGCAATGTGGAACGATGCACGCTGGAGACCATTGTCGCCATGACGGCAGGAGTTGATTGAAAGGGGACGGGCAAGATGCGCAACGAGTCCGGATTTACTCTGATCGAAACGCTTGTTAGTGGAGGGCTGTGCAGTCTTCTGGCCGGGCTGATTTTCCCGTTTTGCTCTTTCATTGGAACGGCGGCCGACGAGATTTCCTCAAGTCAGCAGCTCCACACCGAAAGTACTATCCTCGGCGAGACTTTTGCGCGAAACATCAGGGCAGGAGTTGGGATTGCGCTGGGACAGAATGTTTATGATAGCCGCCGCGACCGTGACACCAACTGCATTACGGTTCAGTATCGGGCCGAACGGGCCACCTACAAAATCGAGGGTTCTTATCTGATTCGGGAAAACCTGTCGGGTTCCGATACTTTGTCGAGCAATCTGGATCCGAAACAGCGCAATCTTTTTCGGGTTGAGCGCGGCGGAAAAGGTGTGGAGTTGGCGTGCTCTCTGGCCAAGACCAGCGCGGCCTCCGAGCGCTCGTATGCCGGGGCCGGCGCGCGCGCCCGGGTTCGAAATGTGCTTGTGCGCGACACCAATCTCTTCAATAGCTTCGACCGGTTGCGCTATGCCGCGGCCCCCGATCCTGGTGTACACAATGGAGGTCTTACGTACCGATGCCCGGGAGGCGGTCGATGAAGCCGCGAAGAATGACCCGGATACCAGGCGGGGAACGGGGAAGCGTATTCCTGACGCTTCTGTCGTTTTCGGCGGCCCTTGGGATTGTCCTGATCAGCCTCTCCAAACTGGGCGGCTACAGTGCGGAGATCAACGCGCGTAATGTCGAGGCGATCAAAAGCTATTGGGCGGGGGAAGGTGCCCTTCAGATCGCGCAACGCTATGTTATGCGCACCCGGGCTGTATCCGACTCGCTTATGATTTTGAATACCGCATTCGAGGTTGCCGCGTCTTTCGGATCGTCGCGGGCTGATGCGGGTCGCATTAATGGTTACGCGATTCCCCTTGTGACAATCTCCACACAAACAGCAGGCAAAAAAACGTACTCGTTCGAGTGTGTTGCTCCCGTGCGGCGCGCAAACATCGCCCACCGGATCTCGCTGCAGGGCGTGGCACCGCTGCGCCTTAACGAATTCACCTTTTTTTCCAATACCCCATTGCGTGCTCCCAAGGTCTGGCGGGATTTGTATATCGACGGGAATTATCACGTCAATGGTGCGGTGCGCATCAGCACCGGCATGGCTGCGACCCCGCACGTAACCGGTATTCTTACAACGGCCGACGGAACCGAAAGACCCTATCTCGACGAGCCTTTCAACGTCGGAATCGATGTGCCCGACTACCTCGATTGGGGCTTTACCAATGTCGAACGGACCGAAGAACTGAGAGCGCGCGTTCCGGCCCATATCGATGTGGGGCAAATCCCCATCAGCGGCATCTTGCCGGAAAACTTCACCGCCGATCTCACCATTGCAGCGGGGTGCTGGAATGTGAAAATTGTGCTGGACGGACCCCTTTTCCATGTCTTCAGGGGAAACTGGTCGGTTGGCTACACGCCCGACGGCACATACGATATCCGCGACATCCCCAATCGCATTGTGCGCGTGGAGGATGATGTTGAAATCAAGGGCGTTCTCGACGGCCAGCTTACGATTGTAACCGCGTATAACATCTCTATCGTACACAATGTGCTCTATGCAAACCGCAATCTTGTTCCCGGCACCTACAATATGTCGGATGATGCTCTGGCCCTGATTGCCGGGCAGGATATCGCAATTCCCATTCGAACCGATGACGCGACCGGGCTATTCTTCCGCGAACATGGCGCCGTGATCTGCGCGTCGCTGTTTGCGCCGCGCGGCCGGTTTGGCGTGCATGACAAATTCCTTTATCCCATGGTGCAGGACATCTTCGTATTTGGTTCGATTTTGGTATATGAACAAGACCCGACCATGGTCTATAACGCGGGCGGGGGGCGATGGGAAGGAATGCGGCTCTATGCCATTCGCGACAGCCGTTTGTCGACCGTGAGTGATATTCGGGTACCTGGGCTGGGTGAGGCCAGCATGCGGGATAAAGAATTTCCAGACCAGGCTGTTTATGCGTGGATCCTGAAACGGGGAGAATGGAACAACCGGGTGGTTATTCCCTGATTCGGTCGGACCGAGGCCATTTCCGGAGTTCCCGGTTATCGGTTGTCAGTTGTCAGTTTAAAAAACCGATCCGAAATCATTTTTTTCCAAGGTTTGGTCGGCCAACTAGGAACCGAAAACCGGCAACCTACTCCTCGATCTTTCGCAAGTCGCTTTGGCGCATACCCTCGACCGACCGGGACTCGATGATCAGGTTGCGAAGGCTTTCCTCGTCAACAATCAAATATGGAGCATCCCTGCGCAGAAAGACATTGTAAGTGGAATCGGCATAGGTCTCGCGTCCGGCGTATTGCCATCCCGAAAATCCCGCCCTGGCCGGCTGCAAGTCTTCTTCGTTGCGGCCGGGCCGTTTGTCGGGTTTAAAGGAGAAGACATCGCCGCGCGGGTGTGACCGGTCGTAAATGAAGCTGATCCTGTCCGCGGTTTCAAAGGACACGGAAAGGCGGTCGGCTTCCACTGCGCTGACCACGCAGGGAGTCGTTTTCTTGAATACGATTCGTTTGATGTATGTGTCCTCAGTGGTCTTCAGCGAGTATGTTGAATCCTCAACATTCTTACCAATATTGGTGACCTCCTGCTCAAGGAGAATGCCGTCCGAAACATAAAATTGCAGCCTGCGGATATCCCTTGATGAAAGGCTGTATTCCTTCATCAACGCTTTGCTGAAGGGGACCCGGGAGGAACACCCGGAATACAGTCCTGTGAGAAAAATCGCCAAAACCAGAATTCCACGATGGGATGAAGGCAGAATCCGCATACTTTTCTCCTTTGTTCCGTTCTAGTATAAAAATTCACGGCTTGGCTTTCAATTGCTTTGCAGCGCGGAATTGCAGTCGTTTTCAAAGGGGGGCATGCCTTTTGATCAATTTCGGGCAGGAACAGGTATTCATAATTTTCCAGCCGCAATACGAAGGGAGAAAGGATATGGCCCAAAACGCGGGATGCGGGTGGCCGCTTTTTGGCACCGTGGTTGCCGCAACACAAAGCGGTTGCTGCGGAGGGCCGTGGGGGTGGGGTCCGATGGGCTTGGGCGGGCCATTTATGATGATCTTCGCCTGGCTGTTTTGGATTGCAATCATCGCTCTGGTTGTTGGTTTAATCGCGAAAAGCCGAAGACCGTTCCGTAAGGCGGATCAGCAACCAATCGAAATCCTCAAGCAGAGGTATGCCAAGGGAGAGATCAGCAAAGAGGATTTTGAGCGCATGAAGAAGGACATTCTTTCATAATTGGCGGGTTGGATCTTTAGGAATCCAATCGGGCCATTGGACTCGATTCCAATGGCATCGGAATTGCATTGTTGTTCTATGTGGATTGCTAACGCGCAGTCCGGCAGCCCGCCCAAGACCACGTCCATTTATCATTCCCGCAATTTAACAATCCCGGTATGACCGCAAGGGTATCTGCCGCTTTCGAAAATCGGGCCGCCCGGACCTGCACCGGAAAGGAGCGTCTATGCAAGCAGCACAAGATGGCACCGACATTCGCAGCGAGGCAAGCGAGACCGGCCGCCGGATAAAAGAGGAGGCACGCCAACGCAGCGCTGATGTCGCGTTCACTGGAAAGAGCGCCTTGGCCGAGGAGGTGGGCCGAATTGGCTCAGCGCTGCACAGCGCGGCGAAGCGGCTCCATGAAGAGAATGATACGCTGGCCGATTGGGCCGATGCGGCGGCCGATAGAGCCGATGAGGCATCCACCTATCTCCAGGGCAGAAGCGCGGGTGATTTGGTGGAAACAGTCGAAGACCTGTCCCGTCGAAATCCGGGGGTCGCGGTCAGTGTCATGTTTCTGGCCGGATTCGCCCTTGCCCGTTTTCTCAAGGCCGGTCCTGGCCGGTAATATGGTACAGGAGGTTCATGTATGATTGAAACGAGCGAAGAGACAATTGGGGTTCAGGAGGAGTCGGTATCCGGACTGCTCCGCGACCTCCGCAAGGAATTTGTGAATGTCACACGCCAGGAAATCGAACTGGCCAAGACGGAAATGAACGAAAAAGTCTCGGTCTTCGGAAAAAGCGCGGCCTCAATGCTCTCGGCCGGCCTTGTACTTTATGCCGGGCTTTTGTTTCTCCTTGCGTCGTTTACCTTTCTACTGCACGTGCTTTTCACGCAGGCGGGCATGCCGAGGAGCATTTCGTTTTGGCTCTCGCCTCTGATCACGTCCGCTGTTATTGGCGTTATCGGCTATGTCCTGTACTCGTCTGCGAAGAAGGCCGTCCGACGAACCTCGGCCGTGCCGGAAAAGACCGTTCGAACTCTGAAGGAGGACAAAGAATGGCTTACGAAGAAAAGCTGAATGAAGGCGGTGCCACGGCCGTCAGCGACTGGACGCCGGTTGATGAGGAAGGGCATCACAAGAATTCCTCGCAGATCGAAAATGATATCCAGCAGGCGCGACATTCCATGGACA
>CAYVZU010000078.1:0-18733 GCA_964455935.1 uncultured Fibrobacterota bacterium
CCGTAAGTGACTGATATAAAAGAAGTTCGGTTTTTAAACTGTAGAAGATGAGTCTCGGTAGTTTCGGGTCGCTTCTGTTTCCGGGAAAGATCCCCGGCCCTCCTATTTGAAAGCCTGATAAAGAAAGATTTCGTAGGTGGCCCGGATTCCCCCGAATCTGTCTTTGTAGACCCGGTCCAATTCGGCAATGATAGACTTGCCCAGGAATTTGCCCGACAAGCCTTCGCCCGCTTCGCCGGTGTATTTAATTCTCCGGAGCAGATCAAGGACCGATCCGTATTTTTCCTCGGTCACGATCTCGGTCTTGTTCACGCGCGGAAAGGCCTTTTGGACAAGCTGCTCGAACCGTGCGCGGTCAACGAAATACTCGGCGGATATGCGGGTGTGCGGCAGCAGGGCCTTGAGCGAGACATTAAGCTCCCGGAATGTGTGCGGACCAAAAGCAGAAAACAGGAGGCTGCCCGAGGGCGACAGCAGGCCGGCGCAGCGGCTTAGCATGGATCGCAGGTCGTCGAGCCATTGGAAGGACGCATTGGATGTGACCAGGTCAAAACTGCCAAGCAGCGGCATGGTTTCGGCATCGCCGGTCCGGAATTGCACCCGATCACTACCGAGTCTGTCCTGAGCGGTCTCGATCATGGCCTCGGAAATATCCACAGCCGTAATTCGTGCGGTGGCAAAGCGACCCAGGAGCATGGACGTGAAGTTTCCGGGGCCGCACCCGATTTCCAGAATCGAGGAGAGCTTTGCGGGCAAAAGGGCGTGCTCCAGCAAGCGTCGGCCGGCCAGGTTCTGTACCGTGGCGTGCTGCTCGTAGAACCGCGCATAGCGCGAAAAGTTGCGGGCAATGATCTGTTTGTTCATCGACGCTCCATGGTCCAACCGCGATTCGGCATGTGCAATGCCATCGCGTTGCATCTCTACAAAGAAAGGGATCGCAGTTGCTGCGCGAACCCGGGCGCCAAAAATAATGCGTGTCCAGCGCCTTCCAGGAAAATAAAAGGAATGCGCGGCAACTCGCTTTGCAGGGACCTCATTTCATCGACCGGCGCAATGCCGTCCCGGATCCCGTGGATGAAGCACACATTTGGCAGAGACGACAACCCGGCGGGGTTCAGCTCGCAGACGGCCAGCAAGTCGAGGCTGGAAACAAGGTCCTCAAGAGAAAAGCGGCTCAGGTATTCATCCCGCAAGCTTTCTTTGAATGCCCGATACTGTTCGCGTTCCTGAGGAGAAAAACAGTCCGCGTAGAACCTGGAAAGATAAGCCCGGGGGTTTCGTTTCAGCATGCCGCGGACAAAGGCGATCTGCCCGGCCGGATAGCTCTTGCGCATCCCGATCAGAATAAGCCGGTTGATTCGTGCGGGATTGCGGCCGGCAAAATCCGCGGCCAGAAACCCGCCCAAGGACCAGCCAAGGATTGAAACGCGCGAAATGCCGTTCGCGTCAAGCCATTCAAGCAGGGAAGATTCAAGATCGTTCAAAGGCCAACGGAGAGGAACGGCAGTGTTGCAGTCGAGATCCAGCCTGTCGAAAATGCGGCAATCGGTGGCCCAGCCTGGCAGCAGAACGAGGGTTTCGGACCTGTTCCGGTCGCGGAACTCAAACGTCAAGTTGTTGGAAATCATCAAGGAATTTGTCGAGAAGATCGGCTTTGTGGTGATATGTCATGGAGATCCTCAGCCGGGCCTGGCCTTGCGGTACGGTGGGGGGGCGCACCGGGAGAACGCGGTATCCTTTCTGCTCCAGCATCTGGCCGGCTTTCAATGTCCTTTCGTTTGAACCCAGCACAACCGGGACAATCTGCGAAACCCCGCGAACATCGAATCCAAGGCCTCGCAAATGGGCGCGGAGCGATTCGGCCGAATCAAAAACGGCCGTGCGGCGGAAAGGCTCCTGCGCAACCAGGCTCAGACTCTCAAGATTACCGGCGATGATCGCCGGCGGAAGAGCGGTCGAGTAGATGAAACTGCGGCAGGTGTTGACAAGATATTCCTTCAGCTCTGCGGAGCATGCAGCGTAAGCACCAAAACCTGCCAGGGACTTGCTGAACGTTCCCATCAGCATGTCAATAGCGGCTTGGAGATCGAGCTGCTCCGCCAGCCCCGCGCCCGTTGAGCCAAAAATCCCCGTCGCATGCGCCTCGTCCACCATTAACCGGCAATCGAATTTTATTTTCCGCTCAACCAGGTCCTGCAGCGGCGCAACGTCGCCGTCCATGCTGAAGACACTCTCGGTGACGATCCAGGCGGATTTTGCCTTGGCCCGGTACTTTTGGAGCAACACGTCCAGGTGCTCAATCGAATTGTGCTCAAACCGGTGAAGAGCGGCCCCTGACAATTTCGCGCCGTCCACGAGGCTGGCGTGAGAAAGGCGGTCCAGAAAAATCGCGTCGCCCGGGCCGGCGAGTGCTGGAATCAGTCCCGTATTCGCCTGATACCCGGAATTTAAGACCAGAGCCGCTTCTTTGCCTTTGAACCGGGCTGTCCGCGCTTCGAGTTCGTGGTGCAGAGATAAATCCCCGCTCATCAGGCGCGACGCTCCGGAAGCGCTGCCCCATTTGCGGACCGCTTCGGAGATGGCCTGTTTCAATCTTGGATGCTCGGAAAGGCCAAGATAGTCGTTGGAACAAAAATCGACCAGGCTCCGTCCGCCAGATACAATGCTGGCTTCGTTGCGGGAATCAATCGGCCGTAGAACGCGCAGAAGCCCCTGTTGCTTGCGGCTTGAGAAATACCCGGCCAGGTCCTGCATCATGGAGTATGGCTCATGATCCGCTACTCGCGACTGACCGCTCACGACCCACAACTCACCCCTGACTCTCCCACATCTTCTCGATTTCTGCGGCCAGCGCCCTATCGTCGGCAACGCTTCGGCCCGCGATGGTCAGATAACCGCCAATGAGCATTCCATTGGCCCCGGCCATGTAGGCAAGCGCCTGGTAGTCTTTAAGAGCCGACTCGCGGCCTGCCGCGAGCTTGATGATTCTGTGGCGCAGAACGATCCGGAAGATCGCGATGCTGCGGACGGCTTCCAGAGGGGACAAGGGCGTCTGGTTTTCGAGGGACGTCCCTTTGATGGGCACAAGCACATTGAGCGGAACCGAGTCTACGTTCAGGTCGAGCAATTCCAGGGCCATGTCAACGCGATCCTCCATGGTCTCGCCCAAACCGAGAATTCCGCCCGAGCAGACCTGCAGGCCTGCGGCCTTGGCCGTCCTCACCGTGCGGACCCGGTCGTCGTAGGAATGAGTCGTCACGATTTGGGGGAAAAAGCGGCGCGAGGTTTCAATGTTGTGATGATATCGACTCAACCCCGCGGATGCAAGCAGGCCAAAATCCTCGGGACCCAGCGTTCCCAGCGAGGCGCACAGGGCAATGCCAACCGTGCTCCGGATTTCGGCAATGGCCTCAGCGATCCGCGCCACCTCGTCGCGGCTCAGGGAATCGCCGCTGGTTACAATGTCAAAACGATGGGCGCCGATTTCCCTGGCGCGCCGGGCCTGCTTCAGCATCTCGGCTTTGGATTGGAGAGGGTAAACCGCAGCGGAGGTCGAATGCCGGCCCGACTGAGCGCAGAATTTACAGTCTTCGGCGCAGGCCCCTGATTTGGCATTCATGATGTTGCAGAGCTCGACCTTGTTTCCCGCGCACTCGGCCCGGACCTGGTTGGCGCGGGCGATCAATTCCTGCAGCGGAAGCTCAAGCAAAGACAGGATTTCGGTGCGATTCATAAATAAGAATTCAGAAGTAATGAGTATGAAACCAAATAAAATCAAAGAAGAAAATACTCAATCGAGAGCGGCGGGAACTACTGGTCCGGTAATTCAGGTGTCCCTTCTGACTTCCGAATTCCTGCTATCCTTTTCCCACCTCCCTACATTCGCGGGGACAATCCCACCAGCACTTCCAGGTTCGGCGTGCCGGGAAACATATCCAGCGGGACGATCTGATCGATCCAATAGCCGGCTTTCTTCCAGCGAAGCGTCTCGGCCGGAATTTCGTCCACCGAACAGAAGATATGAACAACCCGCGCCGGTCCGCGCCGGGCTAGGGCTCCGATAACGCCGTTGTCCGTTCCGTGGCGAGGCGGGTCGAGAATGATTCGTTCCTCGCGATTCGGACCGGGGAGAATGCCTTTCTCCAGCATGCCTTCCGAAACGCGCTCCTGCAGAAATCGAATTCGGGTCCTGGTTGGTCCGTGCTCCCGGTTGTGGATGGCCGACCGGATCGAAAAGGGCGACGAATCCAATCCGATAACCTCCTCGAAATCCGGGGCCAGGAATAGCGAAAAAAGGCCGTAACCGCAGTACAGATCCAGCAGGCGGCCGCGAGTTGCCGGCGCCAACAGTGTCCGGGCATTCCCAAGAAAGAGCGGAACCATGGACTCGTTCACCTGTGAAAACGACAAGGGGTGGACCGAGTATTTCAGTCCGCAAACCGACAGCGTATAGAAATCGGGCCCAAAGAATTTCTTCAGCGGCGCGCGCGGGTCCGCCGAACCGGAATCAAGATAGAAGCGCGAGCGCTTGGGATCCAGAAAAGCGAATGCCGAAAGCACCGGGAGTTTCGACCGTTGCAGCCGGCCGCAAAGGATCTTTAGCTTGCGGACAATCTCTGCGTCGAATTCGTCGAGGTTAAGGATCAGCACAAACACCTCATACGTTCCCCGGACGACCATATAATTGAGGTGCTTTGCAATGGGCGCAAAGAACGAGGCGCGCAGTTCGGTGAGCAGAAATTCGTAAATGGCGGCGTGCTCCGCCGGCTCGATGAGCGACGGGGCATCCACAAAGCCGGTCCGTTCCCCGTCCTCCTCGAAGCCTAGGACCAGCCGGTTGTCCTTGATGAAGCAGCGGCGCTTGGTGGTGGTTCGATAATGACGAGGTTTTGGCGAAGCCGCCACACGGTCCGGCCTGCCGGGAATTCGATGCTGGCGCCAGAACTCGGCCAGCGCCTTCTGCTTGGCCTGGAGTTCGATTGCATAGTCCAAAACCGCAAGAGGAGACACCTGAGCCCGGGGGGTTCCGCCCGTGGACAACATGGGGAGCGCGCGCTGAACAAGCTCGCTGAACTTGGGGCAGGCCATCGGCTTATCGTGCCGATTCGTCACGGAGCTCGCTCTCGAGCTCGACGGTCGGCCGGCCGGATGCCGGATTTCGCCCGCACGTTGAACCGGGCCTTTTCGATTCCAGCTGGGTGCTTGTCCCTTATTCTTTTTAAACGCGGGCAAATTACTCAATTCGCTATCTCCAGCTTCAGGACGCATTTGAAAATTTTTTCAGCCCCGTTGGCCTGAATTCCCGGCGCATGTGCGTCCTCGGGGAAGAGCACGGCCACGGTGCCCTTCGTTAGGGGAATGTCAACGGGATTGGCCGGCGCCAGGAACTCCACATCCTTTTCGGCGGAGTAGGCTTCCGTCGGTTTCAGGCCTGCCGTGCAATCGAACATCATGATCTCTTTCCCCGACAGGACGTATTGGATGTCGATGTATCTGCGATGCGCTTCCAGGCGGGTCTCGCTTGGGGGCTTGCTCATGTAGCATTGGTGCACGGCAAACAGCTGCTTGCCGCGGATCTCAACTTTCTTCACCTCGCCTACATTCAGGGACGTCAATAATTTGTGCTCGGGAGAGGAGGGGTCTTCCAGGCGCGCAAGCACATCAAAAGCAGCGCGGAATCCCGACAGGCCGCCGCATCGTCTGGCCAGGTCAAAACGAGTACCGTAAAACATGAAAACTCCTTTTGTTGCCGGCAAAGCCGGATCGCAATACCAAGGCTAAAGTGAATTCCAGCCGTCAGCGGAGCCGGCTCACAGCGGCGTTGGTTGAATGCGGCGGCTGTCCCGGTCGCATCGCTCGATCAGTTCCATGGCCGCAATCACTTCCTGCGGTTTCACAAACGGCGCCGTCCCGCCGCGAATCGCCGCGGCAAAATTCGTATATACATCCACACCGTCCGACGGCTTGGGCACAATTTTCTGCGTGCGAAAACGCACCTTGTCGGCTGGGTATTGGCGGCTCCGGCTGGCCAGGCTTGCATCGAGCTTTTTGGCCGGCAGAACAGCAGGCAGGGATTGGACATGAATGGTCTGCTTCTCGATTCGAATCACACCGCGCGTTCCGTATACTTCAAACTCATAGGGGACCAGGGTCAGGGCCTGGTTGATATCGAGCTCGCCGATATTGCCCTTGCGCGTCTCGATCACGACTTTCACCACGTCCTCGGCGTCTCCCAGCGAAGCGACAAGCCGAAGATCGCAGAAAACCCGTTTGATATCGTAGCCGATCATCTGCAGGAGGATGTCGAGCCCGTGGCCCCCATAGTTGCGCAGCATACCTCCGCCGAACTTGCGCAGGCTCTGCCAGTCATTGCGTCGCGAAAAATTGAACATCCCTTTACGGACCTGGTAAACGCGGCCGATCGCGCCGCTGTCCACGAGCTTGCGAATTCGATTGAAAAGCCTGGAGGCGCGGTGCGGCTGAAAAATCGTCAACACGCGCCCGGCGCGGCGGGCGGCCTGCGCAATCGCCTTCGCCTCTTTTACGCTGGCAGCCATTGGCTTTTCCATGAACACATGAAGACCCGCTTTGAAACACGCCAGCGCGTTTTCCTTGTGCAGGTGCGTGGGCGTGGCGACCACGGCCGCGTCCAAATCGACCTGCTTCAGCATGGTCCGATAGTCCGGAAACCCGGGGCAGCCAAAAACACGGCGGGCCTGGCGCAGCCGCGCGGGGAGCGGGTCCACCACCGCCGCTAATTCGAAGTCCGGGTGCTTGGCGATGCGGCTGCAATGGAAACCCCAGCCAATGCGGCCCAGACCGATAACCCCAATGCGAATTTGTGACCTGCTCATGGATTCTCCATACCCGGACGGCGTGTCAGAAAGCGACCGCGCGCAGCCGGTATCGTCCGCAGTTGCCCGAGCCGGCCTTGCCCGCGACCCGAAGCAGAACAGGCCCTGGAGAGCGGCACACACGGACGGTATCGGGCATGGCGCCAAAATTCCGGGCGCTGTCGAGCGTGGATTGATCGGCGGTGTCCAGCCAGTCCAAATCCAGATCGGCCGTAAGATGGCTGAGGACGACAAGGGCCGAATCGTCCGAGAAATTGGGGCACAACCAGAACCAATCCGCGTCGAAGCGAGGATCGATGCTGCCGGCCAGGACCTGTTCGATTCGAAGTGTATCGGCGGTGGCCGGGCCGTTGTTGGGCTCAGCCTCGCCATCGATTGTAGTGAACCAAAGAGTATCGCGCAGGGGATCCCCTTCCCGAACCCGGGAATCATCGGTGATCACCAGCCGATACGGTGTTGCGTGCGAAAGGTCTTCCAGCAGATGGATGACCAGCGTGTCGCCGGCCGGGGTCAGATCGTACCAGCAGGATGGGGCTGCGGGCTCCCAATCAAGCAGCAGGTTTTCAGAGTCCAGGGGAAGCGAGCTGGCCAAACGGAGCTCGCCATACACCTCCTGGAGGGAATCCGTCGCGATGCGCGTTAGGGTCAATGAGTCATCGCGCGTCCCATTGAAGAGGATACAGGAACAAAGGCAACAGACAACCATGGGCAATAGCGCACGGGGCATGCAGGCAAAATAACTTGGGGGCATGCGCTTAATTCAAGGCCGGCGCTTCCTTTTGCCTGGGGTGATTGATATTTTATCCGGTAATGACATCCACGCCTGGGCTGTATCGGCCCCCGTCAAATCCGATCAAACCCCAAGAACGGCGCCGGTTACGACGGCTTGCGCTTTGGGGTGTTTTTGTCCTTTTCTTTGGTTTTGGGTTGGCCGCGGACCTGGTGCTTTACTGGATCTGGGAACTGCCTTCGATCTCGCAGCTCGAGAACATAGAACCCAACCAGGCCACACGCATCTACTCGGCCGATGACGTCCTGCTCAAAGAGTTCTTCATCGAGCGCCGGTTCGCGGTTTCACTCGACCGAATGCCCAAACACCTGATTGCGGCGGTCCTGGCGGCCGAAGACCGGGAATTTTATCAGCACTGGGGTCTGAATGTCCGGCGCATTTTTCTCGCTTTGATCAAGGATATCACTTCCTTCGAATTGGCCCAGGGCGCCAGCACAATTACACAGCAGCTCTCGCGCAATCTCTTTCTGACCCTTGAAAAATCCGTGGCCCGCAAAATCAAGGAAGCCATTGTGGCCGTTGAAATCGAAAAGCGCTACACCAAAGAGGAAATCCTCGAATTCTACCTGAACCAGATCTACATGGGCGGCGGCACCTACGGCATGCAGGCCGCCTCGCGCCGATATTTCCGCAAGGACATTTCTAAACTCACGCTCTCCGAATGCGCTTTGCTGGCCGCCACCATTCGAACTCCGGAGCGGTACCGGCCCGACGAGGAAGCCAACCGCAACCGGGTCCGAAAGCGCCGGGACTGGGTCCTTAAATCCATGCGGGACATGGATGCCGTCTCCAAGCAGGAATACGCGCGGGCGGTCCGCGAACCAATCCGCGTCAACACGCTCTCCCGCGCTACGGCCAACTACGCACCGTACTTTTCCGAAACCGTCCGCAAATACCTGGAAAAACAATACGGAACCCAGGCCCTTTATACGGGCGGTCTGACCGTGACCACGACGTTGCGTTACCGCAGTCAATACGCGGCCGAACTGGCCATGGTCCGCAAACTGCGCGAGGTACAGGTTCCCATCAACCGCGAGTTTGTTTCGCGCTACAAACTGGATAAGAAGCTTCGGATTCCCTCCGACACGCTCGCGCTGAAGCTGGATTCCCTGGTCGCGGCGAATCCTTCGTTTCTCGAGGGCTTGGTGCCGGATTCGGCCAAAGATCTTCGCGTCATTCAATGCGCTCTTGTGGGTCTCGATACGAAGACCGGGGCCATTCTGGCCATGGTCGGCGGCCGGGATTTTGAGGAATCCGAGTTCAACCGGGCCACGCACGGCCTGCGCCAGCCCGGATCGGCCTTCAAACCCTTCGTGTATGCGGCGGCTATTGGAAAAGGATATACCCCGGCTTCGGTCATTGTGGATCAACCGCTGTCTCTGGAAACCAACACCGGAACCTGGCGGCCCGACAATTACGACAAGGTTTTCCTGGGCCGCGTTACTCTGCGCAAGGCGCTGGAGCGATCGATCAACCTGGCCTCCATCCAGCTGATCAAGGAAATCGGTCCCGGGGCGGCCGTGTCCACAGCCCAAAAAATGGGAATTTATCACCCTCTCTCGGCGGTGCTGGCCCTGGCAGTGGGGGCTTGTGACGTAACGCCGATCGAAATCACTTCGGCCTACTCGGTCTTCGGCAACGGTGGCGTTCGAGCCAAACCTTACTACATTCAGAAGGTGGTTGATAAAGATGGAACTGTGTTAGAGGAAGCCGTACAGGAACAAAGCGACGCCCTCGATCCCCGCACGGCCTACATCACCCTGGATATGATGCGCGGGGTCATTTTGCGTGGAACCGGTTACGGTGCACGGGTGCCCGGCGGATTTCTGCGCCCGGCGGCCGGCAAGACCGGGACGACAAACGATTATACCGATGCATGGTTTCTGGGGTTTACCCCGCAGGTCACCTGCGGAGTATGGGTAGGCGTGGACAACAAGCGCAGCATGGGCTCGCAGCAGACCGGCGCGGGAGCTGCCGTGCCGATTTGGGCTGCCTACATGAACGAAGCCCACAAAGGCTTGCCCGAGGTGGATTTCGAGCGGCCCGAGGGGATCGAAGCGCATGCGGTCTGTGCCGAGTCCTGGCTTCTGGCCCGGCGTACCTGCCCCAAGGTTGTTTCCGAGCTTTTTGCCGAGGATTCGCAGCCGCTGGATACCTGCAACATTTCTCATTTTGAAAAGAGTAAAAAACGGGAGAAACAGCAGTTGTTGTTTTAGTGTAACTGCTCAGGTCCCCATGAAACCACAGAGTGCACAGAGGTTAGGAAAGGAGAGCACAGAGAAGAGAAACTTTTTCCGCGCAGGATTGCGCCGGGAAAACTTTCTCTCTGTGTTTTCCCCTCCGGACTCTGTGGCCTCTGTGGTTTCATTATTGGGGACGTGAGTAGTTACGTTTTAGTAATCCTTTTTCCTTTCATCGAAATGCCCAATGCCGCGAAATAAGAGCACACCCCAGAAGATCGAGAACCTTGTCTGGGCCGTGCTGCGCAAGAAGGGCTATGAAAAGGCCGTGCGGGAGCACATCGCGGTCCAATCCTGGGCCGAGATCGTGGGGCCTCGCATTGCCTCCGAGGCCTCGGCCGTGGCCGTGGAAAACGGGGTCGTCTATGCGCACGTGGCCAGCGCGGCCTGGCGAAATGAGTTGACTTTTCTAAAACCCGACCTTCTGGAAAAAATCAATCTTTTCATAGGAAAACCGGTGATCCAAGATATTATTTTTACTTGTCGATCAAACCACGAAAAAGGCGCGAAATGACCTCACCGGAAAACCAATATAGCTCCTCCAGTATTCGCGTTCTAAAAGGCCTGGATGCGGTCCGCAAACGGCCGGCCATGTACATTGGCTCCACCGACGGCCGCGGCCTTCACCACCTGGTTTTCGAGGTTGTCGACAACTCGATCGACGAGGCCCTGGCCGGCTACTGCACCGCCATTGATGTTACGATCACGAAGGAAAACTGCGTGTCGGTGCTCGACAATGGCCGCGGCATTCCCACCGAGCTGCACCCCACCGAGAAACGCTCGGCCTTGGAGTTGGTCATGACCACGCTCCATGCCGGCGGAAAGTTCGACCACGAGAATTACCAGGTCTCGGGCGGACTCCATGGTGTGGGCGTCTCCTGCGTAAACGCTTTATCCGAGTACCTCGAGGTGGAGATTTATCGCGAAGGCAAGGTCAGCTACCAAAAATATCACCGTGGGATCCCTGTCGAGGATGTAAAGGTAATCGGCCAGACCGACAAGCTCGGCACCAAGGTGACTTTTAAGCCGGATGCCACCGTCTTCTCTGAAACGGTTTTCAGCTTCGACCTGCTTAGTCAACGCCTTCGCGAACTCGCTTTCCTCAACAAGGGCCTTAAGATCAGCATCCAGGACGAACGTGCCGAGGGAAAGAGACACGACTTCTGCTATCCCGGCGGAATCGTTTCTTTTGTGAAATACCTCAACGAGAACAAAAAGCCCCTCCACGCCGAACCCATTTATCTGGCGCGCGAGGATCACAATACCCGTATCGAGATCGCGATCCAGTATAACGAATCCTACACCGAGAATCTGTTCAGCTTCGCCAATAACATCAACACCGTGGACGGCGGGACGCATTTGGTGGGATTCAAGACGGCGCTGACACGCACCATCAACAGTTATGCCGAAAAGAACAATCTCCTCAAGGGCAAAAAAGAGATCGATCTCAGCGGTGACGATGTTCGCGAAGGTCTTTCGGCCGTGATCTCCGTTAAGCTGGGCGATCCGCAGTTCGAGGGTCAGACCAAGCACAGGCTGGGAAACTCCGAAATCCGCGGCATTGTCGAAGGCGCGGTCAACGACACCCTAGGAACGTTCTTCGAGGAAAACCCGTCGGTGGCGCGCAAGATCGTGGAGAAATGCGTCAACTCGGCCATTGCCCGTGAAGCCGCTCGCAACGCCCGCCAAATGGCCCGGCGCAAAGCCATTCTGGGAGGCGGCTGCCTTCCCGGCAAGCTGGCCGACTGTTCGATTCGCGATCCCGCTCTTTGCGAGCTCTACCTTGTCGAGGGCGATTCGGCCGGCGGCTCGGCCAAAATGGGCCGCGACCGGACGTTTCAGGCGATTCTTCCGCTCAAGGGAAAGATCCTGAACGTGGAGAAAGCGCGCATCGATAAGATCATGGCCAACGAGGAAATTCAGATGATGGTTCAGGCTCTGGGCACAGGGCTTGGCGAGGATTTTGATATCGCCAAATTGCGCTATCACAAAATCATTCTCATGACGGATGCCGATGTGGATGGCAGCCACATTCGTACCCTGTTGCTGACCTTTTTCTATCGCTTCGCGCCCCTGCTGATCTCCAACAGCCACATCTACATCGCCCAACCCCCATTATACCGGGTTGCCGCGGGTAAAACCGAGCGCTATGCTTTCGACGATACCGAGAAGGACGAGATCATCAAAAGCATGGGCGACCGCAAGAACATCAGTGTGCAGCGGTACAAAGGCCTTGGTGAAATGAACCCCGAACAGTTGGCCGGAACCACAATGCAGGTCGAGACGCGGACCGTGCGGCTGGTCACTCTCGAGGACGCCGTCGAAGCCGATACGATCTTTACCGTGCTCATGGGCGACGAAGTCGAACCCCGGCGCAAGTTCATCGAGGACAACGCCAAGTTCGTCCGCAATCTCGACATATAAGCGGTTCCCGGTTGTCAGTTCTCAGTTCTTAGTCTGCGGTAAGCTTCTGGGAAATTCTGTTCTCGAAAAACGTGACTATTCAGCCATTTGTTTGTCATTTCGACGAGTCTTCGAGGAGAAATCCTTCATGGTGTCTGTACGATTTCTCGTCGCGGACTCCTCGAAAATGATGCCGATTTCCGTTTTGCATGCATGAGATTGACTCGTACCGAAAGACCTGTTCTCTCTTTGCAAGCCCGCCTCGTAAATTATTTAGGGCGCCCCGGCACCTGAATTTTTCCTTTGCCCGCTTTGTGCTTGCGGTTTTGATCCCTCCGAATTTACTATAGTAAGTGAGGTCTTGGGTTCGTGGCTCTATCGCAGGATCGAGCACTCACGACCCGCAATTGGCGACGCACGACACTTGGGGAGGAATTATGCCAAGAAAAGCGCACTTGCCTGCAATCTGCACTCCTGTTCTGGTGGTTTCCTTATTCGCGCTCTTCTGTTCGCAACCGGTGCCCCCTGTTGGGCCCAACCAGAACGGAATTTCACGCGACACGCTGGATCCGGCTTTGGCATTCATTCAGCTGCCCGCCTGCATTGCTTCGGAGGCGCCCGTTCCCTCGAAACTCGACTCGGCCGCGGTGGGTCTGTATGCGAACGCACGGATGAATCTGGCCTATATAAGCGATCTGGTGAACGAGACCATCGTCGCTTTCGTCGATAATTATTACAACCGCATTCCGCATGACACGATCGTTATATCTGATAATAACCGCTACCGCATCCGGCTGTGGCTTGATTCCGTTGCGGCCCCGCACACCCGGATGAGGGCGTGGATGGACCAGACCGTGGGGATGGAGCTCACCTTCAGCCGGACTGCCGCGGATGCCTACAATGGATCGCTGGTTCTGGTTCCTCATGTTTTCGATGCCAACAGCCAACCCGGGCCCACCGTCCGCCTTGATTTTATGACGATGTCCAATTCAAAACAGATGAGCCTTTGGGCAACAGATGCCAATGCGGCGAACGAAAGCGATGCTGTTTCTCCGCGCCATGTCTTCTTCACGGCCACCGAGATTTCCGGCGTTGTTTCGTACCGGATGGCCACCTACCACCAGGTGGCGAACGAATTCACCGGCGCCGCGGCATGGTGTTCCGTGGTTCGGGGCAAAGCCGACCGGAGCACAAATACCGCATCCCTGGAACTGGCGCTGCCGCCTGCGAGTCTTGCTGATTCCACCGCGGTCTTTTCCGGCCATGGCGCTGAAGCGGTTATGTCCAAATGGGTTACGGCTCATTTTGACAGCATGGTGCAGACCGATACGGTTTTGGCGGGCATGATCTATGCCTGTACAAAGTACGGCAAAGCACTTCCGCTGAACGGGGCAGTTGTGTCGCGGTCGGCAACGTCCGACACCGTTCATTATTTGTGCTATGAGGAACTCGATCCTTACATACACCTGGCCCTGTCCATCAAAGATTCGCTGGTCGATGCAATGGTTTTCGAATTCCTGAGCCTGAACCGCGGTATAGCCGCGTGGCGGGCATGGGACGACAATGTCCAGACCGCAAAACCGCCGGTTTATATGAATACGACCCAATTTCTGGGGTGCGGCTCCTCCTCGGTCCCGTCTGGAATCCCGGCTGGGTTAGGCGATCTGAGCGCTTTGACGGCATCCAAGCCAGCCGGACTGGCAACTCTCACGATCAGCTTTGAAAGCACCGCGCCGCCGGATTTCTAAGCCGCGCGGCCGGCAATGGCGGAAGAGCGCCCCGAGTATGCGGGGCGCACCATTCCGTTTACCCGTGTCTATTGCGGAACAATCTGGCCGGTCATGGCCCTTTGTTTGAGTTGTTCGTTCGCGTAAACCGCGATTTCAATCCGACGGTTCTGCACCTGACCTTGCTGGGTTGCGTTGCTGGCGATGGGCTGTGTGGCTCCATATCCTTCGGCCGAAATCCGGGTTCCCTGGATGTTTTGACCACGCAGGAAATTTGCAACCGCATTGGCCTGCTCTGTGGTGAGCTGGTCGGCCTGGGCAGGATTCGTCAGCGAATCCGTGAATGCAGAGACATGGATGTTTGTGCCGGCATCTTTTCCCAGCGTAGCGGCCAATTGGGATAATTCCTGTTTGCCCGCATCCGACAATTTGGCTGTATTGCCTACGAAAAGCCGGTGGGTCAATTCGGTCACAACATAGCCTTCGCCCAACCGCTGCACATTGGCATTGGGAATCGATGCCCTGACCTCAGCGACCTCGCGATCCATGTAATGACCGATGGCTCCGCCGGCGACTCCTCCGATTGCCGCGCCCAAAATCACTCCGGCCGTTGTGTTGCCGTAGGCATGCCCGATTACGCCGCCCAGAACAGCTCCGGCTGCCGCGCCGCCGGCAGCACCCTTCTGCGTGCGGGTGTAATTGCCGTTGCAGCCGGCGAGCACAACAATACCAATCAATGCGATTGCTCCGACCCTTCGTATGTTCATCCGACGCTCCTTTCCTAATATGGTCCGATTAGGAGAAGAGCAATGGATGTGCCGGTCTGCAAAGTTGCTAGAGCGCATCTCAAAAAGGATTGCGCGGGCTGAAGCCCGTGCGAAAACGACGCAGGCAAGGCGCGCGAAGCAGGCGTATCAGAGGGAGATACGCCGATGGAGCGCAACGAAGCTTGCGGCGTTTGCAGCCGGGCTTTTTGAGATGCGCTCTACTCACATTGTGGAATTAAGCGCTCCGCGCAGAAAAGGAAACGCGTTTTCACCGGGCCGGGGCGATGAATTCTGGGTCCTGTCCAAGCAGGACCAGGCCGACCTGATCTGGAAAACCCTTTTTATCGAAAACTCACCCATCAGCGAGGCCTGCCTGGGTGTGCTGACCGCGCTTGAGCGCTTCGGTCTTGATGTGGGCAGCCGCGACCTGGTTTCGTTTCGCCGCTATTTCCAAAGCCGAAGTGTGGAGCAGCAGATCGACGATGTTTTCCGCCTGGCCGGAGTGAAAGACGTGGTCATGACCAACGACCCCTTCGATGCCGACGAGCTTCCCGCCTGGAACGGCAGCGGCAACACCGATGGCCAATTTCATGCGGCCCTGCGGTTCGATGGACTGCTCAACAACTGGGACAAGGCATACGCTTGTTTGTGCAAGAGCGGTTTCAAGGTTTCACGCAGGCTCGACGGCCGCTCGCTGGATGAGGTTCGCCGGTTTCTCTCCGAGTGGATCGAGCGGATGAAAGCTGTTTACATGGCTGTCTCCCTTCCGCCGGATTTTGATTTCCCCGATCGATCCGTGCGCACCCGGTTGATCCGCGATGCGGTTCTTCCCATAGCCGAGGAATGCGGCATTCCCTTTGCCATGATGATCGGGGTGAAAAAGCTCACAAACCCAAAGCTGCGCGTGGCCGACGACTCGGTGGGCCGGGCCTCGATCGATGTGGTCGAACATCTCTGTCGCGAATATCCGCAGGTCAAATTTCTTGTTACCATGCTGTCGCGCGAAAACCAGCACGAGTTATGCTTGGCGGCGCGGAAATTCTCGAACCTCATGATTTTTGGGTGCTGGTGGTATCTCAACAACCCCAGCATCATCGATATGATGACGCGCCAGCGCATGGAGCTGCTGGGCACCAGTTTCATCCCGCAGTATTCGGATGCGCGCGTGCTGGACCAGCTTGTCTACAAGTGGAGCCATTCGCGCCGGATTCTTGGCGATGTGCTCTTCGATAAATACAAAGTCATCGCTGCAACCGGCTGGACGGTCAGCGAACCCGAAATCCGTCGCGATGTCGAAGGCCTGCTGGGCGGCAATTTTTGGACGTTCCTGGGTAAATCAATGTGATAGTGCCCGCCATAGACCGAACGCCATATTACACGGGCATCTTATCGATATAGCGGACCGGCTTTCCTGTTTTAGCGAGTTTCGCGCACAGCGCTTCCAGTTTTCCGCCGGGCGATGCATGCACGACAAACACCTCTGCCGCGAGAGCGGCGACGATTTTGTTGCGCTGTTCCGCAAGATTGGCTCTGTTGCGATCCTCGTATTCTTTGAACGGCGAAAGCAGTAAAAGGCGCCCCTTCTCAATCGGTTCTCGCCACGCCGCAGGTATTCGCATTCCATGCAAGCTGCGCGCAGGACACACAATCAAGGGATCATTCCCGCGCAGAAGCACGCGCAGGCATTCTTTTTCCACGGGCGACTGGAATCCGCTGATTACGCATTTTCCTTCAACAGCCCATTGGGCGGCCAGATCATGCCCGGCCAGAATATTCTGTCCTGGGCATTTGCTCGAACACAGCAATGCGACTGATTGGGTGTGGAGTAAACCTTCGTTGCCTATGAGGTCGATGAATTCTGGGGCTGACATTCCAATGAATGACTTCAGTGCAATGGGATAAACGCTATCCGATGCAGAAATCCGATTAGTGGCGAAAGCCGGATTGTTCATGGATGTTAAACCTACGCCTCAGGCCGAGTAGTGTGAAATATATCCTTCTTAAGTCACCAAGCGCCTGAATTCCATGAATTGCTGTTAGAAACTCTTCGAATCCAAAAAATTGTATCTTTCATTGTTATATGGCTGTCCGCTTCACAGATGCGCAAATTGCTGAACTCATGTCCGAGCTTAAGCCGCTTCCAGCTGACTACCTGTCACCAATGGCCATCTCGGAAAAGCGAGGGCATCGGGAAGGAGAATTGGAGGTAATCGGCGCGAGTGGCAATCGTTTTCTGATCCTTGTGAGGCAGAGCGATACAAATGTGCTTGATTTTTCCATTATACTCGGCGTGGTGCCACAGGGTTCAAATCAGGTGTTCCGCCTGAAGCGTTACAACGGAAAGAGCCATGACCATACAAATCGTATGGAAAACGTTACTTTCTATGACTTTCATATACATACGGCAACGGAAAGATATCAAGAACTCGGCGCCAAAGAAGAGCATTATGCCGAAGCTACAGACCGGTATGGAGATTTGAATGCCGCCATTTCTTGTATGGTGCAGGATTGTGGGTTTCAAATACAGCCAGCCCTTCAAACCAATCTTTTCGAAGGGATGACGACATGACAATTGAGACAATCGAGAGCAAGTTCCGGGAGAAAGTGTCCGCCAAGGTGCATCTGGTCTCCGAGGGTATGGAACGCTATCGCGTTTTCACGCCCTTCATGTTTGATGATGGCGATCATCTTGCAATTGTCTTGAAGCGGGACAATGGCTCGTGGATGCTGTCCGACGAAGGTCACACGTACATGCACCTGACATACGAAATGGAAGAGAAGTCATTGTTGCAGGGAACCCGGCAACGGATCATCAATAATGCACTTTCAACTTACTCCGTTATGGATAGAGACGGAGAGTTAGTCGCCAAGATCGCCGACGAGGATTATGGGAATGCGCTTTTTTCCTATGTGCAGGCCCTGATGAAGCTTGCCGACGTGTCCTTTCTCTCCAGCGAACGCGTGAAATCCACTTTCAGGGAAGATTTCATAGCATTGATATCGGAAAACGTGCCGGAAAGCCGCCGCAAATTCGAATGGTTCGACGCCACGCACGATCCGAAGGGCAACTATTCTGTCGACTGTAGAATTAATGGAATGCCAAAGCCTTTGTATGTTTTTGCTCTGCCCAACGAAGAGCGGACGAGGGATGCAACAATATCGGTTCTGAATTTCGAAAAATGGAATCTTTCGTTCCAGACGCTCGCTGTCTTTGAAAATCAGGAGGACATCAATCGCAAGGTGCTTGCCCGTTTCAGCGATGTTTGTGGTAAGCAGTTCTCAAACCTGGAAACGAATAAACCGCGCATTGCCGGCTATTTGCGTGAGGCTATAAAAGCTTAATCACGCCAACCAGCAATGAGGTTTGCGGCGGGACTTGTTCCGTACTCAGCGGGAATTTTTGCGGATGCAACTATCGAGACAATTCCTTCCAATGGTATCCGGTAACGGCAACTCGTATTCCTTGCGGATGATCCAACCGGCCTTGGCCTTCTCCTCAACAGCCTTTTTTATCTCCAAAAACTCCTTGGTCATCAACTGTCTTGGAGGATTCCTCAACACGTCTGTAACTTGATTTTGGAGTTGTTTCATAGCTCCTCAGAAAAAATTCTTTGAGTGCAAAAAGAAGCTGTAGCCGTTCCTTCGAATGTGATCGACAAGAATATCGTTGTAATCACGAATCAAATCTCGCAGCTTATCATTGGTCGAGTAGTCTTCCACCTTTAGTCTCAACTCTGATCTGACGGTTGCAATGCTAATGTGCCGGCCATGAGAGTGCCAGTATTTGTTATCGCCCAGCTTCTTGGCGATTTCCTCCGCCCTATCTGTCTTCTCCTGGGTAGTGACCGGCAGACCCTTTTTTGCCGGATCCGTCTCATGGCACTTCCAATCTTCAAATTTAGGTTCTTCCGACTTTTCAGTGGGTACCCCCCACATATAGTGTGAGAAGGTT
>CAYVZU010000079.1:0-18462 GCA_964455935.1 uncultured Fibrobacterota bacterium
TGCAAAATGTCCGCATAGGGATTGAAATCACCCAGGGTTTCCCGAATGTCCGGGTGCAGAATGCTTCTTTGCTCGCGATCCGAAAATGCTCCAAGCCAGACCTGGTTGCGGATGGGTCGGGAATATTCGAACCCCTTCAGAAATTGCTTGATTCGGAAATCGAAACTCATATTGCGGGAAGAGACTGGCAGCCGCGCGGCCAATGGCGCAACGATTGATCGGTGCAGGCCGGACGGGATCCAGTCGTACAGCCGGGCCAGCGAATGCGCCAGAAATGGATCATAGCCGGCCAGCAGTTCGTCGCCGCCATCCCCGCCCAGGGCCACGGTCACAAACTCGCGAGCGAACTTGGAGAGCATGTAGGTGGGCAGCACCGATGCATCGGCAAAAGGCTCGTCCAGGAAATGCCACACCTCGGGCAGAATCCGGACCATGTCGCCGGGCGTGAAGATTCGCTCGTGATGGTCGGTGCCAAATGCTTTGGCCGCCAATCGCGCATAGCCGGATTCGTCAAAACTTTTCTCCTGGAAACCGATGGAAAACGTCTTAATCCCCTGCGGGTCCATACCCCCGGCCAGAAGGGCCGCAATGGAGCTGGAATCCACCCCGCCCGAGAGGAAAACGCCAAGGGGCACATCGCTCATAAGACGGCGGTCGACCGAACGCTTCAGCAGGCGAAGCAGCTCGGATTCCAGATCGCCGGGTTTTTCTGTTGGCGGCCGTCCGCCAAACTGGATTGACCAGAAGGGCGCAATCCGTGCCCCATCATTGACCGTGAAGCGAAGGAAATGACCGGGCAAGAGCTTCTTGACGTTCTTGAGGATCGAATGCGGGGCGGGCAGATATTCGTAACTCAAGTACCGGCTTAAGCCTTCCGGATCGATCTCTTTCTCGAACTCGGGCAGAACGAAAAAGGATTTCAGTTCCGAGGCAAACGCCAGGCCCATGGGGGAGGGCCAGTAATAGAGAGGTTTTTTGCCGAATCGATCCCGGACCAGGTAGAGGACCTGCCGTATCGAATCCCACAAAGCGAACGCGAACATCCCGTTCAGTTTATTGAACAGGTTCGTGCCAAGCTCCTCGTACCCGTGAAGGAGAACTTCGGTATCGGTTTCAGACCGGAAACAATGGCCTTTTCCCGCCAGTTCGGCCTTGATCTCGCGATAATTATAAATTTCGCCGTTAAAAGTAACCCGGATGCTGCCATCCTCATTAGCCATCGGTTGATGGCCGAGAGGGGATAGATCGATAATGCTTAATCGGCGGTGTCCGAGTCCGATTTGAATGGAGGGTGCCGGGGAAATCTCGCTTTGCCAGGTGCCGCCGTCGTCAGGGCCCCGATGCCGCAGAACGTCCGTCATCCGCGCCAGAACGGCCGCATCGACCGGTTTGCCATCAGTGCGGAGAATGCCTGCGATGCCGCACACAACTCAGATCCCAGTCGTGTCGTTCACGATCTTTTCAACAACGAAATAGTCCTTCTTCTGGCCTTCGAAATAGGAGCGGATGAGAATCTCCCCCAATAAGCCGAGGAACAGAATTTGCAGGCTTCCAAAGAAGAGTAGCGCAAACAGAATCAAGATCGTATTGATTGTGATGCCGATGTTGGTAAAAAACGCCACACCGGTAAGGGCGATCAGGAAAAGCATGCCATATCCTACGAGCTTCTTTGTAATTTTGCCGAAAAACTGAATGGGCCGCGTCATGTAGTCGGAAAAGAAGCGGACCACGATGAGATCAAAAACTACGCGGGAAACCCGCGATAGGTTGTACTTGGCTTTTCCGTGCATTCGCGGCCGGTGATTCACTGGAATCTCCGCCACCCGTACGCCCAGCCAGGCCGCGAACACCGGAATGAATCGGTGCATCTCGCCATACAGGTTGATGTTCTTGACGATTCCCTTTTTATAGGCTTTCAACGTGCAGCCAAAATCGCGGAGTTGAACTCCGGTGCCTTCAATAAGCTTGTTGATGATCCGGTTGGCGATTAAAGACGGGATCTTCCGCGAAACCATTTTGTCCTGCCGGTTCTTGCGCCAACCGTTGACCAGGTCATAGCCCTCGGCCATCTTCGAAAGCAACTTGGGAATATCGGCCGGGTCGTTCTGCAGGTCTCCGTCAAGGGTGATTACCACATCGCCCTGCGCGTATTTAAACCCGGCGCACAAGGCTGCTGTCTGGCCGTAATTGCGGCGGAACAGGATAAGCTTAACCCTGTGGTCGATTGAGGCTATCTCCTCAAGGACAGACCTGCTTCCATCCATGCTGCCGTCGTCGATGAACACGATTTCATATTCCTGTTCGAGGTGCTTTAGTACCCCCGAGAGCTCGTTATAAAGCTTTGGAACATTTTCAAGTTCGTTGTAAATGGGAATGACGACCGACAATCCCGGAGAGCGGGCGGGCTCGTTCTGGCCGAACTGTTTGAGAATCTCGAGGGGCGCGATCTGAAAGGTTTTGCCGGAAAAAAGAAGTTCGCTGCGTGGTGCAACGCTGGCCAGTTTGTGAGCGCGCCCTTGTTTGAGTTTGGCGGCAAGATCGATTGCATCGGGATCCCTGCGGTCTTCGAGGGAAAGCCCGGCCAGGATTGCAGCGGCGTCTCCGGTTCGCCCCGCCGATAGATAGAGGTGCCCCAGGTTTATTTTGGGCACGAGGTAACCTGGGTTGGAATCCATTGCCTGCCGGAAATATCCAACTGCCTTCTCTTCGTCATGTTTTTCATGACAAAGCACTCCCAGGTCGTTGAGATACTGAACGTTGCCCGGCTGCAGCGCGACACACCGGTTTAGCAGATCGATGGCTTCCGAAACCCGGCCGGCCGAACGCAGCAAAACTGCATATCCGTAGAGCGTGTCGGGGTGTTGCGGACGGAGGGCTAGGGCTTTTTGAAAGAATTCTTCGCTGCGGGGCACGTTTCCAAGCGAGCGGTAACAATTGGCCAAGACATGGCAGGTATCGGCATTGTCGGGCCGCATCCCAAAGGCGCGTTCCAAAGGAGTCAGCGCAGAGGCGATGTCCCCTTTGTCGATAAGCCGGAGGGCCTCATCAATGGCGCTTGCGTATTCCGTCATTTCTGCCATTGCATGGAGTATAGCTTTTTCGGAATGATTGAAGAAAGGAAGGGATGGGGACAAGAATGAAAGGGACTCCAAACGCGAAAAAGGGAACAGGGGCAATGCGCTAGCCCGATCTATTCATAAACTTTCGTTTACGAGGGTCGCAAGTGCCTGTCAGATGTGGTCGCCCTCAGGTCTGAGCACCGCAGGCGTACTTGAAAAGTACGTTGAGGATGCGCAGGACCGAGGACGGCCGCAGATGATAGGTAATTGCGCGCCGCAGTAGAAATGTTTATGAATAGATCGGGCTATGAGATAGCCTCGAGAATTTCCCGCACCCGGTGCAGGTACGTATGACGGGTACTCACCTTTTCATAACCGCGCCCGGCAATTGCCTCGCGTTCTTCCGGGTGCGCCAGAAAGTGCCGGATCTTGGCTATGGCATCCGCAAGACCGCTGAACTCGACCAATTCCTGGTCCGGTCCCGAGGTTTTAAAGTAATCCGCATTGCAGGGTCGTTTATCAGTAAGCAGAAAACAACGCGAGCCCAGGCAATCGAAGATTCTTTGGGTAAAACCGTCGCGGATCTGAGATCGCGTGATGTTGAGGTTGATCCGGGCGGAGTGATAGGTTTCGCAGAGATTGGTGTAGTAGCCGACACTCATGCGGCTGGAATCGAACCTCAGAATCTGATTCCAGTCGGCATCGCCAAAGCATTGGAAGGAAAACTCCTGCTGCCGGTCCAGATGCATGATCAGGTCCTTGCGATGCTGGAATCCAACAAACCACTCCACGAGAAAGGTGAACTTGTCGCGATCTTCCACGTTGTTCCACCAACGGCCGCGTTGCGGCGGTTTTTGAAGCCAGGCGGGGATGTTCAGGGTCTGATTACGGCTGTACAGCCGCCGGCATTCGGCCATTAGATCCGCAAAGCGCGACAGCAGTTCCTCCTCCTTTGCCTGGATGAGTTCGGCCATTTTTTCCAATGTCGAATTACCCACGAAAACAACATCGTGCCGCTGCGCAACTGCCTGGCCTTTCAAAGGATTAAACATCTCAGGATCAAAGGCAAGCGGAAGAAACCGGGCGGGCTTGCCCTTGGCCCGCATGGGTTCTACGTAGGAGCGGTCCGAAACGAAATCGACCACGCGAGGGCCGGCTGGAATCTGGCGATAGCCGTACAGCTCCTGGTATAGCGGATTGTCGACATACCAGTTGACCAGTGCAATCCCAAGCTGGTTGAGAAACGCGACAATTCGCCCGCTGCGATCCAACCCATTCGCGTTGACCGTCAGCACAAGATCGGGCTTGCGGCTCTGGAGAATTTCAAGGGTCTGCTCCAGGGCGTTTCCTTCCGGAAATTGGGGCACCCGGAGTTTGACAATGCCCTGGCCGCCCAGTGCGGCCAGGGCATTCTGAATCTCTTTTTCAACTAGGAATCCAGTGCACAGAAAGAGCAGTGTCATTTCAGAGCCTCCGCCAGCCGGCGAACCTCCTCCGCCTCCGGGAAGGCCTGCTGCAAACCGGCCAACACCGCTCTTTGCTCTTCCGCATTTTGACAGAGGTAGATGCGCTGATACAGATCCATGAGCGATTTCTCGCACGCGACTCTGCCTTCCGACACAAACGCGAAGAAGGCGTCCTCGAACTCCCGAAAGAATGCCAAGTGTTTTCTGGTGATCGGCTCCAGGCCCTTGATGTTGTGGATCATTGCCAAAACCGCATCCAGCCAATTCAAATCCGGGCTCTGCGGCAGTTCCAGCCGCTGGAGAATTTCCGTGGGTTCAATCCACTCGCGCAGGTAAAGCAGGCTGCGGAAAAGCAGAAAAGATAGCAGAACCGGGTAATTGCAAATCCATTCCAGGTCGAACGGGCAAAGCGTTGCATTCTGGTTCACAATATTGCGGGGGAGCAGATCGAATGCTTCTCCGGACACAAGAATGTCGCCGGGGCAGGTGAGTAAAGGAATGTTTGAAACCCCGGGCAGACCGTATTTCTCGTGTACCAGGCGGATGTATTTTCCAAGATCTCCATAGAATCCGGGTTTGTTGGATGCGCGAATATTTTCGACCATTTGCAAAAGGAGAGTGCGGCCTTCGAAAAGGGGGCCGGTAAGATTTGGCTGGAACGAAAAGATCTCGCCTTTGCGGGGGACGCCTTCTTTGTGGACTTGCATGGACGAATCGCCGGCCTTGATAAAGGTTCGGGTCCGGGCAAAAGCGGGCCTGCGTTCTCCTGACAAGGACAGAACCTGCCAGGGAATCCGCGGCAGGTCCGCCGCGGAGCGGGCGGCCAGGACCACAAACGAATTGGCCAACTGTCCCAGAAGGCCGCCTTGGGCCAGCTTAATGCCCAACACCAAATCGCTTCCCTCATTCGATACGGAGCCCGGCACGACTCCCAGGCCGTCCAAAGCGGCCCAACAGCCCAGTGAAACGAGCTTGCGGTTGGATGCTTCGGGCGTAAGAAAGACGGCCGGGGTGACATGATCGGGATACGCGAAAACCGTCTGAATAGCGGGAAATCCCACCCGGCAAAGCCATTTGGCGACCTGGCTGCTGTCCAGGCGGGGCGCATTCTCCGGGTTTTCGAAAACGGGGGCACCCGGCAGAGGGGCCGATTTCGTTTCGAGGTTTCGAAGGCCATTCCGGTTTTCCACCGCAAAAATTAAAATCCCGCCGGGCCCAAGCAATCCGGCAACGGTCTTCAAGGTTTGCTCAAGTTCCGCCAATCCCCGCTTTTTGGACGCATACTCATAGGGATCAACGACCAGTACGCCGATTTCGCATTGGCTCGCATCAGGCGTGGGCGCGCCGCGAATAATCTTAATATTGGAAAGCCCTCGGCATCGTTGCGCGGCGGCCACGGCCAGATCCGGATCTTCTTCGAATGCGATCACGCTTCGAAACGTTTCTCCGAGATAGCGCGTGATCGCGCCGGCCCCGGCATGGGCTTCGATCACCGAAGCGTTCGTCGGGAGAGGAAATACACGAACAACAAGATGTCGTTTCCAAGAGAAATAACGCTGCAAGTATCCGCGCGAATAGGCTTTCCAACAAAAAAATTCGTTGGACTCGGTGCCAAGGTCCGACAGTTGTTCGGCAATGCGGGCTGCTGCGTGCTGAACGGAACGGCTGGAAGTAAGAATTTGTACAGCCTGGGCCGAGGCCCCGGCGGAATCGAAATCAGCCTTCATCTGGAGTGGCTCCGGTATTGGGAATCGTTTCCGCCGCCCGACTCAACAACATCCATTAATGTTGCGGCCCTGCAAAGATAACTGTTTTCGAGCCGGGTCCTTTCCAGCCCGCGGGCCGCGATTGCGACAGCTTCCTGCTCATGAGCGAGATAATAGGTAGCTTTGTCGTATAGCTCTTCGTTTGTTTCGTAGCACACAATTTCTCTGCCTTCTTCGAAGAAGCGGCTCACAAGAGGCCGGCGGTCCACGATCTGCAGGGCGCCGCACGCGGGAATGGAAAACAGAAACGGATTGACGAAATCGCCGTTTACATGGATTCCATTATCCCGGTAAGGCGAGGAATGAAGATTAAGGGCCATGCGCGAGGTCCGGTAGATTTGCGCACACTCTTCCAGCGGCAGCCAGCCGCGCGGTTCCTGTAACAAGATTGAAATTCCCGACACGCCGGTTTTATCCCAATCCGGACCCCAGATGCGCAACGGCAACCGTTTAGCTGCCATTGCTTCGAAGACGCCGATGCGGTTTTTGTAAGGCGACCCGACAAAGGCCAATGGAACAGCTCTGGCAAGGTCCGAACAGGAATAAAATGTCCTTGGGTTGAATCCGGTAGGAAGGAAATGGGCTTTGTAGCCATGCTCGGCCAACAGGGAATCGAATTCGCCTGGCTGAATTGTAAAGAAGAAATCCGCCGCGTCGATCAGATCTTTCCACCAGTGACTCCAAAGCCGGAAATCTTCGACCCACCACACCGCAACGGCGCACCCGTATACGCTGCATTCCTGCACGTAGCTCCTGCGAACCGGCGCCAACGCCGGAATGATGACCAGGTCCGGCCTCTGCGAGCGGACATGGGCCGCCAGGTCTTCGTTGATGCGCTCCACTGCGATCTCGAATTCCGGAGCCGCGGTTTTAAGGGGATCACCCCGGAAATACCGGGCTCCGTCTATTTCCTCGATTTCCCGTCCCAGGTCGCGAAGTGCTTCAATCAAATCTTTGGCAACCACGCGCGATCCGCCTCGAATGGGGCTGACCACAAGTATTCGTTTGATGGTTCTCATTTCAAACGCCTGCAAACAGCTCGCCCGACCGGACGAGATTATATAGCTTCAGCACCGGTTTGGGCATCGATATCAGTGTGGCATCACAAAAGGGGAACTCGTTGCAGGCAGGCTGCAGGACCTGCGAATCGTCTATAACGCCGGAGGCAAATGGAAGACGGTTGACAAGGTCCGGATTTGTCAGGAGTTGGTCGTAATCCAATATTACAGCGGGTGCCTTAAGAGAACGCGCAAAGCGCACCAGATATTCGCACCAAAGCATAATTCCCTGATCCGAACCGAGAAAGTGCCTTTTTTCGAGACTTCGGACAACCGACGCTGGATTTCGGATACATAAGATAATCCGATCCAGGTTCCGGCAGGCCGCTTGCCATAGGGGAAGCGTCAGACACAACCGAGGGTCCTTTATGAGATCGCCATCGAAGCGGTCAAGAAATTGCCGGATGACCGCAGCGCCTTGCGGGGGTAAGGAGCGTTCTTCCGAAGGGGGTTTGTTCCAGGCACCGCCCGCTGCGCTAAGGATTTTGTCGTTGACGCGTACGGCCCCCAGGTTGTCGAGATCGCCCTGGGGCCGGTCTTGGCCCGGCTTGCGCAGAACCGGATGGGATTTCCCCAATCGAAATCCGCGCTGCTCGAGCAATGCCGCAGCCAGGCTAGTCGCGCTTCCGGGCGCTCCGGTAATGAGAATCGTAGCGGGTCCTCCTGTCAAAATCGCGTCTAAGCGTGGGCGGATACCCGCGCAGGCCGGCTGTGCGGGTTCACGACTCCGCAGAACAGAAACTAAATATTTGGTGGATCAAACAAAACGGAATTTCAATTTATGTTATTCAGCGCTTCCGCCACCCTCACCTTAATCCTCTCCCTTCGAAGGGAGAGGAAAAAAGCCCTCGCCCCTCCGAGGGAGAGGGTAGGGTGAGGGGGAATTGAGCAGTTACTTTCATTTTTCCAGCAATAAGTTCGGGCCACTGGACACGAATTTGCATTTTCTGTATTTTTGAAATGTAAGACACAAACATAGTGGGAAGAAGATGAGAGCGATTACGATAAAATGCCCCAAATGCAAAGAAGTGAGCGATCTGTACCTGGGGTCTGAAGCCTTCATGATCATTCTAAACTGCCCCAGCTGCGGCGTCCCGTTGATTTATTATTATGGCCGAACAACCGAAATTACGGAAGAGGAGCTCGGCCGAATTGAAAAGAGCGGAGTGTTGCGCAATGCCGGTTCACTGTTAAAAGAAATCAGCAAGTGCGGCATCAAGCTGCAGACTCCCCGGACCATTCGGCCGTATTCTTTCGAAGAGAAGCCGAAGCGCAAAGGCAAACGCATGCGGAATAAGACCGTACACCCAAAGGGTCAACCAGTGCGTGCTGAGTACTTTTCGAAAGACGACCTGGTGAATTTGCGGATCGAGCTGGAAACCTGCGGCAGCGTGGAAGAGTTTCTCGCCAGAATATAAATAGAAGAAGAATCATAAGAGGCACAGAGGACACAGAGGACACAGAGAAAGAAGGCCAAGAACGCTCAAGCTTGGCGCAGGCAGTTCCCAATTCCCAACGCCTTCCCGCCCACGGTTTTGTTGACCCTCATTCCTGCATTTGTTTTCTTTTGGTTACCGCTCACGCTGAGCTTGTCGAAGCATGAGCCGTAACCGACTGTCAATTGGTGCCATATGGAAATCTGTGTAGCCAATTCCGCAACACCCCACTAGCAGGAGACCTCATGTCGGACTATCTGGTCACCGGCGGCGCCGGATTCGTTGGAAGCCATCTTGTCGAAAAACTGGCGCACTTGGGCCACCGCGTGGCCGTGCTCGACGACCTCCGATCGGGATACTTACGGAATCTGCGCTGGTGTATGGACGAAAAGACCTGGACCGGTATTTCGCGGCTGGGCAACCACAGTGCCCCGTGCCGGCGCGACCTGGGTCCGCAGGTCACATTTTTCAAGGGGTCGGTCACGGAGAGCAAAGATCTGGAATCGGTCTTCCGGGAATTCTCGATTCAGGCCGTCTTTCACCTTGCGGCGATTGTCAGCGTTCCCTATTCCGTTTCCCACGAACAGGAAACCTGCGAGGTGAATTTGCAGGGAACCCAAAACGTGATTGCGGCAGCTTCCGCCGCGGGCTGTCCTGCCCTGGTGCATGCGGGTTCCGCCGCGGAATACGGCGACGCGGCGCCTGTGCCGGTCCCGGAAACCTATTTACGCGGCGCCATCGAACAGCGAAGCCCTTACGGAAGAACGAAATTCCTGGCTGGCCGCGCCGTCAGCGATGCGCCGGGAATCCGTGGAGTCAGCCTTCGATTTTTCAATATCTACGGCCCTCGGCAGGACCCCACAAGCCAATACAGTGGAGTCATTTCAAAGTTCATGTCGTGTGCGTCCAAAGGCGAGGACCTTCCGGTATGCGGCGATGGTCTTCAGACGCGCGATTTTGTCTTTGTGGGCGATGTGGTGCGGGCCTATCTGCACGCGGCCGGGATTGAAGAACAGGACCGGATTGGTAGCTACAGCGGAGAGCGAATCTTTAATGTGGGCGGTGGGAGTCGAGTCACGGTCAACGAGCTTGCGGCCGCGGTGATCAAGGCGTCCGGGGCGGCTTCAAAAATTCTGCACGTCGCCGAGCGGCCTGGCGATATCCGCCATTCCTGCGCCGACATCGCCCGGATCCGGCAGGGATTGAACTGGAGCCCGGAAGTGGGACTGGAACACGGGCTGGGGATTACATTCGCCTGGTATAAAATGGGCGTGTAGGGCTGAAAGATCAATTATAAATTGAAAATTGGAAATTAGGAATTCCGGAAATCGCCAAAGGCCAAAAGACCCGAACGAACCGGGGTAAAACAGCTTCGCTTGCGGTGGATGAATAAAAAGAGGGCGTGCTCTTGCACGCCCTCTTTGTTTCTAATACTGAAGAGTCTTATTCGCCTTTGGCGGCCTTGCTTTTCTTCCAGGCACCGCTACCCACTTTGGCCGCGGCTTTGCGCTCGGGCGAGGGGCAGAAGAAAACTTTATTGTTAAGGCTGCGGCCTGCGCTCACCACGATCTGGTCGGTGTGCACATCACATTTGTCGCATGTCGCGTTTTTAATGCATGCGTAGGAACCCTTCATGAATTCGAAGTCGATCTGCATGATAACCTCCGTTGAAGCTACTGAAAATTAATCCATTGAAACCCTGGAGTGCAAGAAGCATGAAGAACGCGGGCGTGAATCGCAACTGCCCAATAACGTCTCAATTGTCCTCCGCTTGCGCGCTTCTGCGTTCGAACTTGAAATTGGCCATTGAATTAATGATTTCTAAGGTGATGGGAGACCTACGCTTGTGATTCCTTTGCGCGACAATATTCGTTCCAGCAGCTTTCCCATTTTCACTGTGGTGATCATCGCTCTCAACCTGCTTGTTTTTCTCTTCGAAATCTCAAGGGGCGATGAATTGCCGGGCTTTGTGGGACAATACGGCTTTGTTCCCGCGCGTTTCTTTGAGCAGCTCTTCACGCTATCCAGCACCCCATTGGGGATGATCACACCTGTATTTGCCTCCATGTTCCTGCACGGCGGTTGGCTGCACGTGATCGGCAATTGTCTTTATCTCTGGATCTTCGGCGATAACGTTGAAGACCGTCTTGGACATTTTCGTTTTCTGCTGTTTTACTTGAGCTGCGGTGTTGCGGCCCTGGCTGCGCAAACCGCCGCGGCGCCCTTTTCGGTGGTCCCCAATATTGGGGCCAGCGGGGCTATCGCCGGTGTAATGGGCGCCTACACCTTCCTTTATCCGCGCGCGCGGGTGGTAGTCCTGGTCCCGATCCTTTTTTTCTTCCGGCTTTTTGAAATCCCCGCTTTCTTCTTTCTGGGTTTCTGGGTTGTGGCGCAATACATTAACAGTCTCTCGGTTCCAGCCGCCGTCGGGGCCCTGCAGGGCGGGGTTGCCTGGTGGGCGCATCTTGGCGTCTTTGCGGCAGGTGCTCTTTTAATCTGGCGATTCCGCAAGCCGCGTAATTCCAGGCAATGGTGGGTGTGATTTCCCAAAGCATGCCTGTGGGGCTTGGGACCAAAGCAATGCTGAGGTACGCAAGAGAAGTATGCAAAACGAAAACGAGATCGTAAGCCTGATTCAACGCATTCTGGGACGCAAAGGCCAAGGCATTGGCGATGACTGCGCTATCATTGCCGTTCGAGGCGGAAACGGCCTGTTGGCGACCACGGACATGCTCGTGGAGGGAGTTGATTTCGACTTTCGGTATTCGTCGTTAAGCGACGTGGGGCACAAAGCCGTCATGGTCAACCTAAGCGACATTGCCGCAATGGGCGGAACACCGATGGACCTGCTTGTAACGTTGGGAATCCCGCACGCTCCAAGGCAAAGCGAAATTCGAGCGATCTACAAGGGGATTTTGGGGGCCCTGGCCAATACCCGGTGCGAGGTCGTTGGCGGAGACCTTTCGGCCGCCCCGGTGTGGACGATCTCAATCACCGCGCTGGGCAAAGCGCCGAAAACCCCAAAGAAGCGAGCCGGCGCCGGAGTTGGACATGTTATTGGTTTGTGCGGCGTTCTGGGCTGGAGCGCCCTTGGACTGCGGGTCTTGCGGACACGATCCGGCCAAAGACACCGCGGAAGTCCGCGTACCTGGGATCGGTTCACCTCTCACCATCTTCGCCCCAATGCGCAGATCAGAGCGGGGGAGGTTTTGGGTGGAATGGCCGCCATCGGCGCCATGATTGATGTAAGCGACGGCCTCTCGACCGACCTTAGCCGGATCTGCCGCGCCTCTCGCTGCGGAGCGATTGTGAACGAGTCTTGTCTGGACCTTGAGGATCTCTTTGTCGGTGTTTGCAAAGCGCAAAAAGCGAATCCGCTGGAACTGGCTCTTCACGGCGGGGAAGATTACGGCCTGCTTTTCACCTGCCCCGAAAGCGCGATTTCCCATATTGCGGCCAATCTTGCGAGAACCGGTTCTTCGATTCGCACCATCGGCCGGATCACGAAACCATCGGAGGGATTGCGCCTGAAGACGATTGGGGGCGCGGTGCAACCGCTGGCTCCTGGAGGATTCGATCACTTTTCGGTAAAGCGGTTGGAACAATCAGGAGACAGCCTCTAACGCAAAGCTCTTGCGTATCAATTGGAATCTATCTAATTTTTAGCCTATGCCTGATGTCAAACGGAAGAAATTGGGAGAATTGCTTGTCTCCCAGGGTCTCATAACCTTCGAGCAACTCACACGCGGCCTCGAACGCCACCATGAAAGCGGCGAGGGATTGGGCGCGGTTCTGGTACAGCTTGGCTATATCTCCGCCGAGACTCTCTTCGATGTACTGACCCGGCAGGTCGAATCGGACCAGTCTAGGAAAGTCGGCGAAATTCTTCTGGACTTCGGCTATATCAAACCCGAACAACTGCAAGCGGCATTGGACGAACAGCGCAAAAGCAACCAGCCGCTGGGAAAAATACTGGAAAAACTGGGTTTCATCGATGAGCAGAAGGTGATCGATGTGCTCAGCGTCCAGTTGGACGTGCCCAGTGTCGTGCTGGAAGGCTATGGCTTTCAGCCGGAGGTAATGTCGCTTTTGCCCGAGGATCTGGCGCGCCGCTATAAAATGATACCCCTGTATCGTCAGGGAAATTTTCTTACGGTTGCCATGGCCGATCCCACCAACAGCCGCAATATCGATCACGTGAAGTTCAAGCTGGGCCTGGAGATCGATTCCGTGGTGGCCACGGAAAAAAGCATTATAGATGCCATTGACAAGAACTACTGCAACTCGGTCATGCAAGACGAGGCCAAGCCGGAACCCAAGCCTGCCCTGAAGAAGACGCCTGAGCCGCCGCCGCCCGATATTTCCGAGAACCGTGAAGGGCACCAGGTGCGGTCAGCCGTCAATTTTCTTATCAATGACGCGGTGAAGGAGGGGGCCAGCGACATCCATTTGGAGCCGGGCGAAAACGGGCTGCGAATCCGCTTCCGCTCTCGGGGAGAGTTGACCGACCGCAATCCCATCGCTTCGGGCTTGGTTCCGGCGATTACCGGGTTCCTGCATGCGATGGCGGGGCTGGCCGAGACCCAGGCCATGCGGCCGCGCACAGGCCGGTTTCGGATCCGCGTTGAGGGACGGGAAGTCGATCTGCGCATCTCGTTTTTTCCATGCCTGAACAAACATCAGCAGCGCGTCGAGAACATTGTCGTTCATATCAAGGACCAGAGTTCGGTATCGCTGGAGTTGGAGCGCATCGGGCTGTCGTCCGAATCGCTGAGTGCCCTGAAGTCCATGCTTTCACGCCGGGAAGGATTGGTTTTGGTCGGCGGAGCCGAGAACTCGGGCATCACCACAACACTATACTCGATGATGCGTTTTTTCAACCGTCCCGAGTTGAGCGTCTTTTCAATCGAAGATCCTATCGAGGCAAGCATTGAGGGTGTGAACCAAAGCCAGATCAACACCGCTCTGGGCTATGGGTTTTCCGAAGCGGTGAGCTCGATTCTTTCGCAGGACCCAGACGTGATCCTGATCAGTGAGATCCGGGATGCCGAGACATTTCAGGCGGTGGCGCGGGCCGTGCGCGACGGGCGCCTTGTAATATCCTCTGTTCGCGCTTACGATTGCTCCGACGTGCTTGCACGGCTGACTGCTCTAAAAGTCGATCCGGGATTGATTTCGACAACGGTATCGGCTGTTTTGTGCCAGAAGCTGCTGCGCCGTATCTGCCAGAAGTGCAAGGGGCCGCATACACCGCCGGCGGAGTTTCTGAAGTACCTGGGCGTTCCCGAAGGGATGCCCCTATATAAGGGAAAAGGATGCGCCGAATGCGGAGGCACCGGATACAACGGTCGAACCGGGCTTTTCGAGTTGCTCGTTGTCAACGATGCCATGCGTTCGGTTCTCCTTCAAAAGCCTTCGAGCGAGCGGCTGCGCCAGATTTATCGCAAGGGCGAGGCCGGAACGTATCTTCATGATGAATTGGCCAAGATTCGCGATGGTTCCACCACTGTGGACCAGGTGCTTGCTTCGGCCCAGGGGACGAGTCCGGGCGAATCCGCTTCGAATTAGCCCGTCCTGCCGCAGGTTTGCTCACCGCAAGTCATGTCCCGTGAAACATCAGGATGCGATCCCGCCCGTGAGTGTACCGCTATCTTATTTTAACATGCGCCCGGCCTTCTCAAAGCGGGCACAACCGGGCCTTGAACGGCGTTGAGGTGAAATTCTCTATGAATACGAGCGATATTTCCGGCCTTCAGCTTAATCCCCAGCAGCAGGAAGCCGTTCTTCATCCGCCCGGTCCGCTTTTGGTGCTGGCCGGCGCGGGAACCGGAAAGACCCGGGTTCTGACCTGCCGGGTAGCCCGGCTCATTCGCGCAGGCGCTCATCCGGGTTCCATCCTGGCCGTAACCTTCACAAACAAAGCCGCCGGCGAAATGCGCGAGCGGATCCTGGAACTCGCGGGCCCGGGCGCATCGCAGAGCTGGGTTGGGACATTTCATGCCATCAGCGCGCGAATTCTGCGCCGGGACGGGCAGCATCTGGGCTACACAAAAGCATTCACGATCTACGATACCGGCGACCAGAAGCGTATTCTCAAACGGGTTCTGGACCGGTTGGGCTTTTCCGAACGACAGACCCCGGTAAACCAGCTTCATGCCAAAATCAGCCGCGCCAAAAACAAGCTGATCGGCCCCCAGGACTTTCGCGACGGTTCGGATTTCCTTGCCGACCGGGTTGCCTCGGCCTATCGCCTGTACCAGGAGGAGCTCCGCGCCGCCAACGCCATGGATTTTGACGATCTCATCATGAATACCGTTCTCCTGTTCAGGAACCACCTTGACGTGGCCGGCCAGTACCGGAATCGGTTCGGCCACATCCTGATTGACGAGTACCAGGACACGAACATGGCGCAGTTTCAGTGGGTTCGCGGCTTGGTCGAGGCCAATGGCAGCATCACGGTCGTGGGCGATGACGACCAGTCCATCTATGGATGGCGGGGCGCGGATCTCAATAATATCCTGTCCTTCGAAAAAACATTTCCCTCGGCCAAGGTGATTCGCCTCGAACAGAACTACCGTTCCACGCCCGAAATCCTTCAGGCCGCCAATGCCGTGATCGCGCACAATCGCAGCCGCAAAGGAAAGCGGCTGTGGACGGAGTGCTCCCCGGGGAGCCCGGTCAGCGTAATCCGTGTGGAAGACGAGATTGACGAGGCGGAACGGGTGGCGGATATTGTCACTGAAAAGAAGGGACGCTCGCAATCCGATTTTGCCATTCTCTACCGGACCAATGCGCAGTCGCGCGCGCTGGAAGATGCCCTGCGCAACCGGGGAGTTCCCTACGTGATTGTCGGCGGGCTCCGGTTCTACGAACGCAAGGAAGTGAAGGATATTTTGGCTTACCTCCGCCTGCTGGTGAATCCGGCCGACGATCTAAGCCTGGAACGGGTAATCAATGTTCCCCGCCGCGGCATTGGCGACAAGACACTGGAATCGGTCCGGGCTTTTGCAGCCGAAAACCATGTTTCCCTCCTCGATGCGACGGCCAGGGCCGGGGAGATTGCGGACATTCCCGCCGGAGCGGCCAAACGTCTTTTGGGGTTTCACTCCATGCTTGACGGCTTGCAATCGGTTTGCGCCTTGTGCGCGCCCGTCGATCTGGTCCGCACGGTTCTGGAGGAGACGGGTTATATTCAGGAGCTTTCGGCCGAGGATACCGAGGAAAGCCAGGAGCGGGTCCGCAACGTCGAGGAAATTGTGCGCGCTGTTGAGCGCTTCTGCGAACGTGCTTCCGAGCCGACAATGCAGAGCTTTCTCGAAGAGGTTTCGCTTCTCAGCGATATCGATCAATGGGACGACCGAAAGAAGGCCGTAAGCCTCATGACCCTTCACTGCGCCAAAGGACTGGAATTCCAGGTCGTGCTGATCACCGGTCTCGAACAGGGGCTCCTGCCTCTCATGCGAACCATGGGAGAGAGCGATGATATCGAGGAAGAGCGTCGCCTGTTTTACGTAGGACTGACCCGGGCGCGCGAGGAGGCTCATCTGTTCCATGCGCAAAACCGGCGCAGGTATGGTTCTGCCATGGCGGGGATTCCATCCCAGTTCATCGACGAACTGGGCGTTGAGGCCGTTGAACGAAACGACCGGGCGCGTCCAATTCCGGCGGAGCCGGTTCGCAGAGAGGCCCCCCAGACCCGGGAGCGCCGGGCTTCGCCCATGCCAAGCTACGAAAACTTCTCGCAAGAAGAAAAAACGCTACGCGTGGGCGCCTATGTTCGGCATCCTGCCTGGGGCAATGGAAAGGTCCTGGATGTCAGCGGCTTTGGCACGGATACAAAACTGACCATTGCCTTTGGAACGCAGCAGAAGAAGGTCCTGGCCAAGTATGCGAACTTGGAGATACTCTAAAGAAAATGCAACTACTCGGGTCTCTCGAAAGAACCATGAAACCACAGAGGAAATACCGAGGCCGGAAAAGAGGACACAGAGTTGGAAAAGATCTATTCTGGTGCGGTGCGCGCCAGAAAGATTTCCCTCTGTGCTCTCATTCTTAACTCGGATTTCTCTCTGTGGTTTCATGGGAACCTGTGTAGTTACAAGAAAATTATGAATTGAAAATTTGGAAATTGTGAAATTTGGAAAAACGGAAACCTTGGGTTGCTCCTGATTGCGAACCGCCCTTTTGTCGAGTCGCTTCTCCGTTTGAAATCAGTTCGCAAAAGGAGTATAATAAAATATAGAGGAAAGCGCCTAACACTGGAGATTTCGGCATTATAGCGATTTTCCAATTCAATAATTCATAATTTTTAATTTTACCTCCCTATGGAAATCAGCAAAGAACAGGTCGACTACATTGCCCGGTTGGCACGGCTCGCGCTAACCGAAGAAGAACGCGAGACGTACGCCCGCCAACTGGCGTCCATTCTGGACTACATCGACAAGCTTAACGAGCTCGATACAAGCCGCGTCGAAGCCACCTCGCACGTTGTGCACATCGAAACGGCCGTTCGCCAAGACGAGGTCAAACCAAGTCTAAGCCAGGATGAAATCCTCTGTAATGCACCGGATGCCAGCCCACCTTTTTTTCGGATCCCGCGCGTGATCCAATAAGACAAAACACGAACCGAAGCCGGTGAAGCCGGAAAAGATTGACTCCCGGGCCGTTATGCAGGCGAAACAGAGCTATCGAGCATGAAAACTCCAAAAGCCATCGCAGTAATTCCCGCTCGCTATGGATCCACCCGCTTTCCGGGAAAACCCCTTGCCCTGATTGCGGGACGGCCGTTGATCCGCCATGTCTGGGAGCGGTGCCGGGAATCCGGAGTCTTTGATCAGATCATTGTGGCCACCGACGACCGGCGGATTTGCGATGCTGTCCGTCGCTTTGGCGGCAAGGCCATGATGACCTCGCGGCGGTGCGCTTCAGGAACGGACAGAATGGCCGAGGTGGCGCGCAAGACCGACGGGGATATTTATGTCAACGTTCAAGGGGATGGTCCTTGTGTTGGCCGCGACGAACTCAGGGGGTGTTTAAACGCCGCCAGGGAGTCGGGGCCTTGCGAAATGGCCACAAGCGCCGCGCCCATCCGGTCGCTTGAACAATGGAAAGATCCCTCGGTCGTCAAAGTCGTGTGCGGCCGCGACGGACACGCCCTTTACTTCTCAAGGGCGCCCATACCGGCTCGCCGCGAAGGGGGATGGCCCGGGCAAACTTGCCTGGCGCATCTATCGGTGTACGCCTATCGCAGGGAGAACCTTCTGGCCTATGCGCGTCTCAAACCCGGTTCGCTCGAAAAACTGGAGTGCCTCGAAATGCTCCGCGCCCTGGAGTGCGGCTGGCGGATCCGGATTGTGGAAACCGCGACAATCCATCCGGAGGTCGATCGGCCCGAAGATATCGCTGCCGTCGAAGACTATCTGCGCCGGTCGCGGAGCCACGCCTGAATTCAGTCCCGCTCGCAAAGCCATTCACCACTGAGGCGATGCATTAAGCTTGCCGAAATGCACGGAGGCCACAGAGAAAGAGAGGGTTTGGAGATCCCTTGAAGCATTTTTTTCCTTCTTTTCCGATCTCCGTGTGCTCTGCGTCTCTGTGGTGAAAAGTTGCCCCTCGTGCGAAATAAAAATCGTTTTCCCGCTGTATTATGATTTAATTTTAGTTTTAACGGTTTTACC
>CAYVZU010000080.1:0-17999 GCA_964455935.1 uncultured Fibrobacterota bacterium
CGCTGCGAAGCGAAGTCTGGAGGCGAGGGGAGTCGAACCCCCGTCCGAATAACTTCAGGTCCGCCTGAATTACGTGCGTCCCCGGTTCAGAAATTTTCGGATTCGCGCGTCGATCCGGGAGCCCGCGTCAATCCTATCCCTGTTGATCTCGGACAGGGGGCCTAAGGAGGCGACCCCGGGTCCCAGCCTGTTTGTATGACAATTGAAAAGCCGCCCAGGCAGGCAACTCGTCAACCGGCAACGGCGCTAGTTAAGCAGCCATTGCATAGGCATAATCATCATTGGCAGATGATTATTTCATCGGTTTTTTACGAGGCCAACCGATGAACCTCGGCACGCAGACAGAGGCTTCCATCATCCGTCGAAACCAGTACGCCCCCGTTGCATCTAATCTACATGATGGCCGGCCCCTTTTCCAACTTGGCTGGTTTGGCTATCGCATCCCCGGCCTCTAACCCCGTCCTTTCCAAAGGGTTGAACCGCCTGTCAGCGTTAAGTATCTTACCCTCGATTGTTGATAACGAGTTACATCGGACTAGGGTCAAATCTGGGCGACCGGAAAGCGGCCCTGCGAAAGGCCCTGAAGGCGCTGGGGGCGAGTCCCGGCCTTGCAGTCTCGGGGGTCTCTTCACTGTATGAGACCCAGCCGTGGGGAAAGCCCGATCAGCCGGCGTTTCTCAATGCTGTTGCCGAGGTCCAGACCCAGACCAATGCGATGAGCTTGTTGAGGTTGCTTCAAGGCATTGAAACGGATATGGGCCGCATCCGGCGCGAGCGCTGGGGGCCGCGGACCATCGATCTCGATATTCTGCTCTTTGGCCGGGAGATAATCGCGGAAAACGAGCTTACGGTGCCGCATCCGGAATTGGCGCGCCGCAAGTTTGTTCTGGTGCCGCTGGCTGAGGTTAATCCGCGGGCGTTTCATCCGGTCCTTGGCCGGGAAATTGGCCGGGTCTGGGACGAAGCCGGACCCGAAGTCAAAGAGCAGAAACTCGAGCTCCTGGAAGGGAGCACATGGTATGCTTGAAGGGATCCAATATCTGGCGGTAGAGGGCGTGATCGGCTCGGGCAAAACGAGCCTGGCCGAGATCCTGGCCTCCATGTTCGCGGCGGGCCGGATGCTTGAGCACTACGAAGATAATCCCTTCCTGGGGGAATTTTACCGGAACCGCAAGAAGTTCGCGTTCCAAACACAGATCTGGTTTCTCCTGTCGCGCTACCGCCAGATCATGGACGAACTGAGCCAGAAAAACCTTTTCCACAAAATCGTGGTTTCGGATTTTATGTACTCCAAAGACAAGATCTTCGCCTATCTCAACCTGGACGAGAACGAACTGGCCCTCTACAACAAGATTGCGGCGGCCCTGGATAAGGACGTCATCAAACCCGATTTCGTCATCTATCTTCAAGCCTCGACCGATACTCTGATGGAGCGCATTGCCCAGCGCGGCAGGGCATTTGAGAAAGGCATCGAGCAGGAGTATATCGAGAGTCTGAACAAAGCCTATAATCATTTCTTCTTTCATTATCAGGATTCGCCTCTCCTTATTGTGAATACGGATCACATCGATTTTACGCAAAACGTGGAAGAACTGGACGAAATCGTGGCCCAGATCGAGCGCTTTCGCCAAAAAGGCGGAACCCGCTACTATCAACCCCTCGACAAAAACGAATTGAAGGAAATGGCCAAGCGTCTCTCGGCCCGGAAGTGACATGGCGCAACGAAAAACCGCGCGCGATATTGGCGAAATGAAAGCCCGTGGCGACCGGATCGCCTGCCTGACCGCTTACGATTATCTCCACGCCCGCGTGCTGGACCAATCGGGCGTCGACATTGTTCTGGTGGGCGACTCCCTGGGCATGGTTTTCTGCGGATACGAGAATACTCTTCCCGTGACGGTCGACGATATGTTCTACCACGCTTCGGCCGTGAGCCGGGGAGTGCATCAGGCCCTGGTGGTCGCCGACATGCCGTTTCTCTCTTATCAGGTCGACGAGAAGAGCGCGATTGAAAACTGCGGACGTTTCCTTAAATCCAATGTGACGCAAGCCGTGAAGATCGAGGGCGGAAGCGAATTCAGGGTTCGTCTTATCGACCGTCTTGTGGAAACGGGAATCCCGGTCATGGGCCATATTGGCCTTACGCCCCAGCTTGTTCACACTCTGGGCGGCTTTCGGACGCAGGGCAAAATTGAAAGCGACGCCAAACGCATTCAGGAATCGGCGCTTAAAATTCAGGAAACCGGCGCGTTTTGCCTTGTGCTGGAAGCGATCCCCGCCGAGCACGCCAGGAAAATCACCCGCAGCCTCAAAATCCCCACCATCGGCATTGGCGCGGGCGACGGGTGCGATGGTCAGATTCTCGTCACGGCGGACCTGCTGGGAATGTTCGAGGATTTCCGACCCAAGTTCGCCCGGCGCTACATGGAAATGGGCAAGGAGATGCGCAAGGCCGTGGCCTCCTATATCGACGACGTGCGCAAAGGACGCTTTCCCGCCGATAGCGAAAGCTATCATTAACCGCGGCTCCGGGTTCAGGTATCATGGATATTCTTCGTTCTCTCGCCGACATGCGCTGCTGGTCCATGGAAAAACGAAGGGCGGGGCTTCGTATTGGACTTCTGCCCACCATGGGATTTCTTCACGAAGGCCATCTGAGCCTTCTTGATTTGGCACGCGGAGCCGCCGACGTTTCGGTCGCCAGTATTTTCGTCAACCCCGCTCAGTTTGGACCGTCCGAGGACCTGGCGCGCTATCCCCGCGATTTTGGCCGTGACTGCCGCCTGCTCGAGGGACGGCATTGCGATGCGGTGTTTGCCCCGGAAAGCGCCGCTGTTTATCCCGCCGGGTATGCCACATACGTCGATGTGGAACGCCTTGGCGACGGGTTGTGCGGAGCGGCCCGGCCGGGCCATTTTCGGGGCGTGGCCACCATTGTGACGAAGCTCTTTAATATTGTTGCTCCCCATGTTGCCGTCTTTGGCCGCAAGGATGCCCAGCAATTGGCCGTGATCCGCCGCATGGCGGCCGATCTCAATATCCCTGTCGAGATTCTGGCCGGTGATATTGTGCGGGAGCCCGATGGCCTGGCCATGAGTTCGCGCAACACCTATCTCTCGGCCCGGGAACGAAGCGAAGCGCCGGTGATCCGTCAATCGCTATTGCGGGCGCAGGAGTTGTGGAATGCGGGGGAACGAAATGCGGAACGAATCAAAGAAGCCGTACGAAAAGCCATTTCAACCTCAGCCCTGGCGCGCATCGACTACATCGAGGTTGTTAACGCGAATGAAATGACCCCGCTGACCGAAATCCCGGCCTGGGGCGCAATGGTGGCCGTTGCCGTCTTTCTTGGACAAACACGCCTGATCGACAATACGCTGCTGGGACAGTAGAGGAGTACGCCATGGAGATGTCGCCTGTGTCATTCAAAGAGTGGGAGATTTTTGCCCTGGAAGGGGATTTTTCAATCAAGACGCTGGTTCCGATACGGGCCGCATTGGACAGGTTTTCAAAAAACGGAACCCGGAAGGTTGCGTTCGATTTTGCCCAGGTCACCTATATCGATTCGAGCGCTATCGGTCTAATGACCAACTTCGCCAAACAGGCAGTTCGGGCCGGAGGACGACTTGCGTTGTTCAATGTGCAGTCCGAAATCATGCAAATTCTCAATATGGTCAGCTTCAACGAGACCGTGCCCGTATTTGAATCCCGGCAGGAATTCGAGAAGCAAGCCGGATAGGAGCCGCGGATGAGCGTTATGGAAGTCACAACCGAGATGTGGAACCAGTGGTGCATTGTTCATCCGCGGGGAGAGCTTGTCCTTTCCACGATGAGCCGGGTGCGCGAGGCATTTTCAGCTCTGGTCCAGCGCCGGCAATTCCGGGTGGCTCTGGACCTGGCGGAGCTAGAAATTCTGGATTCCAGCGCTTTGGGGCTGATCACCCGGTTTGCCGAAGAACTCGCCGGGCAGAATGGCGAGCTGGCGATGTTTAATGCGCGCCGAGGGATCGCCGAGATTCTTGGAATGGTCCAGTTTGGCCCCAACGTCCGGATCTATAGCGGATGTCAACAGTTCGAGGCGCACGCCAAAAACGAAAAAGGATCCGCGAAGTGAACCGAACCATTGGGCTACTGTGGTTTGCGGCCGGGTTTTTTGGCGCGGCATTCTCCGCGGCAGCCCAGGAAAGCGGAGGCACGCAGAGCCCGGTTTTTACGTCCCGGCCCGACGCCCGCATCCAGGGTTTGGGCGGAATCTCCGCCTGCCTGGCCGATAACGCCTCCTCGTGCGCAGAGAACCCGGCGCTCGTTCGCACCCTGAAGGGTTTTGCCGCATCCACCGGCCGTATTGTGAACCCCACCGGCGCCAGCTTATATGCCATCGCGGCGGGGCTTAATTTTCCAGCGAACCGCGCCGGGTTTTTTGCCCAATGGCGCCAGCTTGTGGACGAGGGGATGCCCAACACCGCGTTCGTGTTGGACAGTTCCGGAAATCCGGTTCTGGATGAAAATCTGGACCCGGTCATTGATACCTCCCTCTCCGATTTCGATGACATCTCCAACAGCTTTCATGCCGGATGTGGCTTCTCGATCCTGCCGTGGATTCAGGCTGGAATTGCGGCCAAGGGACTTCTGCGCTATAGCGTGTGGCCGGTCCAGACGGGCTGGGGCATGGATGCGGGGATTCACCTGGGATTTCCCGAAGGCCCGCTGCACATTGGACTGTCGGTGAGCGACCTTGTTCCGGTCCAACTGGAAAGCGGGGAGAACGAGCGGATGGCCGTTGCCGGGTGTTCGTTCGAGTTCCGCGGTATATGCCTGGCCGGCCAAGTCGAAAATTTCATCCATGACAGGTTCGACCGACAGGGCTCCCTGGGAATTGCCTGGCGAATTGCCCGGCCTGTGATTCTGCAGGCGGGCTGGTCGCCGGATTACTATTCGCTGGGCAGTGGAATTTACCTGGGTCCTGTCCGGATTCATTATGCGGTCGTACACCATTCGGACTACGGTTTCGAGAACCCGCATCGCATCACTCTTGAATACTCCACCGGAGGTTAAGAAAACATGGGACAAAAGAAACTTGTGATTATTGCGTTGGCCTGCGGCCTGCTGGCGGCCGCGCTTGCGTTTGTGTACCTGCGCAAACAGCAGAACAGCTTTGGCAGCATGCGGATTTATCTGGCCGCCCAGACGCGGATCTCCAAGGGAGATAAGTTCGCCGAGCGCAGCTTCACGGTAAAGCAGATTCCGGCCAGCTTTGCCCCGGCCAACGGGGTGCGGCCGTCGGATCGTTCCAATGTTGTGGGTACAAAGGCCGCGGTCGACATTGCGCCCGGCCAGATTGTGCTGTGGGACTATGTGGAATCGGGTCTCGAGGCCAACCGGCTCTCGGACCTGCTGGCCAAGGGCGAGCGGGCCCTTACGCTTTCCGTGAACGCGATTTCGGGTTTGGAAGGCATGATCCGGCCCAATGACCGCGTCGATATTCTTGGTACTTTTACCGTCTCGGCAGAACGAACCGTCACCCGCATTCTGGATCAGAACGTGACCGTTTTGGCGGTGGGCCAGCGATTTGGCAATTCATCGTCGGGCGGTTACCAAAGCGTAACCGTGAAAGTGACGCCCGCCGAGGCGGAAATTCTGACCTTCGCGGAAAGCCACGGACACCTTCGCCTGGTCTTGCGCAATCGCAGCGATCTGGAGATCAATTCCGAGCTTCCCGAAGTGGATTTCGGCAACATCCTGGCCGAGGAACGCAGAGCGACAACGTGGAAGGCGAGTCTGCGGCCGAGGGTGGTATATCAGTAATAAGGGCAAAAGTGAAATGGAAAGTGACTACTCAGGTTTTTGGGAGGGCGATCAATGAGCACTGTCATTTCGACGAGTCTGCGAGGAGAAATCTTTGCATTCGCATGGCGAAGGATTTCTTGCGTATGCTCAAAATGACACGAAAGACCTGAGCAGCTTACAATGAAGAAAGAAAAAACAAAACATCGAGGAAATCCATGATGTTTGCTCCGCATACCGGGACCTGCGATCGCGGGCCGGGAAGACTCCAGTGCACCATGTTGTCCCGAGCCGCCGGCCTTGCCTGTTTCATCGGCATTCTGGCTATGTGCGGCTGCCAACTCATCAGCACGGAAAACAATCCCTATCGAATCGAGGAATTGGGCGCGGCCTCCGACACACTGGCGCACGGACAGTCGACCCTCGTCAGCGGCCGCATCCGCTCAATTTCCGGAGGCGATCTGCCCGACTCCGTCGTTTTTCGCACCGGGAGCGGCTACTTCATTTCCATTGAGGACTCAACGGTTCTGGGCACTTCGGTTTCGGTTCCGCCGTCGGATGATGGTGAGGTTGCCGCACTCCTTTTCAACCCCTTTTCCCTTGCGGCCGAAGCGGTTACCGTTGAACTGAGCGCGGGCGGACAGACTCAGGAACTTTCTCTCCTGTTCATCCCCGCCGCCAGCGGAGGACCGGCCTGCGCCGTGAGCATGAAGGAAATCGATTTTGCGGAAATTGCAATCCGCGGCTCGGGCACCAATGAGGTCAGCCGGATCACATTTCAGGTCACAGGCGCGGCCGGATTTCCGGTCAGCGACGGTCTGCTTGTTGATTTCGCCAAACAGGGGCCGGGGGGCGCTCCGGCCGAGTCTCTACTTGTGAACCATGCCACGACTCAACATGGCGTCGTTGCCACGGCCATCCGCAGCGGAACCCGGTCGGGCACGGTGCAGGTCACGGCCACGGTCCGGGGAACCCTGGTTTCCTCCGCGGTGGTTCCGCTGGTCATTCAGGGAGGGCTGCCGCACAAAGGCTTTTCGCTGCTTCTCCCCAGCGCCCGCAATGTTCCGGGGGTGGCGGCGCCCGGGGCTACCGCTTCCATCTCGGCCACCTACTATGATGTTTACCACAATCCGGCGCGGCCTGGCACGGCCGTGTATTTCACGGCCAATTCGGGCGGCATCACGGCCTCCGGATTTCTGGACGCCTCAGGCCACGTCGCGGCGACCTTCGCAACGGGCCGCGATACGCCCGCCAACCGTCTGGTTTATGTGTGGGCCAACACCCATGACGACAGCGGAAACGCCATGCGCGATTCCATCGCCATTCTGCTGAGCGGCCCCACGGTTGTCAGCGTGGCTCCGGAGGAATCTCTGGCCGTGGGCGATACCTTGTTCATTGGCCGCAGCCAGGGAAAGGGAATCGTTGTCACCGCCTGCGATGATGCGGGCAACCCGCTTGCCGCGGGGACGTCTATTGCGATTACGGTGAGCGCGGGCCGGGTCGTGGGCGCAGCCACTCTTGTTTTGGAAGACACCATCGACCCGTCCCGAACCCGCTTTCCGGTGCAATGGCTTAACGACCGGACATCGGGCGCCCGGGAGTACACGTACCTGAGCGTTCGCGTAACGAGCCGCAACGGCGACAAACAAGCCGGCCTTTGGGCCAACATCGAATAAACGGAGACCACCATGCGCCGAATCATTCCTGCTCTGCTCCTGATCCTGCCCGTGTGGGCCTGGGCCGGCAATCTCGCCCTTTATGTCGGCCAGCAGAAGACCGTCAACGTAGAAGGGGCCGAACAGATCTCGGTGGCCGGCAAAGGCCAGATTGCGACCGCGGACCTTGTTGGTAACAAGCAGATCATTGTCACCGGCCATGCACCGGGCACAGTATCGATGACAATCTTGTACCGCGACGGCCGCAAAGAAGAGATGATTGTTCGTGTCCTTTCCCGCGAACGCGAGCAGGCCATGCAGGAGTTCGATAATCTGGCGCCCCTATTCAACGATATCAAGGCCGTGCAGATCGGCAACTCCATTGGACTGACCGGAAAAGTATACAGCATCAACGAGAAGGACTATCTCAACGCCTTTCTGGAGCGCTATCCCGAGATCATCAACCTGATGGAAGATGTGCGCGGCCAGGTTCTGATTCAACTTGATGTCCAGATCTGCGAAGTCAATCTGAATGATGCTGCCTCGCTGGGTATTGAATGGTTTTCGGAATCAAGCAACAATGTGAAATTTCCCGACGGTCTGGATTATGGCGAAGTCAAAACGGGACAGGGCAGCTTCAAACTGGGAGAGGAATACGTGCCCCGGCGCCTGCTGCCCGATCCCCAGTTTGCCGTGGGTCCGCTGGCACGACTCTCGCCGTTCACGATGAAACTCGATTTCCTGGTGGGCAAGGGCGCGGCCCGCACCCTGGCGCGCCCCAAGCTCGTCTGCAAGAGCGGGGAGCGCGCCGACTTTCTGGTGGGCGGCGAGTTCCCCATTCGCGGGGCCACGCCCGAAAAAGTTGCGATCGAGTGGAAACGCTATGGAACGCGCCTGGGCGTGGAACCGGTTTTGGTGCGCATGGGGTCCAACGAGATCGAGGTGAAAATCCAGGTCGAGATCAGCGATCTTGATTGGGCCAATCAGGTTGAAGGGTTTCCCGCGGTGACGCAGCGCATGGTTTCAACCAATGTGAAGCTTATCGAGAACAACGCGGTCGCCATTGCCGGGCTTCTTGCGCACCGGAAAAGCCGCACGCAAACCAGGGTTCCCTTTCTGGGGGCGATTCCCATTCTGGGGCGGCTCTTCAGCAGCACCAAGGACCAGGATATCCAGACCGAGACGGTGATTCTGCTCACGCCGCATATTCTGCCGGTCAAAGCCGGCGAGCTGAACATGAAGATCAACGACAAGGAAATGCGAAAGCAGATTGAGAAATAGGCGATGTATCTACAATTCGTAGACCGAAAATACCCTTTGCATAGCGGTCCCAATACCGTGGGCCGTGCCAAGGGCAACGACATTATCCTTGATCATCCCAAAGTTTCTTTGCGCCACTGCGTGGTCACAGTCGAGGCCGGACGCATTCAAGTCGAAGATCTGCAAAGCACCAATGGAACGCAGATTAAAGGGCAAAAAATCACACGATCCGAGCTGCAGGTCGGGGAGGCCTTTCAGATCGCGGGCGAATCCGCGCATATTATCCAGTCCGCGGCCTCTCCGGAATCGGATGCGCTCCAGCGCCTTAAAAAAGCGGTTCACCAGCAGCTCCTCGAACGAATGAATCTCAAGCGCGTGAACCTTTCGGACTTGGCGGATCACGAACTTCAGGGAAAAGCGCGGCACCTGATTGCCGAAATTCTTGGGGCCATGACGGGAACCATTCCAGCGGATGCGGACCGGGAAGCCCTGGCGCGGGAGATTCTTCAGGACACGCTTGGCCTGGGCCCGCTCGAGGACCTGCTTGGCGACGCTTCGGTCACCGAGATCATGGTCAACAACAGCCGCCGAATCTATGTCGAACGAAGCGGGAAACTCCAGATCTCCAACAAGACCTTCGACTCTGATGCACATGTAATGGAGATCATGGAACGGATCGTGGCTCCTTTGGGGCGGCGCATCGACGAAAGCTCGCCCATGGTCGATGCCCGGCTCAAAGATGGCTCGCGCGTCAATGCCGTTATTCCTCCGCTGTCCCTGCGCGGCCCCTGCCTAACCATCCGCAAATTTTCAAAGCGCAAGTTGACGCCGGATGATCTTGTCAAATTCGGTTCCGTGTCGGACGCCATGCTGGGGTTCCTGCAAATTGCCGTGAAGTACAGACGCAACATCGTGATCTCCGGCGGAACCGGTTCGGGAAAAACCACGCTGCTCAACATTCTGTCCTCCTACATCCCTTCCGACGAACGGATCCTCACCATCGAAGACTCGGCCGAATTGCAGCTTCCTCAGGAGCATGTTGTGAGCCTTGAGTCACGGCCCGCGAACATCGAAGGCACCGGTTCGGTCACAATCCGCGATCTGGTGCGCAACTCCCTTCGGATGCGGCCCGACCGCATTGTGGTGGGCGAGTGCCGCGGCGGCGAAGCCCTCGACATGCTCCAGGCCATGAATACGGGCCACGACGGCTCGCTTACCACGGTGCATGCCAACACTCCGCGCGATGCGCTGTCGCGCCTGGAAACCATGTGCCTGATGTCGGGCACCGAGCTGCCGCTGCGCGCCTTGCGCGACCAGGTCTGCTCGGCCATTGATGTCATTGTGCAGCAGAGCCGCATGCCCGATGGTTCGCGCAAAATCACCCATGTCACCGAGGTCCTCGACATCGGGGATGAGCGAATTCGCACACAGGATCTCTTCCTGTTCCGGCAGCGCGGCCTGGATAAGGACGGCCGCGTCACGGGTTTGTTCGAACCGGCCGGTATGATCCCTGTTTTTTACGAGGAGTTGACGGCCGCCGGGCTGAGCCTGGATCTGTCAATTTTTCAGCCGAAAAAATGAACGTAACGCGCGGATGGGGCGCCCTTGAGCGGCTCCTGTCGAAATGGCGTTTCGCCCGCGTCCGGTCACTGCTGGCGGGTATCGATTCCCACCAAAACATGAAAGAGCAAAGTACTCTCGACGAACGTCAGATGCCTAGCCTATTTTAAGTGACCGGCAACAGCGGGTCATCCATTCCCATTGAGCAGGATAATAGGAACCAGCATGACCGTGGGCCTACCTGCGATGGTGAATTCCACCGCGCAACGATTCATGGGTCTGTCCACGATCTCCGTCAAAACCGAGAATTCCATCACCGAAGCCGGCCTTAGCCCATGCGGGAAACTTAGGGTGCAAGCATCGGGCGAGGGGCTCACCTTCCAGCCTGCCGGCGTATACCAATGCACTGCCAGGTTCGCTTGAATTTTATAGGTGTTGTGTATGATGAGCCTGATCTTCTTTGGTTCATTTGCTTTTACGCGCGGATCGCTGCCGTAATCAACATCGATTGTAAAGAAGTCAAATGCGAATCGATTCCCGCCCAGACCGCTGTGAAGAGGAATAGGTCCGGCGTAATATTTTAGGCGGTCGGCAACGAGATCCGACAAATCCGTTGCCTTGTCGGATATTTCCATTCCCCTATGTGGATTGCGCATAAAGAACTGGAGCGCGATCTTTTCAGTGCGGTCCGTAAGGTTGTCGACGTCCTGAGGAAGCAGACCGTTCACGATGCCCAGTTCGCCCAAATTTAAACAAGCGGTCTTTATCTTCCGTCCAATCGGATCGATCCACTTCTGGGGTATTGCATCAATCCCGTGCATGATCCCGAAAATGGATCCGGCGGTTGCCGCCGTGCAGTCGGTATCTTCGCCGCAATTGACCGTGGTTGTAAGGACCTTCCCAAAATCCTGGCCTCCATAAAGAAGACCAATTATTGTCAGACCGATGTTGGAAGGGGCGTCGAATCCCAGTTTTCCCTCCCCAAAACCTTTATTGCGGTCTTCCTCATTGATGTTACCCCAATTCATGAAGGTCGATCCGCGATGGCGCTCAAGGATTTTATCGCGCGCATCTTTCCAATCCATACCGGAAGCGAAGGCCTCCTGCGCTGTCTTCACCGCTTTCCATATTTCGCAGTCCGATGGAATATAGGAAAGACCAATCTCAACCAATTTTGAGAAGTCCTTTATGACAAAAGCGGCGCTTTCCAGGGCAGCGATGAAAATCTCGGCATGGGTGCCTTCGCCGTCACCATGATCCAGGATAGCATCATTGTAGGCGAATTGCGTTGCCACGGAAGGAACCCCGGGTGCAATGCAAGCCCAGATCTCGGACCGAATAAACGAGCCGCAACTGTGCTTAAAATCATTCTCGTGGGTTCCGCTCATTGGCGGAAGCAGACCGGCGCGCATATTGATTTTGCCGGTACCGTATTCGGCCCAATGGGGAGTAACATAGGTACACCAGTATTCTGCGAGGGTGTTGGCGTTGAGATCAAGGCCTTTCTCTTCCAGGGCGACAAGCCAAAGCAGTTGAATGTCGAGATCGTCGTTGGGAAGGGGCTCTCCGCCAAAGTTCTGGGCGTAAAAGGAAATGTTGTTGACCTGGCGTTTCCATTCAAACGGCATTCCCAGGGTGCCGCCAATGTTCTTTCCCATCCAGCATCCGAGGACTTTCTTTCGGTAATCGGAAATCGACAGGTTCATTTTGGACCCCCTATGTAATCCGGCAATATTCGCGATGGATAGAGCGCATCTCAAAAAGGGAGATACGCCGAAGCAGCGCAACACAGCATGCGTCGTTTGCAGCCGGGCGACACCAGAAAACCTTTTTGAGATGCGCTCTACCCCTAAATAATATTATCAGGTTAAGGGACCTGGATATGCCAAACGCGAAAAAGACTGCGCAGAATGCGAAAAAGTACTCTGTTTACTTCGAGCATTACCCTCTCCCCAACGATTTCCCCATAACCGTTGGCGTTGGTGCGCCGCTGGGAAGCTACCCCACTTCCGGCCTGCATTTTCACGATTGCCTCGAAATCGGCCTTTGCCATAGCGGCAGCGGAGTGGTCTTGATCAATGGTGAGACCTTTTCGTTCTCCGAAGGCGATGTGACAATCATCCCAAACGGTGTCGCCCACTACCACGTTGGCATCGCGAAATCCGCGGGCAAATGGTCTTGGATCAGCGCGCTACCTGTAAAGCTTCTTGCCTGTTTCGCCGAGTCGCTTGGGAATCTTGATCTGGAGAAGGCTCTGGTTTCGCCGGATTCCTGTTTCTTTGAAGCTGGAAAGTTCCCTGTGATCCATGCGCAGACCAAAGCACTTGTCGAACAGCTTGGTTTGAGAGACCAATTGTCATCCATTACGGTGCGTGCCGCACTGGCAATCCTGATTTCCACAATCCGGCGCACCCGGCAGGTGGAGCAGATGCGGCCGGACGTCCGGAATGGGAAATCTTCGTCCCAACTCGAACGCATCGCTCCTGCCCTGAATCTGATCGCCTCGGCACAGGACCGATTCCCAAGTGTTGCCGAATTGGCTCAGGCATGCTTTACCGGGATTCGCAGCTTCCAAATCCTATTCGCAAAGGCCTTGGGCAAAACTCCTCTGGAATACATGATCGACTTCCACATATCCATGGCGGCGGCCCAGCTCCGTTCCGGCAGCCAGAAGATGAACGAGATTTCCTTTAAGAACGGCTTCAACTCTCTCTCAAGCTTCAACAGGCTTTTTAAGAAGCGCATGGGTATCACCCCAAGCCTTTATCGGGCGGGTGTGGAAGCTGGGTAATCGGAATAGATAGGAAAGCAGCTTGCAGGGACCGGCAGCTTCAATAAATGAGTTTTTATAGGGGCGATTGTTCCGGCCAGATGGGGCCGAAGAGAAAGCGCCGGCAAAAACCGATATAAGGTAGTGGATGGAAGTTCCACACAACGAAGGAGCAGCTAACCACGTTGGTCCCGAGCCATGCGGCGGGTGTGATAACGAATCGGCTGAAGCGCTGACAGGGGACATGCAGGCGGGCTAACGAGCACCGAATCAATTTTCCCGGTGCCGACCTTGTCTTCCGAGGGGGTAGGCAAAATAGCTTCGATTTTGATGCAAGCCGGATTCCGTTTTTCGGAGATCCGGCTTGGCCGTTCCATGCTGAGCGCCAATTACTGGGCTTTGGCCCGCAGGGACTAGGGTCTTTCTGTTCGCCGCTTGAGAGCGGCCGTGCGAATGGGCAATCCAAACAAACGGATGAATCCAGTCGCGTCCTTCTGGTCGTAGAGTTGCAGGTCGTCCGTGAAAGACGAGAGCTTCACCGAATACAATGAGTTCGGCGATTTGGCACCTGCGGGCCGGATATTCCCTTTATACAGTTTCAGTCGCACTTCACCCGTCACGTTTTTCTGCGTTGCATCCACAAAGGCATCCAACGCGCTGCGCAGAGGCGTGAACCATTGGCCAAAATAAACCAGTTCGGCATAGCGCTGCGCCACCAAGGCCTTGTAGTGGAGCGTATCGCGGTCCAGAACGAGGCGCTCCAGTTCACCATGAGCATAGTAGAGAACGCTGCCGCCGGGCGTCTCATACACTCCGCGCGATTTCATTCCAACCAGCCGGTTCTCGACCATATCGCAATGGCCCACGCCGTGGCGCGCGCCGATCTCATTGAGCTTCTGAACCAGGGCCACAGGCGAAAGCGCTTTGCCGTTGACGGACACGGGCGTGCCTTTCTCAAAACTGATTGTCACGTGCTCCGCCTTACCGGGTGCCTTTTCAGGCGTGGTCGAAATTGTATAGACCCGGTCCTGCGGCTCGTTCCACGGATCCTCCAACTCGCCGCCTTCGTGCGACAGGTGCCACAGGTTGCCGTCTTCGCTGTAGATTTTCTTCTTCGTTTGCGTGATGGGCACGTTGTGCTTGCGCGCGTAGTCGATGGCCTCTTCACGCGAGCGGATGGTCCAGCGATCGTCCTTCCACGGTGCGATAATTTTGATACGCGGGTCAAAATGCATGTACGTTAGTTCAAAGCGAACCTGGTCATTGCCTTTTCCCGTTGCGCCATGCGAGACAGCGTCGGCCTTCTCCTTCTTCGCCACTTCCATCTGGATCTTGGCGATGAGCGGACGGGCATGCGACGTGCCCAGGAGATACTTGCCTTCGTAAACGGCGCCCGCGCGAAGAGTGGGAAAGATGAAGTCCGTCACAAATTCCTGCTTCAGGTCCGTCACGTAACATTTGCTGGCACCGGTGGCCAGGGCTTTTTTTCGCACGGCCTTCATGTCGTCGCCCTGACCCAGGTCGGCGCACATGGCGATCACTTCACAGCCGTAATTCTCCTTCAGCCACGGAATGATGATGGATGTATCCAAACCACCGGAATACGCGAGAACGACTTTGCGAACACTCATATCGGCTCCTTTGCCATGTTTGGAGAAAAGAAAATACTTCTTTCTATCCTGAAGCAGGAATCGAAGCCCTTGCAGTCTGCTCCCGGTTGCGTGCTGCGGCAGGATCGGTCGCAGTGAAAATCAGGAGCGAAGAGACTTTCCCACGTATTTCTCAAAATCCGCGAGAACGCCGGGGTAGACGATCTTTGACACGATTCGGAAGAGCCAGTCGGGAATCCAGATCCGCGGGTCCACACAGGCGACCATGGCCGCGCGTGTGGTGCCGTTGCCCAGGTCGCGGAGGCGCCAGTAAATGTTGAACTGCTCATATTCCACGGCGAGAATGCCGTCCTCTTCTTTGCGAAACTGCGCGTTGAGCTTCTCGTTGTGGTTCTGGTTGATGAACATCCGGTAATCGTTCCCGTCGTTCACAATAGAATCGATATCGCAGAGAAACCACGATTTGGCGAACGCCACACTCACCACGATCAGATACGTCCCCAAACGGCAACTGTCATTGGGAATCCGGCGCCCCTTGCGGACGAAGGTGGCCGCCCTCCCATATTCCGGCACATTCTCAAGTTTGGCCCGAATTGCCTGAAGGGGGAAAGGCATTGTTCTGAACGTGGCCGCATAGTAGATGGTCGTGGGGTCCTTGAAGACATGAACGAAGGTCTCCTGCCTCACGGGATTCCCGAACAGAAATACGCTGTCGGTTTTGCGCTCAAACGATTCCGGGATGGTGTAGGCAAGGCAATTGGCCGCAAACAGGAAGAAGAGGAGCGGAGCGCATCTCATGAAACAATCGATTTAATTGCTGCTTGATTCGTCGGCGCTCTTTTTTTGATGCATTTGCACCCTATTGAAGGCACCAGATGTATTCTGCCTTGCGTTCAAAACCATCATAGACCAGGACATAGCCGCCCTGATTGTATCCGCTCTGCCAAAAGAGCAGTTCCGACCGTCCGTCATTGTCAAAATCGCCGCATTCGACCAATTCCATCCCGCGGCCCATGTGGTCCACGCTGCTCCCGGCGATCAGAAACCAGTTGGACGACCATTCGGGCTGTGCCTGCCCGCCACAGTTGGTTTTCTTTGGGTCGAGCCCGGCCGATATCAGCATAGGTCCTTTCGATGATTTGTAACTTCGGCCGATCACAATGTCCTCGGACTTGAACCGAAACGGCACCATCTCGTTTTCCCGGCACCGCAGGGCCTTGAACCGGCCGATTACAAGCTTCAACGGCTGATGCAAGCGACTCCGGTACTCGGGGCCCGGTAGAAAGGGCCGCCATTTGTCCGGATCATTGATGAAAGGCTTCGAAACCAGCAAAAGAGGACGGCATTCGAAAACCGTGCCCTTGCGGGTGAAGCGGCCGCTTTCAGCTTTGATCTTGGGCACGGTATCCGCCGTATCGACCGAATAGATTTTATCGCGCTTGTAGCTCCAAGCATAAAATTCGCTTTCCGCCAATGGAATGTCCTTCAGGTGCACGGCACCTACGTTGCGTCCGTTGCAGGCCATGACCCACTCTTTTCCGGTCAGTTCGTAGCGCGCGCAAAGCCGGCTGTCTTCCAGGGCGATCCAGCGGTCTTTTTCCTTCGCGAACAGGAGCCGGGCGGCCGCGCTGTTTTTGCCTGCGACGGAGACCTCTTCAAGAACACCCAGCACGACCTCTTGGGCATGGAGACCTTCGAAAGCGGCCAGAAGAATTGCCAATACAATACGGTGCATGTCCGGTTTACGCCCTTTGGGCGCCGCCCTTTGTTTGAGCACGCTTTTCGTAAACCTGGGCCAAACCTCCCCGGCTTGTTTCGCGGTACAAACTCGGCAAAGCGCGGCCGGTCTCCAGCATCACGCTGATCACCTCGTCAAGGCTGATATGGTGGGTGCCGTCGGATAGCAGCGCAAAGCGGCTGCAGCTGAGAGCCCGGGTTGCGGCATGCGCGTTGCGCTCGATGCAGGGAATCTGCACCAGGCCGGCGACAGGGTCGCAGGTTAGCCCTAGATGATGCTCCAAAGCCATTTCCGCCGCATATTCGCTTTGGTCAGGCGTGGCCCCAAAGATGTGCGCGGCCGCCGCCGCCGCCATGGCGCAAGCCGCACCCACTTCACCTTGGCAGCCTACCACCGCGCCGGAGATCGAGCCGTTGTGCTTAATCAGGTTGCCCACGAGCCCTGCCACGGCCAAACCGCGCAGAATCTCGCTTTGGGTCACGTTTCTTTCCTGCTGCAAATAGAAAAGGACCGCGGGAAGAACTCCGCTGGCACCGCACGTGGGCGCTGTCACGACCCGGCCGCCGGATGCATTCTCCTCGGCAACGGCATAGCTATAGGCGGCCAGCAGGGCTTCAGACCGGAATTCGGCATCGAGTTCCTGGGCCCGGCCGTGGAAGGACCGCGCTTTGCGCTCCAGGTTCAGCCCGCCGGGCAAAGCGCCCCGGGCACCAAGTCCTCTCTGGAGGCAATCGCGCATGGCCGCCCACACTTCGCCCAAAAAATCCCAGATGCCCGCGCCCTCGGCGGCTTCAACATATTGGCAAAGGGTTTGCCGCGAGCGGCGGCTATGCCCCAGCACGCCCGCCATGTCCTGAAAGCTGTAGCCGGCCTCATCCGCGGTCTCGCTGAGGAGCGCTCCGCCGCCTACGCTGTGGTCCTCCCGCGAACCGAGAACCTGGCCCGCGGGGCCAATGGCCTCAAACCGCATTCCACAAGCGTGCGGCGGGAGTTCCTCATTGGGCTTCCATTGGATTTCGACGGGCTTTGGCGCAAAAACTTCGGTGATGGCGCGATCGGTCAAATGCCCTTTGGCCGTTGCCGCAAGGCTACCAAAGAGGGTGATTCGAAATGAAGGGGAACCCGGATGCAAGAGAAGAAACTCTTCCGCAGCCTTGCGGGGCGCCATCGTGTGGCTGCTGGAAGGGCCGTTCCCAATCCGGAAGAGGTGGCGGATCGATTTCACGATGGTGGTTCCGGCATTCGGTTTGATCGTTTTCGGCGATAATTGACAATGAATGGAAATCTACAACAAGCAAGGGCGGAATTTCCAGAGTTGCCGGATGAGATGGGCGGTTCACGATCCGGCTGCTCTGCGAAGCTCCCGCATGCACCGGATCAGTGCGTCGAGTTGGTAACTGGCATTGAGGCCGCTTGGGTTGGGTAGAATCCACAATCGTGTTTGGCCGATGGTCCGGGGTTGGAGTCCGAGCTTTGCGTCCGGCTCGCAAAAGGCCTGCCGGTAGGCGTCGATTCCCAGCACGGCAACGAATTTTGGGCGGTACCGGCGGATCTTCCGGGCCAGCCGAGTTCGTCCCCGCCGGAGTTCTTCATTTGAGAGATCCGCTGCGCCGGCCGTGGTT
>CAYVZU010000081.1:0-5274 GCA_964455935.1 uncultured Fibrobacterota bacterium
GCTCTATTCAAAATTCGACTGACCCATAACCTTTTGAGGCGCGGAAATGCTGAGTTTCCTCTTAAAATGGACCCTGGATCGGTTTCCAACCCGGAGGATCATTGTCATGTCGTTACTAAATATGATGCTGCCATGCGTTGCATTGGCATCTGGAAAAACCGCCCTATCCGAGCAGCGTGTCTGGCAAAGCCAATGGATTTGGCAAACTGTTGACGGTCCATCCGATAAATGGATGTGCTTCCGTAAGATTTTTAATTTGGGCAGCGCGCCGGCAAGCGCCACGGCATATATTGCGGTTGATTCCAAATACTGGCTGTGGGTTAACGGGACCATGGTCGCATTCGAGGGCGGGCTGAAGCGCGGTCCCACACCCAACGACAGCTATTACGACGAAATCGACATTGGCGGTTACCTCAAGCAGGGAAGCAATACCATCGCCGTCTTGGTATGGTTTTGGGGAAAGGAGGGCTTTTCGCACAAAAACAGCGGGAAAGGCGGCTTGGTCTTCGAATGCAACGCCGGCGGCATGCTGATCGCGAGCGATGCCACATGGAAGATCATGCCCCATCCATCCTATTTCACCACCGATGCTCCCCAGACCCATTGGAGATATTCCGAACACAATATTGGCTACAATGCGGGCCGGATCTTTGGGGATTGGTTTCTGCCAGGCTATGATGACTCGCAATGGCAGACTCCAATTCTGAAAGGAGCGCCTCCCTGCGCTCCCTGGAATGCGCTCTGGAGAAGGCCGATCCCCCAGTGGAAGAACTCCGGGCTTCTCGATTACGTGAACAAGGCTTCCCTGCCGGCCGACGGAGCGGGAGATACGATTGTGGCACAGCTGCCCTATAACGCGCAGATCACGCCTTACTTCAAGATCGAAGCGCCCGCCGGGCTGAAGATCGAGATCAAACCCGAGTTCTACCAGGTTCCGCCGTATCCTGATTTGGACTGGCTTGGCATCCGTACCGAATATCTGACCCGCTCCGGTATCCAGGAGTTCGAGTCGCCCGCATGGTTTAGTGGTCATGCCGTTCATTACATCATTCCAACGGGAGTAAAGATCCTGGAACTGAAATACCGGGAGACCGGATACAATGCGGATTTCACAGGCTCGTTCTCGTGTAACGATGCCTTTTTCGACCGGCTATGGGAGAAATCACGGCGCACATTATACGTAAACATGCGGGACAACTTCATGGATTGCCCCGACCGGGAACGGGCTCAATGGTGGGGCGACGTAGTGATTCAACTGGGGCAGGTCTTCTATTGTCTGGATACAACCGCAGCCGCCTTGATTCGAAAAGCAATCAGCAATCTCGTGGAATGGCGCAAGAATGCAACGGTCCTGCATTCACCTGTTCCGGCCGGTACAAAAGAAGATGAGCTTCCCCAGCAAATGCTGGCCAGCGTGGGTTGGTTCGGCTTTTGGACCTATTACCTGTATACGGGCGATCTCGCGGCAATCCGCGATGCGTACCCGGTTGTGAAAGAGTATCTGAATCTTTGGACCCTTGGGGCGGATGGGCTGATCGTCCACCGGCGTGGAGATTGGAACTGGGGCGACTGGGGCACCGGTATCGACATGGCCGTTCTCGACAACGCGTGGTATTATCTGGCGCTCCGCGCGGCGATTGCCATGGCCAATAGCACCGGAAACTCCTCCGATTTGTCCGCCTTCAACACAAAAAAGACGAGTATCGAAACCAACTTTGACCGTGTTTATTGGAAAGGAAATGCGTACGCTTCCGGGAGCACAGTAGATGATCGGGCCAATGCGCTGGCCGTTTTGGCAGGGCTTGCCAGCAGTTCCAGGTGGCCGGCGATCCGGAGCGTTCTAGCCACTACGCGCCAAGCCAGTCCCTATATGGAAAAATACGTTCTTGAAGCGCTTTTCAAAATGGGCTATCCCGATGATGCGCTGGATCGGATGAAAGCGCGAAATGGCGAAATGGTCAGCAGCAATCTAACAACGTTATGGGAGGTTTGGCAGCCGGATCCAGGGCATTCCCGCAATCATGCCTGGTCCGGAGGGTCGCTAACCCTTCTTTCGCAATACGTTACCGGTGTTGCGCCCGAAACGCCCGGCTACCAAACCTACCACGTATTGCCTCAAATGGGAACCTTGAGTTCTGCCGCCGTCGTGGTTCCCTCAGTCAAGGGGAATATTCACGTCTCGCTTTCAAAGCAAACCGGCCAATTCGACCTGAGCCTTGTTTCTCCGTCAAATACAGTGGCCATTGTTGGGATCCCCAAATACGCGTTTGCAAAGAAAATCGCCGCGAACGGAAACATTGTTTTCGAGAATGGATCTTTTCTGGGCGGGGTGGCCGGTATTTCGGATGCGGGGAGCGACGGTCAATACCAGAAATTTTCAGTAGTGCCCGGATCTTGGACATTTATGGCGGCCGAGAATATTGGAATTCACGCCGGTGGACCTATTGCGGCGAACCCGGCGTGGCGAGCAATTGTCAGGAGTGGGGGTGTGGAGGTTTCGTACCGTGTCCGCGAGCAAGGCCGCGTGAAAATCGCGGCCTACGATGTGCAGGGCCGCCTTTGCAAGGTTCTCCTTGATGAGACTCGATCACCGGGTAGCTACGTGGTGCAGTGGAAACCAGATCCAATTGCCACCGGGGTCTATCAGGTTGTCTATGAAACTGGCGGCCGGCAGGAGCTTGGCAGGATAGTGCTTCTTGAATGATGTCAGACCTTCCAGTAGCCGCCCCACATCGAAGTCACTTAGGGCAGCGGAATTGGCCCGCTCACAAGCTACTTGGAGTTTCTCAACGCGGATCTCCATCCGCTTAATGAAACGCTGATGCATCGCCTGCTCTTTTTTCGCCCTGTCTTTACTGCCACAAAGAATGAAAAAACTTCCTTCTTGGAATCGGGCGATGGACAGATCTTGACTTCGATACCTTCGCGAACCGTTTTCCAGCCTTCTTTGTGCAAGGTGCTGCTCAAATCGGCGCAGACCGCTCTTGCTCATGCTTATGATGCAGCGATGCTCTTCGCTTTGGAGAATCTCCAGGCCATCCTCATAGACCATGCCTCGATCCATGACCCAAACCCGATTGGTCTTGCCGTAGCGCTTCTCCATGGTCGAAACAACTTTTTCCACCGTTGTGGTGTCATAGAGCGCATCTCAAAAAGGCTTTCTGGCATCGCCCGGTTGCAAACGCCGCAAGCTTCGTTGCGCTCCATCGGCGTATCTTCCTCTGATAGGCCTGCTTCGCGCGCCTTGCCTGCACCGTTTTCGCACGGGCTTCGGCCCGCGCAATCCTTTTTGAGATGCGCTCCAATGATGCCGGCAAATACTTAATAGCCCAACGGGAGTCATTCCAGCGTCACTACAAGCCCGATGCAGACCTGTTTGCAATCAGAACGATTGTCGCGGGAATAGCCATACTGAGGTCCAATGGAGAATTATCTAGTTGGGGCCAAACTATAATCCCCCGCAGCTTGCTTGCGGGGAACTTCAATTCCGTCCGATGGCAATGAACCGGACAAGTTATTATACTGGGTATCGTGGAGCCTAAAAAAATCCTATCCCTATGCGTAGCTGCAGTGATTATTCTGGCTTTCCTGTTTCTGTTGCGCCGCGAGTTGCCAGAAAATACTAGGAAAATGCCGGTTCTTCCTGATAGTACCGACTCCGTCGTGGAGTCAGACCGTCAAAAGGTTGACAGTGTTCCCAATAAATTACCCAAGAGGAACTCTGCGATACCCCGAATTGACAGCGGATTAGCAATTCCCCAAAAGGGACCCACAGAGGACACAATTCCACCCTATGTGTATGCCGATCCGGCTGGCGGGCTCTTTGGGGACAGTGCGGCGATCAGGCTTGTTACGGATGAGCCCTGCTCGGTTTATTACAAGACAAAAGAAATGCCGGGCTGGAGCATCTTTGAGGAGTTGATTGTGCTGCGTCGAAGTGACGAATTGGCCTTCTATGCAATGGACTCGGCGGGAAATATCTCAAAGGAAAAATGGGAGGGGTATGACATCGAGCCCGCGGGCGCGGCTCATTGTCCCGGCAATATGGCCTATGTTTCCTCGCCGGAGGGAGAATTTTGCATCGATCTTTACGAATGGCCAAACAGAAAATCAGCTATGCCGCGGAACATGATATCGCACTACGCGGCCCGGGAATCCTGCGCATCGGTGGGCAAGAATCTGTGCGCTGCGCAGCAATGGCATTTGGCCTGTATTGGAAAAAGGACCGCGCGTTTCAGCTACGGCAATTCGTATGAGCCAAGGGCCTGCAATACGAACACGGCGGCATGTTCCCCCGCGGGACAATTTGTAGAGTGCAGAAGCTATTACGGCCCAATGGACATGAACGGAAATCTTCGCGAATGGACGGCAACGCGATCCAACGAGAATCCCCGGTTCTATGAAGTGCGAGGCGGCTCTTGGGAAAGCCATTCGCAGTCGGGCTGCGAGGAAACGCAGTACAGCTTTTATCCCCAGAATCAACACCTTTCGGTTGGGTTCCGGTGCTGTCAGCAGGCCGAGCATCCGGAACCTGGAACGAACAATTGATGATTGGCGAGGGGAGATCCCGCAATCCGGCGGTTTGGGGCGCGGTCAAAAGATGTGCATAATCTTTGCAAATACACGGATTACCATGAAGCAATAGAGAGAAATCCGAGTTAAGATTGAGAACACAGAGGGAAATCTTTTGGCGCGCCGCGCCGGAATAGATCTTTTCCCACTCTGCGTCTTCTTTTCCGGCCTTAGTGTTTCTCTGTGGTTTCATGATTCTTTCGAGAAACGTGAGTAGTTACTAATCTTCAGGAATTTGAGCGAGAGTTCTTCCCGGTCAACGTACTATTTTATAAATTAAGAGAATAGCGCATTAACTCATCCGGGACGCCTTATTGAAATTCCATAGAGTTCTGTTTTGTCTTCTGCCGCTTTCAATTCAAGCGTTTGCGGCGGTCGGCTTCCCGACCCGCTTGAATCTTGTCTCCAGGCACGCGACCCCTGCGGGGTCGTTCCGGCCCGTGAACCCCTTCGTCGATCATGGCGCACCCCTGCTGAGCACACAGAAGTTTCCCGTGGAAGAACAGGTCGAAGTGGATTTCGAGAACCGTGCCGCAATTCTGCGCAGAACCGCATTCGGCTGCGAACTCTGGCTCTTCTATTATCCGGAATTGGAGCGATATATGCAGGGCCAGCTTCACTTCTCCTACGCCGCTCTGTGGTACAGCACCTCCAAAGGGGCACTGGGGGTGAAGGTCATCGATCAGCCCGCGAATCTATTCG
>CAYVZU010000081.1:5284-17443 GCA_964455935.1 uncultured Fibrobacterota bacterium
AAATCGAAATTCCGGTCAAAATGCCCGAGTGGGCCAAGCGTTTCGCCGGCGACGAGGGCCCAAAGCTAAGCATTACGGGCAGGCGCAAGATCATTTTCGAGGGCAGAAGCACCTGGGTCGTCAATGACAATTCCACCTCGGGACAGGGATCGTCATTGTTCCCCGCCTTAAAAATGAACCAGGAATCGGATTTCACCGTGCGCGGAAAGGTGGGCCGGTTGATCGATGTTTCGATCACCCAGAATTCCGATATGGAGGAACTGGGGCAGCAGCTCAAGGACCAGGTCAAGATCCATTACAAGGGCGAAGGCGACGAATTGGAGGATGAAATCATCCAGGAGATCGAAGCCGGCAATACGCAAATGGCGCTGCCCAACACGGAATTTTCCGGTTACACCGAATCGCACAAGGGGCTTTTTGGAATTCGACTACGGGCCAAAGTGGGCGATCTCGATATCACGGCGGTCGCAAGCCAGGAAAAAGGCGAAAGCCAGAGGGCTGAGTTCGTCGTAGGGCAGGCAAAGAGCGAAACCTTTCCAGTTTCCGACAACCAATATTCGCAGAACTACTTTTTTCTCGACACCGCATTTGCGCGTTTCTACCGTTCTTCCACAGAACCCCCTCTGGACTACAAGGTCCGGGAATGCATGGTTTTCATTCACCGGGCCAACAACATGTTTCGGCAGACCGAGGAATTGCAGTTTCGGCCGCGTTCGGCCGAAATCGACGGCGAGAAGCGCAATTTCCAGTTGCTGCAGGAAAACCAGGACTACATGCTCGACCGCATCCGGGGCTTTATTGCCGTCAACGGCAGCGTCATGCTGAATCCAGCCGACGCCATTGGCATTTACTACAAGTTGGAGAGCCGGGCAGGCGTTGGCGATACCACGGGTTTTGGACGAATCACCAGCGACGACAGCTTGCCCGTTTTAGACCTCAAGATTATCAAAAAACCCAACCAGCGGCCCAGCGATCCAACCTGGACCCTGATGTGGAAGAACGTGTATAGCGTGGGCATGGTCGAGCGCGCCGACGCCAAGGACATGAAAGTCGAAATTGTTCTCAACAGGCTCAATGACACTCTGAATCACCAGGACGGAACGCTGTTTACGGCCCTCCTTGGACTGGCCGACTCTACGGGCACAAGACTCCGCATCGACAACGATTCCATTTTTCAATTCGAGCGGGGCGAGATCATTTTCCCGGTTCATAACGGAATCCAGGAGCCCTTTGCCGACAGTACGGTGCTTGATAGCATCAATCCGTTGATTTACAACTATACGATCGATAACGAGATTCGTTCGCTATACACAATCAGGGTCAGCGCGGTGACATCCCGCAACGACTACAATCTGGGCATGAACGTGATTCCCAACACCGAGCGCGTGAAGCTGGGCGGCCAAACGCTGGAACGCAATGTGGACTACACAATCGATTACGAAAGCGGGAGCCTGGTCATCACGACGCCCAATGCCACGCAAGGAGCCCGAATCGAAGTCGATTACGAGAGCGAGAGCATCTTCATGGCGGAGCAAAAAGTATTCCTGGGCACCCGGCTGGAATACAAGCTGCCCTGGATCAGCAAGGAATCCTTTGTGGGGCTAAGCGCGTTATACAAGAGCGAAAGCATCTCCGAGCAATATGCCCAGATCGGGCGGGAACCGTACCGCAAGATCCTGCTGGACGCCAATACGAAGCTGATCTTCAATCCGGCATGGATGACCAAGGCTGTCGACGCGCTTCCTTTGGTGGAGACCGAGCAGGCATCCCGGCTGGAGTTTTCCGCCGAAGTGGCCCACAGCCGGCCGAATCCGAACCTGAAGGGCGAGGCCATGGTGGACGATTTCGAAGGGGCGGACCTCAGCTATCCATTGGGGCTGATCTGGACGGATTGGAAAACGGCAAGTCCCCTGGGCCCAATGCGGCCCGATACGCTTGTTCCCGGCGCGTCTTGGTGGTACAATCCCCGCAACAAGGTACCGCAGGACAGCATCTGGCATGTGGAGACAACGGCCCGGGACCGTTTGATTGATGTGCTGAATCTCGAAGTGCGGCCGGCCAATGCCAGCGGGAATTCGTGGGGCGCCATTATGCGCGCGCTGATGCCGGGCACGCGCGATCAAAGCAAAACCCGCTTTTTTGAGATTACGGCCCGATCATCGGCCGGCGGAAAGCTGGTCATTGATATGGGGAAGATCAGCGAAGACCTTTCGCTCAACGGCGGGCCTCCCAACGGCCGCCTGGACACGGAAGATAAACTGGTCGAGGGCCGGCGAGACGGAATCTTCCGGCCGGAAGAGGATGTGGGAATCGACGGCATGGCCGATGCCGACGAATTCTGGTTTCGACCCCGCCAGGACAGTCTTGGGCAATGGTCGTGGGATACCCTGTCTTTGGGCAATGCGGCCCTGCGCAATCCCCGGGATCCGGCGGGTGACAACTATGATTCATCGGACGTGCGGTATTGGCAAGGTACCTCGGGCAATTCGAGCATTGACCGGACGCCGGAATCCGAAGACCTGAATAACTCGGGGTACCTGGATCTGGGGAACCATTATTTTCGTTTTGTCGTGGATCTTTCCGACACGTCCTCCGATTCCAGCTATTACGTTTCGGGGACCAACCTGAACGGATGGCGCCTGTATCGGATTCCCCTGGCCGGGGCCCCGTCGGCGGCTGGAAATGCAAACTGGCGCGATGTGGATTGCGTGCGGCTGGCGTTGACCGAGCTCGCGGATACCGGCAAAACCTATGCGGTTCAGGTGGCCAAGGCCGAGTTCGCCAGCAATCAATGGCGGGAGGCCAGTGATACGTCCGCCTCGGCCGCCCGGATCGAGTTGTCGGTCGTTAACACCGAGCAGAATCCCGGATATCAACCGCGGGTTCCCGTGAAACGCGCCGCCGACGGCCTTCTCCCGCGCGAGCAGTCGCTGGCCATTTCGTACTCCAACCTCAGCGCCGGAAAAAGTGTCATTGCCAAGCGCCTGCTTTCCGAAGCGATCAGTCTGGCGAATTACAAAATGCTGGAAATGGATGTATACGGCCACGCGGACCAGGAGCGCGACAGCGTTTTTTTCTTCCTACGGCTTGCCAGCGATTCGGTCAATTATTACGAATTCCGAACTCTTTTGCGCGAAGGATGGAATCGCTTGCAGATCCCGGTTGCGGATCTTTCGGACCTGAAGGGCGAATATCTGGCCGCTCATCCAGCCGCTTTGCGCTGCGACACCTTCACGACATCCGGGTTGGGCGTTGCCGGTATGCCGCAATACACGAACTGCAAAGAACTTTACGCGGGGGTATTGACGCCAAGCGCGGCCGGGCCTTTGGCGGGCAGCGTATGGCTGAATGACCTCAAGGTCACCAGCGTCCGCCAGGAGCCGGGCTGGGCGGGCCGGGTCTCATTCGAGTCGAAACTGGCCGATCTGGCCGCATTCAACGGATTCGCCCAGTACGAAGACGGTAATTTCGTGCGGCTGGGCGACGCCAGCCACATCGGAAAAGGCACGAGCGCGATCAACGGCCGCCTGGGAGGTAGTTTATCGCTCGACAAATTCCTCTCTTCGCGGTGGGGAATTGCCCTGCCGCTGACCGGCAGTCTTTCGGGAAGCATGTCCCGGCCCCGCTATCGGCCGGGTTCGGACGTTTTTCTCAGCGATGACCGGATCGGCGATATGTTTGGCGGCGTTCTCAACGAGCTAACCGGGCAAGACCTCTTCCGTGACGAAACAACTCCGGCCTCCCTGTTTCAAAGCCGCAAGATGGATAAAACGCTGGGACTGTCCTACTCGAAAAACAACAGGTCCGAAAGCCGCATGGTCAATCTTTTGGCCGACCGCGTGAAATGGAATTACGGCTATACAAACACGAGTTCGGCCGAGCCCTCACGCGCCGATAGCAATCGTACGCACTCGGGCGACCTGCAATACGATCTCTCGCCGCAGGCAGCCGGGGATTACCGTCCCTTCACCAGGCTTAAAGGCGAACATGTTCCCGGCTTCATCAAGGGCCTTTGGTTTAGGCCCCTTCCCAATCGGCTCAGCTTCACGCTGGCCAAAGCGACGTACAGCCACCAGAAACAGTTCGATAAGCGGATCATGAAAATGGTGGTGGATGCCGAACGCCTGGATCTTCTGCACAGAATGGAAATGGACCTTGCGCCTTTCAACAGTTTCACGTTGAACTACGATCTTGGCGTGGAGCGCAATTTCGATAACGCCTTGCCGGCCATGCGCCGTGGTGGGTTTGGGGAGATTGAATCACAGGTCTTTGGGCTCGACCCGCAGTGGCGCGAGCATCTGCTGCTGAAAGGCGAAGTGAACCGTACGCAGGGCTTCCGGGCTTCCTACAGTCCGTCCCTTGTGTCGTGGCTCACCAACCAGGTCAGTTACAATTCCGACTATCGCCACGACCTGAGCAGCGATCGCAAACTCGATCTGACAATTCAGGGCGCTTCGCGCCTGAGCGTGAATTTCATGCCCGTGACCTTTCTGGGGAGCATGGGAAAAAATGTCAAGCCGCTCCGGCTTGGATTGGAGAAGGTCCAGAAGGCCCTTACCACCCTTTCGCTGAACAACATCGGCGCGGAATATTCCGTGACGACCAACCAGGTGATCAAGCGGCTGAAAGACCTTGATCTGGACCGATGGCAGTTCTTCCGGTTTCAGACCGGTTTTCATGACCGCAGCCTGCGCCAGATTTTTGTAACGGGCGAGATGGACGACAATGCCTTCGGCCAAAGCGCCTATTGGGACAGTGTCGAACTGCGGGACCATCGCGAGGACAGCCGCAAAATCGACCGGACATTCCGGGGCAATACCAGCATCCAGCTGCCATACCGGACCGGCGTGACCACCAGCCTGGGATGGTCGCGCAGCACGATCGTCTACGTCGATCCCGACAAGCATCGGGATACGACCGAGATCTTCCCCGAATGGGAACTGACGGTGAACAACTACGAACTGGCCCGGGCGCCCGGGCTTCGGTCAAAGGTCGAGCGTGCGTCCATTACTACCACCTACCGTTATCGAGAGGAGACCCGGTTTCTTGCCCTGGGCCGCACGGAAGTGGTGGAGAGACGGTTCAGCCCGCTGTTCGAAATCAGGCTGACGTGGAAAAACGGTGTAAGCGGCGTGCTGACCCATGACCAGGGCCGCCGGACCGAGAACAACGAGGGTGACGGGAGCATTAACGAAGGCAAGGACAACCGAGACTCCCTTTCGCTTTCCTACAGAGTGAGCAAGCAGAAGGGATTGCGCCTTCTTCGCTGGAAAACCAAGCTGCGCAACGACCTGGATATCAGCTTCGGCGCGGGCCGCAGAGCGGACCGCAAAACCAACACGCGCGGCGACGGAATCGCGGTGCCGATTGCCGACATAACGGAATTCAACTTCGGACCGGGCGCAAGGTATTATTTTTCGAACAAAATCGATGGAGGGATTGATTTCAACTACAGCCGGAAGCTGGACAAGACCCGGGCCGACGAGGTCACGAAATCGGTCTTGGCGCGCATCTGGGCGGAGATTCGCTTCTAGGCATAAGGAACCATCGGGCAGGGATGCATTCGGGGCGCCTGGATCTGCTCCAGGTTTGCCGGTTTTTTTTCGCAGTTCCCTGCTCCAAAACATCACAGCCAATTCGGGAAAGTGAGGTTTATGCAGAAAGACATTCTCATCAACTCCGGCGCCCACGAACGCCGCATTGCGGTTCTGGAAGACGGCCGGCTCGAAGAATTCCTGATGGAACGGCCGGACAAGGAACGCATGGTGGGCAACATCTATGTAGGAGTCGTGCAGCGGGTGCATCCCGGCATGCAGGCCGCATTCGTGGACATTGGGCTGGGGAAAGCCGCCTTCCTCTCGGCTGACGATGTGGAGCTTTCGGGTGTGCTCGATCCAGTCGATACCGAGGACGGTGCCGATGTCCGGCGCCACCGCGGCGGCCCCAATATCGGCCGGCTGCTGCACAAAAACCAGCGGATACTGGTGCAGGTGACCAAAGAGCCCATCGGCACCAAAGGCGCCCGGATCACCATGCAGCTCTCGTTTCCGGGCCGCTTTATTGTGCTTCTCACCGGCACCGATTTCATTGGGATCTCCAAGAAAACGCGCGATTCCTTCGAACGAAAGAACCTGCGCGGCTTCATCGCCTCGGTCAAGCCGGAGGGCGTGGGGATCATTGTCCGCACCATCGGCCTGATGGCCCATGAAGAGGATTTTCGAAACGAGATCAATATCCAATACGACAAATATCGCCGCACGCTGGCAGCCGCGCAAAAGGCGCGCGGCCCGGCATTGGTTCACCGCGAGATTGGGCTGGGCGCCAGCGCCATTCGCGATCTCTTCGCGCATGACGTATCGCGGGTCATTGTCGATTCCAAACCGGAATACAAAGACATCATGGCTTACCTGAAGGAAGTGGACCCCGATATGCGGGGGCGGGTCCAGCTCTACAGCGGCCGCGATCCGCTGTTTGATGTGTACGAAATCGAGCGGGAAGTCGATAAAATCCTGCGGCGCAAGGTCTGGCTCAAGAGCGGCGGCTATTTGATCTTCGATCACACCGAGGCGCTGGTCGCCATTGACGTCAACAGCGGACGCTTCGTGAGCGGATCGCAGGAGAACACGATTTTTCGGACCAATCTTGAGGCTGTGGGCGAGGTGGCTCGTCAACTGCGGCTGCGCGATATCGGCGGGTTGATCATCATCGATCTTATCGACATGGACAATCCGCGGCACCGCGAGCAAATCTACCAGGAATTCTGCCGCGCCATGTTGCGCGACAAAGCGGCCCATCATGTGGGCCGCATCAGCGAATTTGGGCTCATCGAGCTTTCGCGCAAACGGGTTCGTCCGGAATTGGTGACCGCCATGAGCGAGGTTTGTCCCACCTGTGGCGGAATGGGAACCCTCTTTGCGACATCGGTCGTGACCGCCCGCATCAACCGCTTCCTGAACCGGAATCGCGCAGCCAAAGGGGAGCGCCGTCTGCAGTTGGAAGTGCCCACGGCAATTGCCGACTACCTCGAGAGCAACAAAGGCGAGGTCTTCAAGCGCCTGGCCAAAGAGAACGACAGCAAAATAGAATTGCTGGTGAACGAGGAGCTGCACAGCGACGAATTCCGCATCTACAACGCCAAAACCGGCGAGGATCTGACCGAGAAGCTGCGCGAAGGCGGAGCGCAGGAATAGGCCGCAGCGGTGAAGCGGAGGGACAGGATACTATAGAATCCTGGGATCCTGTCCAATGCAGGAACCGGCAGAGCCAGGAAGGGGTCTTCAATGAGAGTTCTTGTTGTGGGCAACGGCGGCCGCGAGCATGCGTTGGCCTGGGGAATGAGAAGCGATGCCGAAATTCTTTGCACGCCGCGCAATCCGGGCATTGAGGAGTTCGGCCGCTGCTTCGATGTTGCCGTGGACGATCTGGAGGGTATCACCTCGCTGGTTTTGGCCGAGAAGGCGGATTTGGTCGTAGTCGGTCCGGAATTGCCGTTAACACTGGGGCTGGCCGATCACCTTCGCGGCCGGGGAATTCCGGTCTTTGGACCCTCCAAAGCAGCCGCGCAAATCGAAGGGAGCAAGGTCTTCGCCAAGGACCTCATGCGCAAATACGCAATCCCGACCGCGGATTTCGAATCCTTCACCGAGCCGGGTCCTGCGCTGGCCTACTTGAGAAAGAAAGGCGCGCCCATTGTGGTGAAGGCAAGCGGCCTGGCCGCGGGCAAAGGCGCCTTGGTTTGCATGACCGCTGCGGACGCCGAGGCGGCCATACGCGGGATGCTTGCGGAAGGACAGTTTGGCGATGCGGGCCGGGAGATTGTGATCGAGGAGTTCATGCAGGGCGAAGAGGCGTCCATCTTGGCCGTGACCGACGGCGAGTCGATTGCGGTTCTTCCGGCAGCCCAGGACCACAAACGCGTCTTCGATCAGGATCAGGGGCCCAATACCGGCGGCATGGGAGCGTACGCACCTGCGCCCTGTGTCACGCCGGCGATTTTGCAGGAGGTGCACCAGCGGATTCTGCGGGCCACGGTGGATGCCCTGGCCGCCGAAGGATGCGCCTATTCCGGCGTGTTGTATGCGGGCTTAATGCTTACTGCGCAGGGACCCAGGGTTGTCGAATTCAACTGCCGTTTTGGGGACCCCGAGACGCAGGCCGTGGTGCCGCTGATCGAAAGCAGTCTGACCGAACTGCTGCATGCGTGCAGCCAAAACCTGCTGGGCAAGGTGCCCCTCAAAATCCGGGACGGCGCCGCGACATGCGTTGTTCTGGCTTCGGGCGGCTATCCGGGTCATTATGAAAAGGGTCGAAAAATTCTGGGGCTCGACCATCTGCCGAAAAACGCCATGGCTTTTCATGCGGGAACCAGGAAAACAGGACCCGACCTGGTCACGAGCGGAGGCCGGGTGCTTGGCATCACCGGACTGGGTCGCAGCCTTGCGGATTCCATACGGACAGCCTACGAGGGCGTGGGCCGCATTCGTTTTGAGGGAATGCACTTTCGCAGGGATATTGGCGCCAAGGGGCTTCAACGGGTGATGGGACAAAAAGCACGGCAATAGCCGGAACAAGGAGCAATCATGAGCACACAGCCGATGGTCGCGATCATCATGGGCAGCAAATCCGATGAGCCGTGCATGAAGGAATGCATGGATGTGCTGGATAAATTTCGCGTGCCGTATCAGAACCTGATTCTGTCGGCGCATCGCACCCCCAACAAGGTGGCCCGCCTTGCCCGCGAGGCCCGGTCCCGGGGGGTACGCGTGATGATCGCGGCGGCCGGTTTGGCGGCCGCGCTGCCCGGCGTTGTTGCGGCGCACACCACGCTTCCGGTGATTGGGGTTCCCATGTCCAATGGGCCGCTTCAGGGCAAAGACGCCCTGTATTCGATTGTGCAAATGCCGCCGGGAATCCCGGTCGCAACCGTGGGCATTGGCAATGCGAAGAACGCGGCCTTTCTGGCTTTATCAATCCTCTCGTTGACCGAAACGCGTCTGCAGGAGGAATTGGCCGCGGCCCGGAAGGAATACGGCGACGAATAGCTCCAATCCATGCCCGCGGATTTTTTTTCGCCCTCACGATCCACGAAGCCTTGGCGAGTGCGTGAAACGTGTTCGCGATGTGTTAGAAAAGGATGGAATCTGGGTCGCGCCCAGCGATACCATCTACGGGATTTCCGGCAATGGCCTTTCGGTGCCGGCCGCCAACAGGGTGCGGGCGGCGAAGGGACGCGGGGAGAAGCCATTTATTTATCTTGTATCGGATATGGAAGCAGCTGAACGCTATGGCTCCGGGCCGATTCCAGCGGCGGTTTCCGGCCTCTTTTTGGCCGGGGCGCTAACCCTGGTATTGCCGGGCCAGGGATCGTTTGGCGGTCAGACCGTTGCCCTTCGTATTGCCACAGATCCTCTGGCCGGAGCTCTTTCCCGCGAATCCGGTTTTCCGCTGATCTCGACCAGTGCCAATGTTTCACAGCAGCCCTATAGGGATGATCCCGAGATGATCTATGCGCAATTCAGCCGCCATGTTGATCTGATGGTCGATGCGGGACCGTTGGGCACAACCACTCCTTCCGCCGTTTTGGATCTGACCGGGTCCCGGCCCGTGGTTCTGCGCGGTGGCAGGGGAGTGGAGGAGGTTGTAAGAAATCTTGAGTAAAGTCGCGTTTATTTGCACCGGGAATATCTGCCGCAGTCCAATCGCGGAACATCTGCTCAGGTCGCTGGCTCCCAAGAGCTGGGATCTGGAGGTGACTTCCTACGGGATTATGACGACCGACGGCCAGGAAGTCTCAAAAAACAACGCGATTGCCGCTTTGGAAGAGGGCTTGGATGTGTCCGCCCACCGCTCACGGGCGTTGCGGGCGCAGGAACTGCGCGAATGCGATCTGATCTTTACCATGACGGCGGCCCAGAAGTTCCATTTGGGGCTGGCCATGCCGGACCTCAAGGATCGTGTGTTCTGTCTGACGGAGTTCGGCCGCGAGGGCAAACGCATTCACGATATCGAGGACCCGATAGGAGGGGATCTATCTGTTTACCGGAAGAACTTCAAGCGCATCCGGCAGGAAATCGAGCGCATTCTTCCTCTGCTTGGCGGTCATTTGGGCCTTCGCTGAATCCGGCGCTCAGGGTCAGGCCCACATGCAGAGCAAACCGCTCTGGTACGAGAGTGAATCGTCGCTGCTGGATTTGAAGCTGTATCCCGACATGGGGCGAATCGCCGACTCCATCAACATTCCGGCACAGTCCGCTTTGCGCAGCGCCCCTAACCGGGCCTTTGGTGTGGGCGAGCAGTTGGTTTTTCAGGTCCAATTCGGGTTCCTGAGCGCGGGGGTTGGCATTCTGGAAATTCCCGAAATCGTGGAGTTTCGCGGAACCCGATGCTACCGAATTGTCTCCAAAGCCATCTCCAACAACTTCGTTACGACGTTCTATCCGGTCCGCGACATTATTGTCTCTCTTTTTGACACGGAGGGCCTGTACCCTGTCCTTTTTGAGAAACACCTGCGCGAAGGCGGCTATCGTCGAAGTTACTGGATCCTTTTCGACCAGAAAAACAACACCGCATTTTGGCAGGACACCACCTTTTCGGTTGGCGCGTTTTCACAGGACATCATTTCGGTCATGTATTACGCCCGGACTCTCGACGCCAGGCCCGGCCAAACCATTCTTGTCAACAGCCACACGGACAAGAAGAACTATCCGCTGGCCATTCGATTTTTGGGACATGAGACAATCGCAATTGAGGGCACCAAGTACAGGTGTGTTGTGGTCGAGCCGGTCTTGCAGGGGGAAGGGTTGTTCAAGCAAAAGGGGAGCCTGAAGGTTTGGATGACCGATGATGAACGAAGAATCCCTGTGCGGATGAAAAGCAAAATTTACGCGATCGGCTCCATCACCGCCACGCTTATTTCCTACCGGAATGGAATGCTTGCTCAGGAAGGTTCCGTGCCGGAGAAAAGGAAGGATAGCCCCGCCGTTCCCTGAGAACGGCAGGATCACCTTTCCCTTTGCGTATCTGAAATCTCCATATAAAATCTTCCATGTCATATGTCGGCATTTTGCGCCGGAACTTTAGCCTTTTCTGCGGGCCAGAATGAAAAGGGGGAGATTTCGCCCTCCCCCCTTTAAAAGAACATCCCAAAGCGGATGGCCTTATCGCCCTAATAGCGTCATGACCGATTGCGGAACCATGTTCGCCTGCGCCAGCATCGCCGTCGCGGATTGGACAAGAATGCTGTTTTTGGTGAAATTCGCCGTTTCGAGCGCGAAATCCGCATCGCGAATGTACCCTTCGGCTGCCTGTGTGTTGGTCTGCTGGTTCATTAGATTGTTAATCGTATGCTCCAGCCGATTAATGTAGGCACCCAAGTCGGCGCGCGCATTGTTGACCGTGTCGATCGCCAGATCAAGCGAGGTCACCGCGCTGATGGCTGCGGTGTTCGCGGTCAACGAGCTGCCGCTGATATCAAGGGCAGATGAACCCGTTGACATGGTGTCGATCGTGATCGTGATCTCGTCCGCTGCGCCCCCATCGGGCCCAATGTGGAGGATCGAGGCCGACTGGCCCACGCCGCCAAAGCCGCCGCCGTTGAGCAGCGACATCCCATTGTAGGTTGTCGTGTTCACGATGCGGTCGATTTCACTGACAAGGGCCGAGTACTCCTGGTTGGTGTAGCTGCGCTCCGAAGATGTCAGTGTGTCATTGGCCGATTGCAGCGCGAGTTCGCGCATGCGGTGCAGGATCGACGACACCTCGTTCATGGCGCCTTCGGCGATCTGTAAAAGCGCAATGCCGTCCTGCGCATTTCGCTGCGAAACCGCCAGACCGTTTACCTGCGTGCGGAGCTTCTCGGAAATGGCAAGTCCGGCCGCATCATCGCTGGCGCGATTGACACGCAAACCGGTCGAGAGCTTTTCAAGGGTTTTGTTGAGTGCGTTGCTGGCCCCGTAGATGGCGTTTTGGCCAATCATCGAGGCAATATTGTGATTGATTCTCATTCTTAACCTCCCTGTTAAGATTCGGAGTTAGACAATCCGTTGTCCAAATAAGGACCGATGGAAATCTGGTCCACCTCCTTTGTTTTTGCGGAAGGGAGGGAATGAGGTGCAAACAACAAACCGCTGCCCTTCGCGCGATTAACCCAATTTCTCCTAC
>CAYVZU010000082.1:0-17335 GCA_964455935.1 uncultured Fibrobacterota bacterium
ATCGCAAGCGGCGACACTCCGCCATCGGCTACAAAACGCCGGAGGAGTTCGAACGCATGGCTAAGTGCGCTTAACCGTGTGTCCATTTTTTCGGGGAAGTATCAGCGTGCCAAATCCCATGTTAGAGCCATGGTGAACGTTTACGCCTTTACCGCGCGACATCAGAACTGCCGCGGTTGCCCGCCGGAATAACGGCGAGCCTTCTCATTCCGGCTTCGAAAGCACATTACGCACGTCGGGAAGTGCATGTGCGCCTCGTAGGCCGGTTATGACAAGTCCTCGCCGCTTGCGAGCCAACCGCGGCGATATTCACTTGTTGCCTTCGGATGGAGCCGATGCTTGAACTTGATATTTTTCTCTTATCCGTTTTAGCATTTCCAAAACCGCCTTTACACCCAAGTTTTTATCCAACGGAAGCACCAATCTCTTGAAACACTCCTTCCGCAAACCCATGTCCGCGGAAAAGGAGCTGCTTACCATAATGATATTCGGCACCCCGCCTATTTCATCGATCAGTTGAATTCCGTTAAGACCTTCCATCTCGTAATCCGTGATAAGAATATCCACGGGATTCGAGCGAATGAACTCGATCGCTTGGAAAGGATTTGTAAACCCATGGGTATCCGTAAACCCTTCGCCAACAATCGAGTCGCACAACATGTCCAGTACGATTTGGATATCGTCAACCACCACAATTTTCACGCATTCTCCTATTTAATCAAAAGTCCCAGGTAACTACTCACGTCTCTCGAAAGAACCATGAAACCACAGAGCATCACCGAGGTCGGAGAAGAGGACACATAGAGGGAAAAGATTTTTTTCCGGCGCGGTGCGCGCCAGAAAGATTTCCCTCTGTGCTCTCATCTTCACCTCGGTTTTCTCTCTGTGGTTTCATGGGAACCTGAGTCGTTGCAGTCCCAGCTTATTGGAAACGCGCCTGTGATATTTCTCTTTTGTTTCCGTTGCCGAATATATTATCACCGTATCATGGCGGCAGACGCAACAACAAAGGCGGATATTAACCATATTCTGTTGACCAAAAGCAAACAGATAAGGCGCCGCGCACTTCAGGAAATTTGGCCGAATCTCAAACGCTTTCGCCTGCCGAAACTGGATGGCGCGTCGCCCACTATTTACGAATACACGGACTGCGTTGCGTTTCTTCGGGATTTCTACAAGGCAAAAAGACGCACTAACCCAAAGTTCTCCTATGCGGTCTTTGCCAGAAGAGCGGGAATTCGAAGCCGCTCTTACCTTCACAACATTCTTAAAGGGGCAAAGGGCATTACCAGGAGCAATGCCGTAAGCCTTGGTCATGCCATGGGGCTCAGCAAAAAGCAGATCGATTATTTCGACGCAATGGTGGGTTTTAAGCAAGCCGAAAGCGCCGAAGAGAAGGCCTATTTCTATGACAAGATTAATGACGTCAGACACGCATTACTGGCAAAAAATCCCGTTCGGTTGCGTGAAGATCAGATGGAATTCTATTCGAAGCCGTATCATACGGCCGTTCGTCTGCTGATTCAGATGTTCGGGGTTAAAGACGAGCCCAAATATTACGCGTGGCTTGCCTCCAATGTGCGGCCAAGAATCACCAGGAGCCAAGTGCGCGCTTCGGTGCGGCTTTTGGAGCGGCTTGGATTTATCGAGAAACTCAAGGACCGGCGCTGGCACGCTTCGCAAAGCATGCTGATTACACCTGCGGAGATTAAAAGTCTTGCCTTGGCTAAATGCCACATGGAATACGCCAAGCTCGCCATAGAAGCCATCCGCAATCGCATAAAAGCCGAATTGGATATAAGCGGGCTATCATTGGGGATTTCGGAGAACACGTACCATGAATTCCGCGAGCGAATTGCGGAATTTCGCCGGGCTCTGCTTTTGGAAGCGGAGCGCCGTAACGATGCAGACCGCGTATACCGGCTTAATTTCCATTTTTATCCGCTTTCCGAAACTCATATTCAACCCATAAGGTAACTATTCAAGTCCCTATGAAACCACAGAGGGAAATCCGAGTTGAGAATGAGAACACAGAGGAAAATCTTTCTGGGGCGCACCGCGCCGGAAAAGATCTTTCTCCTCTCTGTGCACTCTTCTCCGGCCTCGGTGTTACTCTGTGGTTTCATGAAGCTTTCAAGAAACGTGAATACCCCATACGATCATGAAAAAATCCGTACTGTTTGCAGCCTGGGCCGTTGCGGCCCTGCATATGTGGACAACTTGCTCCAACCCGTCAACCGCCGGCAAGGGCGGAGGAGTCGAAGAGGAAATCGTTGGGAAAATCTGCAACCCCGACGGAACACCATCGAATGGCGCCTTCGTGCAGTTTGTGCCATCCGACCGCCCGCCGCAAGGAGGGCAGGGAGGGGTCAATTCTGCGTTTACGGATACCCAGGGCGTTTATCGAATCAATTCGGTTCCGTTCGGCGCCTATAATATTTTAGCAAGCAACAACGGAAACAAAAGCTATCGCGATTCGGCACTAATCGTCGAATCAATGCCGGACACATTGCGCGATACGCTTAAAGCGCCCGGATCCTTATCAGGGACAATCCATCTTGTGGCTGGTGGGAACAGCGAAAACGTCCTGATTCTTGTTATAGGAACCGACCGGTGGTTTGCGCCGCATGATTCTGCCGGCCATTTCACGCTTTCGGATATGGCCGAAGGCACCTACAGCGTGCGCTTCCTATGCACCAAGGACGCCTACGCACCTCTTACCATCAAGCTTCGCATACGGGCGGGCATGAATGACACTTTGGCCGATATTATCCACCTGGGCTACAGCGGAGTTCCGGTGCCGACAGGTTTTAAGGCGGAATACGATACACTCAGCGGTTATGTCAACTTTTCGTGGGACTACATCGATACATCCCTTATCGATGGTTATATTTTTTATGAGAATGATACCGGCAGTCATACACCCGAAACAATCAGTCCCGACATTATTCCAAATACCAGCACAGCTTGCGCATTCAAAATCTTCAGAGACAGCATAGCCAGCGACGATAACGGATGGCATGTCGTTCCGGATACAAACACACAGGTTTACGATATTCGAATGAAATCCTTGGGCAAGAACAAGGATCCATCGCTTTATTACTCAACTCCCGTAAGAGTATACGCGATTTCTCCGCACAAAATGAGAACGCTCGCGACTTTCAGCCTCTTGATTAATGAAAGGAAAAAACCTCAAGTGGGCGATTCCGTTTGGTGCGTGGTTCAGTACAGCAATTATTATAAAACAAACACCCGCGTTTTGTGGTATAGCGATAGTGTTTTAATAAAGCACGATTTGGGACAAGACCCGCCGCTTTATCAGGAGATACTTAACAACAACACCGGCACCGTAAGACTCACGTTCTTGGCGGCCAAAACGGGAAGAAGATATTTAAGCGCGATTTTCGTTACCGAAGCACAGCGTGCCTTTGCGCATTACCGCGGCTTCACGGTAATGCCCCGGCTTGCAATCGCCGGCCCGGAAAGTATAAAGGTTGGTTCGCCGGTCACGTTTTCGGCAAGGCCCGATACCCTGTTCAGCCCGGCGGCCATGTATGCCTGGGACAAAGGCCAAGGCGCTTGGGGCGATTCATCGAAAACACAGGATTCCGCCACCATCACCTATGAGCAGCGGGACACCATCACAATACGGCTTTATAGAAGGGATGTTGACGGATACGAAGACACGGCAACGGCAACGGTTAAGGTTTACAACGACAATCCAGTCATTGCTGGGCTAAACGATACCGTAATAAGCATCACCGATTCCGTCGTTACATTCAATGTCGGCGCAACGGACCAGCAAGGCGTTCGGCAGCCGTACTATTGGGATTTCGACGGTGACGGTATTTATGAAGATACCGCGTTTGGGGGAACGATTACGCATACATTCCCCGGCACGCCGCATATACATATGGTTGCGGTTGGAATAAGGGATAATTACGACGGCTTTGGAACTGCCTTGGCCAAAGTGGCGTTGTTGTTCGATCCGCCTGTGGCAACGGCCGCATGCAGCCGGACGGCGGCATTCACCGGCCAAACGATAGCGTTCTTCGGAACAGGAACCGACGCCCTGAGCAGCGTGGTGGAATACGCATGGGATTTTAACGGCGATGCCGTATTCGAGCGCGTCTTTGAATCGGCGAAGGCAATAGATACCTCCTTTGCGGAAACCGGGATAAAAACCGTGGTATTTCGGGTTCAGGATGACGACGCCAATTATGCCTACGACACATTGTCGCTCCATATCCTCCAATACGATTCGGCTTTGGCTAATGACGGCGATGTTGTCGTTTGCTGGCGCTTTGACGAGGGGCAAGGAGACACGGCCTGGGATGCCAGCGCCCACGGAAATAATGGCGTAATTCATGGCGCAACCTGGACCGACGGGCAATTCGGCAAGGCACTGTATTTTGACGGGGCTACGGCTTATGTGAACATCGGCAAACCCGATATCCCTGCACCCTGGACCGCATCGTTTTGGGTGAAGAGGGAGGACGCCGAAGGATCTACGGCTATTTTGCTGTCATCGGATGATTTTGCTTTGATGCTGGAACAGTACAACGGCACAAACAAAGTGGGTTTTACCAAGTTTCGCAGTGGTGATTACAGCTTCGATTATTATGCGCCAGTTGGGCAATGGGTCAATCTTATCTTTGTCGGCAATAACGACTCAACAAAGCTCTATGCAAACGGGGTTCGGATTGGGTCTGCTGCACAGCCGATTTCATGTCCACTAAATATATTCAGCCGTCCTGACTACCCCATGAAGGGGGTGATCGATGAAGTGCAGATATGGAACAGAGCCATGGAGGCATCAGAGGTGGAAATTTATTACAATAACAGATAGGTTGTAAAGATGCCTTTAAACTTAAAACCGAAGAAATATCAAGAAATTGTTCCGGATTATGAAACTTATTTGAAGCTGCAAGCAGAAAATTTTTTATCGCACGAATCCATGAATTTTGTTTGGAAAAAAGGCCAGGAGACCTATATCGCGAAGACATTTTCCAAGACAGATCGAACACTTAAAATAGCGGATGTAGCATGCGGCGATGGGGTTGGATTGCAGGCATTTCGCGAAATGGGGTTTATCGATGCAACCGGAGTAGAAGTCAGCAGCAAAAAAGCTATACTTGCAAGACGGTTCGGATACAGGGTCATAGAGTGCGACATGCACGATCTAAAGGAATTAAAGACGGATGAGTTTGAAATCGTCTATTCATCGCACACCCTGGAACACGCTTATTATCCAAGCATAGTCCTGAAGGAATTTCATCGTATTCTGAAACCAGCCGGCCATTTATATGTTGTGCTGCCGTATCCTGACGTGCATTTCCCTAATGATGAGGCACACGGCGCTAAATATGAGCTGGGTACAAACGTTGAGGATAACGGCAAGAGCGTGATTGCTTTTTTTCTCAACAGCGGATTCGAGCTAATAACCTGTCAGTTTGATTCTTACAGAGAGCCGGAGATATGGCTGTCATTAAAAAAAATTCAGCCCAACAACGCTTCCAAAGAGGACCGCAAATGAAACTTGGCGCGATTTGCTGCGTCTATGATCACACGCGCTTCCTGGAGATCGCATTTGTGCCGATTCTGGAACAACTCGACAGCGTTCTCTTCCTTGTAAACGAAATTCCGTGGAATGGCACATCCATGGATAACGCGGAGGCAATAAACTCCATCGAAAAGTTATGCGCCGCCTTTAATAAAATGGAAATTGTGCGGGGACGTTGGGAGGACGAGGCACAGCAGCGAAATGCGGGCCTTCGTGTTCTGTCCGAACGAGGAATCGAATACGCGGCGATCATCGATGACGATGAAATCTATCACCCCGATCATTTCCTGAGTATACGGCAAATCATTGAGGCGCACGGAAATTTCGATGCTTTTCATGTTGAATTAAATACCTATTGGAAAGACTTCTACCGTATCGATCCAAGGGAAAATTTAGTGCCGGCTGTCGCGGTCCGGAGCAACGGTTTTAAATTCCTGCGGGCAAGGACCGGAATAACATCAAATCAATTCGATGACAACAAAGCGCCCTACAATGGAATAAGGATTCATCCTGCCGCCGCCATCTGCTATCACCTCTCCTATGTGCGGGACGATGCCGCCATGCAGAGAAAGCTGCAGTCGTTTTCGCATTCCACAGAGATACAGCCAGGATGGTATGCGAATGTTTGGATGAAATGGAGGCCGGAGATGGAGGACCTCCACCCCGTGGATCCTCCGCATTACAAGCGAGCCGTTAAGGAGGACTTTAGCCGTTTCCCACCCCAATTAAGGACTTTCATAAAGCATCAGAATTTGGATACTCGGCGCTGTTCTATTGTTGTCGTAAATTACAACTCCTGCGACTTGCTCAAGGCCTGCTTGGCAGCAGTAACGGAAAACACGGATCGAGAGCATGAAATAATAATCGTCGACAATGGCTCGACAAAGGACGATTCCGTCCAATACATAGAGTCGTTGCCATGGAAAAAGGTTCTCAGCAAGGCTAATCTCGGGTTCGCCGGGGGTGTTAATGAGGGCTTGAAGCTTACTGGCGATTCGGATGTTTGCCTGCTTAATGTTGACGCACAGGTTCAGAAAGGCTGGCTCACGGCTATGTACGAAACTTTGAAGAATTACCCGGAATGCGGGCTGGTTGGGCCGCTTGGAAATGACTGTGAGGGTGGGCACCAGCGGGAGCACGCCGTGGAAAAGGACACAACCGTATATGGACTCAGCGGCTTTTGCATGCTTATAATGAGGGAAGTGATCGAGAAAATCGGATTCTTCGACACGCGGTTTGGTCTGGGCGAATATGAAGATGCGGATTACTGTGCCAGGGCAAAAATCGCCGGCTATTCTTCGGTTTTGTCGGCCAGAAGCCTTGTGCGCCACAAGGCCCATCAAGTTTATGAAAGACATGGGATTGATCGAATAGCACTAGACGAAAAGAACCGCATTCTCTTTCTTGAAAAGTTCTTTGACTCCATGCTGGGCTATTCTGAGGCTTTTGACTTTTTCGCGGACCAGCCGCGCGCGATTCGGTCCGGGCTGGTTGTGGAAAGGCCCGAGCCCCCAGTCATCCGCCCATGAGCATTAGAGACTTTGCAGACCTTGTGGGCACACAACGAAGGAGTTGCATTTGAAAATCGTTTTCTGTCTCCCCGGAAAGACCTATTCGGGCAGATTTCTGAACTGCTTCTATAGGCTGATCACGGATTGTATGGTTAATGGGATCGAACCTATGCTGAGTCAGCAATATTCCGCGAACGTCTATGAATCCAGAGAGATGTGCCTGCGGGCTGGAGCTAAAGACGACAAAAGCTCTGTACCTTTTGGCGGGAAGATTCAATATGACTATCTGATGTGGATCGACTCCGATTCGGTCTTTGAGCCGCAAGACTTCTATGCTTTGCTGCGGCATGAAAAGGACATCGCTTCAGGGGTTTGCTTGCACGAGAGCGGCAAGTTTGTCCCCGCCGCGAGGGAATTGGATGATGAATACTTCTGCCAACACGGAATGTATAAACTCCTAACCCCCAATGAAATCGCCAATGAGAGTGGTTTAGTCGAGGTGGCCTATGTGGGGATGCCTTTCATGCTTGTCAAGAAGGGCGTGTTCGAAATGCTGGATAGGCCATGGTTCCGGCCTATGGAAAGACAAATTGGGAATGAAACCTGGTACACTTCGGAAGACATTGCATTTTGCCTTAGGGCAGTCACAAAGGGCTTCAAAATCTACATCGATCCAAGCGTAAGAATCGGCCACGAAAAGCCGGTGGTTATAATATAGTCCCGCTTTGAGTCTGTCGATTAGGTTTATGGCTCCACTCCGCGGTTCCAGCACACCATAAAATTCCCTCGCCTTTGCCCGGTATTTGGCGGGTTTGTTGAGGAAATCTTCTTTCTTCAAGCTTGCGGGCAAGTGGAGATGAATTTGCCCCCTTCATTGCTGCCGGGCCAGTGCTTTCACGTCGTCCACAAAGACCTTCGTATGCGCATCCAGTTTCCGGATAAACGAATTGCCCTCGAGCGATCCCAAGACCGCCTTCATCTCTCCGGTTGAATCGTACACCTGATTGCGGAATGCATTGGTGTAATCCTTGCGCCGGGACAGGCGTGTTTGATCGGCAATTTCCTCCTGAACCCGGGCCCCTTCAAGCAGGATGGCTTTCCATTGCGCGCTTGAGATTCGGGACAGGGGTATGTCCAACAGGCGCTCCACGCAACCCAGCGCATGACGAAGCCGTTGGCGCGGATAATCCCGCCACAGCCGCTTGTATTGGTCATGCACCGCGTTCCAGTCCGACAGGCGTCCGCTCTTAATCGCGCGGACGGTCTTTTCCAGGTCGGCATCCAAAACAATCTGGCCGCCAAGGTTCCACCATCGGCCTGGCCGCAGCGGGCGGAGATCCTTGACAAGGCGCACCAGCTTGCGGCCGAAGGCGGGCTGGTCTTTGAGCCACTCCAAAATAGCCCGCACCGCGTAGTGTATCACGATCTTTTGGTATGCGCGGTAGGCCTGGCCCGGTTTTGCGATCCGGCTGGGCAAACTGGTTTTGGCAAGGCCCTCGATCCAAAGCTCCGGTATGTCTGCATCGTTTTTTTCCATGCGCAAGAACTCCCGGCCATGCGCGCGCGGCTCACCGCGTTTCATGGAGCGCCGCAACACCTCTTTGCCGGCATGTTCTTCCAGCAATTCCATGGCGGAAAGGATCTCTTCTACGGTATCCGGAGCCAGCGGCCGCGTCTCGATCTTTTGCTCCTTCACCGCCCGGACATCGCGCTGCTCGAATTTCCACTCGTTGCGGGCGATCGCATACATGTTATGGAGAAACCAGTAAGCCGGCATGATCGTGAGATGGCCCTTGGATGCATCGCGGGAAATCAACGAGAACGGGAAAGGGATATTGATTTCGAAGGGATAGTCCCCATGTGCCGCAAGGACAAAAGAACCAAAGCGGGAATTGAATTTGAAACTGGTTGAAAGGCCGGCCCAGAATCCACGGCCGGCCAGGATCTCGCCATCGGGCGAGCGGGAATTGTGGTTGCTTCCAATGGTGGCGTTGGCCGCGATGTTGCTCTGGCCCATTACGGTGGCGGCAATCAGAAACGAGCTGTTGTGGTGCTGTTCGTGAAATGGGAAGAGGAGGCTGTTGAGAATCTCGCAGCATGAAATGGTGGAGTTGTCGCCCACAAAGGAATTGATCACGCGCGCCCCGTATTTGAGCTGCACGTTGCGGCCGGTGACAAAGCGCACGGCTTTGCACCCGTAAAAGATCCGGCTGCCATGCCCCACAATGCCGTTGACCAGTTCCACGCCTTCGCCGATCTGGGTAGGCTCTTTCTCGGAAGAAAGCAGGCTAACGTTCTTGAGCTTGTTGGCGCCTTTCACATAGCAGTGCGGCCCGATCCAGGAATCCTTGATGATTCGGGAATTCTTGATCACGCATTGTTGGCCAATGAAGCCATAGTACCCCTGCCGGGTATCGGCGAGGTCCTCCGTAAAGCGGATCAGTCGCCGCAGGAGCCGTGTATCGGCGCGCAGCCGGCTCCACAGGAAGGCGTCCGCCGGCAGCATTCCCGGAAAGGCCAGAATTCTGCGGCCCCCGTTCTCGTTGCCCAGTTCGAGCCAGACCCGGACGTCTTCGGGTTCTCCGTCTTTGACCACGCCAGCCCCGAACTTGGCGTGCGGGGTGCAAAGGACCTCGTCGAGATTAAAGAGAATCGAGCGCTCGCCCACGATCATGCGCGACATGTGGGCCACGTTGCGCAGGACAACATCGTCGCCTACGTCGCAATCGGTCAGAGAAGCATTGCAAAGACCAATGGGAAGACAAAGCTCATTGTACTCCAGAAACCCGGGTTCCAGACAGCCCAGCCGGACCAGCCCCCGGAACTCGCAGTTTCGCACCAGGCCGGGGTCGAACGGCGAAACAACTCGGACCTGGTTCCAGTCCTGGACCCGGTTTCCGTTTCGTTCAAGGATTTCGATTTCCCGGATTGTCAGCTTGCGATAGGGTCTGGCCGGCGATTGCCTGTTGCGGAAGTAGTAGGGGTCTTTGTGCGAGGCGATACGGCCAAAGGCCGGGTCCGTTTCGGGCGAGTTTGCCGGAATTTTTCGTACGCTCATGGTTTCCTCCCGGGGATCCTGTTTGTCGAGGGTGCCCGCCGCTTTTATTTCCTTGCCCGTTTATGAAATTGCTACTATGGATTCTAGTATTTTCTTCATTATTGTAGATTCAAGGCGGCTCGGCAAAGCGTTCCTCTTTGGGAATATGGCCGATTGGCGGGCTCAAACAAAGCGCGTTCGAACATGAGCATTTTTTCGATTGATTCCCGCAATTTCGCGAAAATTCGCAAACACCGGCTCTCGATTTGGGGCTTGCGGATTCTGGTGGTCCTGTATGGGCTGGCGATATTGGCCGGGTTTCTGGCGCCGTACTCCTATGACAGCGAACAGCGCGATCATTCCTACCATCCTCCCATGCGGATCCATTTTGTCGACTCACGCGGAACCTTCCATTGGCGGCCGTTTGTCTATGGCTCTCAACAGGGATTCAATGAATATTATGAAAGCGTCGTTATGGAGGACCCAAGCAAGGCGTATTCCCTTCACTTTTTTGTCAAAGGGGAACCATACCGGCTGCTGGGATTCATTCCCGGCCGGATTCACCTCTTTGGTGTGGAGCGGCCCGGCCGCTTTTACCTTTTGGGAGCGGACGCACGGGGCCGCGATCTGTTCTCGCGGATTCTCTTCGGGTCGCAAATCTCGCTGTCCGTGGGAGTCGTGGGCGTGGCCATTACCCTGGCCATCGGTCTTGTGGTGGGCGGCCTCTCGGGATATTTCGGCGGCCGCGTCGATTTTCTTCTTATGCGTCTTTGCGAAATGGTGATGATGGTTCCGGGATTCTACCTAATGCTGGCCTTGCGGGCGGCCTTTCCCGTTCAGCTTTCCTCCATTCAGGTGTATCTGCTGATCGTTGTAATCCTCAGCTTCGTGGGCTGGGCCGGGCTGGCCCGGGTCATCCGGGGGATGGTACTGTCGTTTCGCAAGCAGGATTTTGTGGAAGCTGCCCGGGCTCTGGGGATTCGGGATTTTCCCATTATCCTGCGCCATGTGCTGCCGCAAACCCTTTCCTATATTATCGTGACCGCCACTCTTTCGATCCCGTCATACATGCTGGGCGAATCGGGCTTAAGCCTGATTGGGCTGGGTATTCAGGATCCGCAGGCCTCGTGGGGGAACCTGCTTTCAGACGCCATGGCCATCTCCGAAATCCGGTATCATCCATGGATTCTGATTCCGGGTCTTTTTATCTTTGTATCCGTGATGGCGTTCAATTTCCTGGGCGACGGCCTGCGCGACGCTCTGGACCCCAAAACATGAGGTGAGGTTCAAGCCAAATGGAGGAGAAATTGAAAAAGCAGCTGCACACTATTTTCCGGTTCTCGCCGTGGCTGTATTGGGCTGTCGATTATGTCTAATCCCGCTCTTCTCGATGTGCGCGGCCTCAAAACCGTGTTCCGCTCCGACCAGGGTCATGCCGCGGCCGTGGACGGTGTCTCCTTCTCGATCCCGGAAGCCGGCACATTTGGTTTGGTGGGCGAATCGGGCTGCGGCAAAAGCGTGACGGCTCTCTCGATCCTGCGACTGGTTCCCAATCCGCCGGGCAAGATCGCGGCGGGCCAGGTTCTGTTCCACGGCCAGGATTTACTCAAACTGCCCGAAGACCAGATGCGCCGCATCCGGGGCGACCGGATTTCCATGATCTTCCAGGATCCCATGACATCGCTTAATCCCGTGTTCCGCTGCGGCGATCAGATTTCCGAGGCGATTGTGCTTCACCGCAAAGTCTCCAAAAAGGAGGCGCGGGACCGGACCATCGAACTGCTGCGGCAGGTGGGAATCCCGGCGCCGGAGAAGCGCGTGGACGACTACCCGCACCAGATGTCGGGCGGTATGCGCCAGCGGGTGATGATCGCCATGGCCATCGGCTGTGATATCGGTCTTCTCATTGCGGATGAGCCCACAACGGCGCTGGATGTGACGGTGCAGGCGCAGATTCTGGAACTTCTGGCGGGCCTCCAAGAAAAGAAGAAGATGGCCTTGCTGCTGATCACGCACGATCTGGGCGTGGTGGCCGAGGTCACCGACCGTGTCGCCGTCATGTATGCCGGAAAGATCCAGGAAATGACCTCGACGCAACGCCTCTTTGCCGAAGCCGGCCATCCCTATACACAGGGCCTGCTCAAATCCATTCCCCGGATCGGGCCTCGCAACGAAAGGCTTGCGACCATTCCCGGTACGGTTCCCAATCCCAGCCGGTTTCCGCAGGGCTGCCGTTTTCACCCACGGTGCCCCAGGAAATTCGAGCTGTGTGCCAGTCAGGAGCCGCCGCTCTTCTCCGTTGGCCCGGATCATTGCGTCCGGTGCTTTCTTCATCGCGATAACCCGGTTGCCAATGAATCCTGACCGATGGGCTTAAGCCGCATTCCGCTAATCTCGTTGTGCAGGGCAGTCCTGCCCCGGGCCGGGGTCCTGCCGGCCGTGGGCCGGGCCTTGTGGCGCAAACACATTGGCGTGCGGCGCGATCTCTTGGACCCCAGCGGCAGCGCAGCCAAGCCTCCTCTTCAGATCAGCCTCCGCATCACCAACCGATGCAACCAGCGCTGCGCGATCTGCGGTCAATTCGGCTCCAAAGGGTACATGCATTCCGACGAAGGCCGGAAATTCCTCAACGAAGTGCCGCTCGATGCGTATTGCCGATTGGTCGATGAGGTGGCGCCGCACCGTCCCATCTTCTACATCACGGGCGGCGAGGCGTTTCTTTACAAAGATCTAATAGCGCTCACCGCTTACATGAAACAGAAGCGATGCTATGTTTATGTGATTTCCAATGGAACATTGCTCGAACAGTACACTGGTTCGATTCTCGATCAGCAGTGGGAGCTTCTGACCGTTTCACTCGACGGCCCGCAGGATGTCCATGACCGCTGCAGGGGAGTCGTTGGATCGTTTTCCAAGACCAAAACCGGAGTTGAAGCGTTCCTATCCGAGCGCCGAAAACGGAAGAATAAATTTCCCTACTTCGTCCTGTGCGCGACCGTGTCGGGCGAAAACCAGGACTCGCTGGAGGAATTGTTCGACACCGCGGCCCAGATTAGACCGGATTCTTTGGTGTTGTATCTTTCCTGGTTCACGTCAAAGGACATTGCGCAATGTTCCTCCGAAATTCTTTCGGGGAGCATGGGAATCGAACCCGTGACTTTGCAGTCGTATGTAGGCCAAAACGAGAATATCGATCCTGCCAAGGTCGAGAAGGCGCTTGGGCGGCTTTCGTCAAAAAAATTTCCGTTCACCTGGTTTCACATCCCATCCATCCCATTGGGCCGCCTTCGCGCATACTACCGGACCCCGGAGGACTTTCTGGGATACGGCCCTTGCGTGGGGCCATACACGACCATGGAAATCATGCCGAATGGAGACATGGTGACATGCCGGGATTTCGTGGATGTGAAGATCGGCAATATCCTCGAAGCCCCTGCCTTGGAACTATGGAATAACGCCAGAGCCCGGGACTTTCGCCTGCTTCTGCGCAAGCACGGCGGCGTGCTGCCGCACTGTAGCCGCTGCTGTGGGCTGATGGGGTTTTGAAAGCAGTCCCGCATCCGTCAAGGATGGCCTTTTCCGGCCGTTCCTATTCAGATGATCGCGACCTTTGCATTTTTTTACTGGTACCTTATGCGGCCTTTGAGTAGGCGCGCACCTCGCGGTCCAGACGTTTGCCCAGTTTGTCTTCGATGATGTCCAGGTCGTAATCCATCTGCAGACCCAGCCAAAATTGCGGCGAGTTCCCGAAGTATTTGGAAAGCCTAAGGGCCGTATCGGCTGTGATGCTGCGCTTCCCCAGCACAATCTCGTTGATTCGGCGTGGCGGAACCCGGATATCCAGGGCAAGCCTGTTCTGGCTGATGTTCATGGGCTTGAGGAACTCTTCAAGCAGAATTTCGCCGGGATGCAGGGGAGGCAATTTCTTTGTGTTCATTCGGTTCTCCTAATGGTAGTCGGTGATCTCAACATTGTGGGAATCGCCTTCTCGCCACTCAAAGCAGATCCGCCACTGGTCGTTGATCCGGATACTGAACTGGCCCTCACGGTCACCGCGCAGTTTCTCCAACCGGTTGGCCGGAGGGATTCGCAAATCATTCAGGGAAACGGCCCGCGACAGCATCCTCAATTTTCTGAAGGCAATCGACTGCACGTCATGGGGCAATCCCCTGGAGAAGGTCCGGTGGAATATCTTCGCGGTCTCTTTGCCCGGAAGGATTTTATCATCAAATAAAGATATAACGCATCGCGTTAAATGTCAAACGTTATATCCGTGTGTGCGGCATGCCGCATTGCCTCACCTTTGAACGTGCTTGCGGCGGTCGCGGAATGTCGTAGCTGCCCACGCGCGCTCCAGTTTATGGCGCGCATACCTGACCGCGTAAACAACCGCAAAAGCAGCAGAACCGCATTCTTCAGGATCATCTTTGCGAAGTACCCGCCCGAGGCGGCTGTCCGTTGCGGGCCAAACCCACACCGCGCCCTTGCTCACGTACTTTTGTATTTTCCTTTTATGCGCTTTTCCATCCTCTGCTTATTCATTGGTGTGTCTGTTTTGTCCTATGTCCATGCCGCGGAACGCGCTCCATTGCCTGTGCTGCCGCGGGATGACGCCGAATCCTTCATCGAACGGATGGAAGCGCGAGGGGTGATCGAACCGAGCCATCTTGGCACAAAGCCCTGGAGCCGCGCTCAAGTGGGGCAGGCTCTTTCAATAATTCAACAGAAAATGCAATCCGATTCGGAGGCGCTCAACGGGGCCGAGAATGCCGAACTCGCCCGGCTCCGAAAAGTATTCAGCGCGGATCTTCCGGCCAAACATTCGGAAAAGCCCCAAAGTTCGTTCTTTTCCTGGGCCGATTCGACCGGATCGTCCATCCAGGTTAACCTGTTTCTTTTCGGCTCTGCCTGGGTCTGCGACAGCTCGCAACCAGCGGACTACATCCTCACGCCGGGATACGGCGGCCGAATCTGGGGCCGCTACCGCAACCGAATCGGTTTCTTTGTTCAGGACCGGCTTGCCGGCGATTTCAGCAATCGCAATCGCTACCAATACAATTTCAATCCCAATTTTGGCGAATTCACCATTACATCCCCTGAAACTCGGTCGGACACAATTTGGACCGACCGCCGAAACTATGAGAGATACACGGGCTGGATTTCCGGCGTATGGAACGGCATCGAGGTCCTTGCCGGAACGGACTCCCCGCAGTGGGGTCCCGCTGGACTCTGTCTTTCGGGCGAGGCCCCGCCCTTTGCCCAGATCCGGGCCCGGGCCGAGATGGGCCGCCTTCAATTTACCTGGTTTCATGGCAGTCTAAAGAGCGCTGCCGACAGCACCCGGAATGGGAGCCTTGTTTTCCTTCAAAAATATCTGGTGGGACAGCGGGTTGATCTTGCACTCAAAAATGGATTGAGCCTGGCCTATTCCGCCACAACCGTCTATGGAAATCGCGATCCGGATTTTGTGTATCTTATACCGGTTACGCCGCTCTTTTTTGCCCAGCACTTTAATGGCGATCAGGACAACACGACCATGGGCTTCGATGCAACATGGGCGGTCAGGCAGGGACTGAAGCTCTATGGCGAACTATTTCTCGATGACCTGCTTTCGCCCACGGATCTGGATGGGGCTTATTGGGGCAACAAATGGGCCTTCTGCCTGGGCGCTGCCGTGTTTCCGTCATGGTATGACAGGATGTGGGAATTCCGGTCCGATTACACGCGCATCGAGCCCTGGGTTTATACGCACCGGTTCGGCGAGATTACCCGGTACCGCCACTTCGGTACCATTTTGGGCAGCAGTCTGGGACCCGACAGCGACCGATTCCGCATTTCGGCCGGCCTGCGGCCCAACGCGGCCAGTTCCGTTCTGTTTCGGTTTGAGAACCGTCGTCATGGCGACGGGCCCAACAGGGGTAGCAGCGTTCTGGATTCTGTACCGTTGATCGGCAGTGACAAGGAATTTCTTGCAGGCAAGGTCGAGAGCCGGCAGGAATTCGAAATTGAAGCAGCGTACCGTTTCCGCGTGGCTCTTATGCTGCGCGTCGCCCTGGGGCGTGAACAGGCGCAAGATTTGGCAAAGAGTTCGGCCCATCGCGTCAGCATAACGGCCGACCTTGATTGGTAGGTAATATGTCGGAGATTCTCCGCCTTGTTGATCTAAAAGTCCATTTCCCGGTGTCGCACGGGCTTTTTGGTGGAAATGCCGGCGCAGTACGCGCTGTTGACGGCGTTTCGCTCAGCCTGCAAAAAGGCGAGATCCTGGGGCTTGTTGGCGAATCCGGGTGCGGCAAAACGACTCTGGGCCGGGCCGTACTGCGTCTGATCGAACCAACCGAGGGGCAAATCGAGTTTGACGGGGAAGATCTGCGGGCCATATCCGGCCAGGATATGCGAAAGCGGCGCCGAAAGATGCAGATCATTTTTCAGGACCCTTACAGCTCGCTGAACCCGCGCATGACCGTGGGCCAGACGGTGGGAGAGGCCCTTCGCGTTCACAACCTTGCCAAGGGCAAGGAGGTGCGGATTCACGTTGAGGCGTTGATCGAGAAGGTGGGTCTGGGCAAAGAGCATTTCTCCCGGTATCCCCACGAGCTATCCGGCGGACAACGGCAGCGAGTGGGTATTGCGCGCGCGCTGGCGGTCGAACCCGTATTTCTGGTGGCCGACGAACCGGTTTCAGCGCTGGATGTTTCGGTGCAGTCACAGATTCTCAATCTGCTTCGCGACCTGCAACAGGAAATGGGGTTGACCATGCTTTTCATCTCGCATGACCTACGCGTGATCCATCACATGGCTGACCGTGTTGCCATCATGTATCTGGGCCGCATTGTCGAGATGGGGGCCTCGGACGAGCTGTTCAAAGAACCGCGGCATCCCTATACAAAAGCCCTGCTCTCAGCCGTTCCCATTGCCGATCCCAAACGCCACCGCAACCGCATTGTACTCTCCGGCGATGTTCCCAATCCAATCAATCCCCCGCCGGGCTGTCCCTTCCATCCTCGCTGTCCGGAAGTCATGGATATTTGCAAAACCTCGGCCGTGCAGCTTCTGACCGCCGCGGACGGCCGCGCCACAGCGTGCCTCAAATACCAGTAAATCGCAGAAACGCCTTCTCCCCAGATTATCTTGCACATCGATCCTTTGCATTTCTGAAGCGGCTTCCACTAGCCCAAGTTCGACAGTTCGAGTGAAAAAAGGCTGATATTGGCAAGATTTCGC
>CAYVZU010000083.1:0-17286 GCA_964455935.1 uncultured Fibrobacterota bacterium
TTGCCATATCTATTGGGGTGATATGCCTGCGTTTTCTTCAAGCCGATCTGGGGCACGATCTTACCACTCTTCATCCACGGATCAACCGCGGTATTTAGGATTACGTTCCGTTTATGACCACATCCGGCATCGTTCTGGTCCTTTGCTCCGCCTGCCTGCATGCGACGTGGAACCTGTTGTCCAAAACCGGAGGGGGGCCAACCTCATTTCTTACAAGGGCTCTGTATTATTCCACTCTCTGCTACCTTCCTCTATTCGTAATTTTCCAGTTTCGGATCGACTACACGCCTTTCTATTTTGGGGCGCTTGCAGCCTCGGGCCTGTTTGCCGGACTGTATTTCATCTGCCTGGCCAAGGCCTATGATGCCGGCCGCATCTCCATCGCCTATCCCATCGCGCGCAGTTTTCCCATTCTGGTGCTGGTCTGGGCGGGCCTTCTGTTTCACGAACGGCCGTCGGCACAGGCTGTGGCCGGTATTGCGCTGATTGTGGGCGGCTGCTTCCTGCTTCCGCTCAAGCGATTCCGGAACAATACGGAAGAGATCGGGCTCAGGCACTACTGGAACCGCAGTAGCATTTGGGCGTTGGGGGCGGCGCTTGCCACGAGCGCCTACTCTATGATCGACAAAGCCGTTTCCGCAAACATCAACAGCGCCAATACGCTGGAGGCCACCATCCTGCGCGTTAACTACGTGTATTTGCAAAACGCGATCAGCCTGGCCGTGATGCTCGTTTTTGCGCGGACATCCTATGCGGGCCTCAATCGATCCGTTAACGGCAAGGCGCTAATCTGCGGGCTCATATTCCTGGTTTCCTACAGCTTGATCCTGGTTGCGTTCACACACAACCCGGTTGCTTACGTGGTTTCGTTTCGGCAGTTGTCCATTGTGATCGCCGCCATTGTCTCGATGCTCGTGATCGAGAGAGAATTCTCGTGGCCGCGCTTGTTTGGAGTCAGCACGATCTTCGTCGGTGTTGTACTCGTCGGACTTTCCTAAACCGGCGAAGCCGGAAAAGATTAGACAGGATAACCGGTTTGGCGTTGGCAACCAGATCGCCTACAACACCACAGAGACTCCTCCGAATGGCCTTGCGGCATTGCCGAAACTATTTTGTCTATTCCTCTTGAGCGGAGTCCACTTGAGCTTATTTGTCGCGGCCTATTTTCTTGCGCTCTTCTACTGCGCCTTCATCCTGTGGATTTACCGCGGGAGCCGTCGCTGGGATTCGCGGTCCCACGCGGAGTGCGGCAACCCCGGCATTAGTGTAATTGTCGCGGCCCGCAATGAGGCCGCCCATATCGGCGCGTGCCTGGGACAGCTTCGCCGTCAGGATTATCCGGCCGAAAGGACCGAAATCATCGTTGTCGACGATGCCTCAACCGACGAGACTCCCCGGATCGTCCGGTCCGCAGCGGAGTGGTTTTCGAACATAAAGCTCGTCAGCATTGCGGAGTCGGAGCGGGGGAGGGCGCCTAAAAAGAACGCGATCACACAGGGAATACTCCAGAGCCGTGGAGAAATCGTTTTGATCACCGATGCCGACTGCCTTGTGTCGCCGATCTGGATCCGGTCCATGATCGCTTGCTTTGGCCCCAACACCGGGATCGTGTTTGGCTGGGTGGGGCTTCGGCCCGCAGACGGACTGTTCTGGCCTGTTCAGCAGATCGAGTATCTCTCGCTCATCGCCATGGCGGCCGGATTTGCGGGCGCGGGCCATCCCACCATGTGCAATGCCAACAACCTGGCTTTCCGCCGCAGCGCTTTCGATGCTGTTAACGGATATCAGGGAATCGATCATGTTGTTTCCGGCGACGACGAGCTGCTCATGCAGAAGATCGTGGACCGGACGCACTGGAAGGCGGCATTCTGCGATTGGCCCAAAGCCCTAAGCCAGACCAAGCCTTGTTCCGGCGTTTTGTCATTCCTCAACCAGCGCATGCGATGGGGATCGAAGGGACTGATATACCGGCGTCTCTGGCTGCGGCTCCTGCTGGGCGGGATCTATGCTTTTTATCTGGCGTTCTGGGCCTTTTTCGCCGCTGCCCTGTTTCGGCCCGGTCTCTGGGCCCACGTGGGATTCCTGTTTGCGATGAAGTGCCTGGCCGATGTACCGCTGGTTGTGCGGACATTGCGGCGCACCGGGCAAGGTGGTTTGCTCAAGTGGCTTGTTTTGGCGGAGCTGTTTCAACTCTTTTATGTGCCGGTGGTATCCACGGCAGGGACGTTTGGGCTGTACCGGTGGAAGTCGGCGGGAAACAGGATCACGCCGGAACCCGCGGGATTACCATCTTCCCAAGCGCGTTGAGAGACAATGACCATCGAATTATCACTGAGTATTTTCCTTGCCCTGTGTTTCTCGACCTACTTCACTCAGCTTCTGTTGCTGCTCGCGGCCGGTCGCCGGATACGCGAACCATCCCCCTCCGGCAGCGGCGGAATGGTTTCGGTCGTGATTGCCGCCCGGAATGAAGAGGAGAATATCGGCCCATGCCTGGAAGCGCTCTCCCGGCAGGACTATGCGGAATTTGAAGTCATTGTTGTGGATGACCGCTCGGCGGACCGAACAGCGCAAATGGTGGATGGCTTTTGCGGCATCCGGCGCCTGCGCCTGATTCGGATCGCCAGGAATGAAAGCAATCTGAGCGGAAAACAAAACGCAATCGAAGCAGGGATCGGGAGGGCTCAGGGCGAGATTGTCCTGTGCACGGATGCCGACTGCCGGGTTCGGCCTAATTGGATCTCATCCATGGTCCCTCATCTGCTCTCCAGAAAAGCCGATTTCGTTTTTGGCCGGACGCGAATCGCACCAATGGTCACGGTGTTGCAGAAATTCCAGGCTCTCGAGCTTGATCTGCTATTCCGCGTCGCGTTGGCGCTTCAGCGGCTTGGTCTGCCGGGATCGTGCATGGGAAACAATATCGGTTTCCGAAAAGAATCCTACGCCCGAATGGGCGGCCAGCTCGCGATGGGCTACCAGGCGGCCGAGGATTGTGCCATGCTGGCGCGGTTTAAAAAAACAGGACTCCGGGTGGCCTCGGTTCCCGAGCCGCTTGTCGAGACCCCGGCCGAGAAGTCCGCAATGACGTATGCCCGCCAGCAGATTCGCTGGCTGTGCGGCGGGCTGCGCGGTCCGCTGGCGTGGGCTTCTCTTCCGGCTGTCATCGCCAACCTGTCGATCTGGCTTGTGCCGTGGTTCCCCTGGTTGGTCCTGGCCTGGATTATCAAAACGGGAATCGAACTGAGTTTTGGCTTTCGCAACACGCAACGACAACTCAAGCCTCTCGTCCCGCCGATCCTGGCGCTTTTCGCGGTACTGAGTCCTGCATTGCTGTTTTTATCCCTGTTCAAACGAAAGACGGTCTGGAAGTCCGACAGTATCCAAGTGAGGGCATGATGGAAAAGGTTTATCTGTTGCGATGCGATGATAATGGGGTCCCAGCCGGCCGGCTCTGTGATCTTATCGGGAAGACCGGGTGGCCGGAGCGAGTGGCCAAAAACTCGCTGGTGGCCTTGAAGCTCCACTTCGGCGAACAGGGCAACATCGGCCAGATCGAGCCCAAATATGTTGCGGAATTCGTCAAGATGCTGAAGCGCCGGCCCGCCAAGCCCTTTCTGTGCGAAACGGCGACGCTGTATGCGGGCCGGCGCTCCAATGCTTACGATCATATGATGCTGGCCTTCGAGCACGGCTATACCTATGGAGCCGTGGGTGCCCCCATCATCATGGCCGACGGCTTGCGCGGCCAATCCAAAGTCAAAGTGAAAATCCCGGGCGTGCACCATCAACAGGTGGAAGTGGCGGGAGACGCGCGGGTGTACGATTCCATGCTGGTTCTCACTCATGTTACGGGCCACCTTGCCGCGGGTTTGGGCGGAACCATAAAAAACCTGGGCATGGGGCTTTCCAGTCGCGCGGGAAAACTGGTTCAGCATTCAGCGGCAAAACCCAGTGTAATCGAGACGAAATGTCTCCATTGCGGCAGCTGCATCGAATGGTGCCCGTCCGGCGCGATCACTGTGGAAAAGGACCGGCCTGCTTCCATCGATTCCGGCACTTGTATCGGCTGTGGGGAATGCCTGGCTGTATGTCCGTCCGGCGCGATCAAGTACGGCTGGGACGCCGAAAAGAAAGCCTTTCAGGAGCGTATGGCCGAATACGCGCTGGGCGTTGTGGCAGGCCGGCAGGAGAAGACAGCTTACGTTGCCTTTCTCACGCGTATTACGAAGAACTGCGACTGCATTGGAAAAGACAATGACAAGTGCGCCGACGACATCGGCGTGATCGCCTCAAACGATCCGGTCGCGTTGGACCAGGCCGCGGCCGACCTGATTTCCAAGGCCAGCGGAGACGATTTTTTTCGCAAGATCTGGCCCGAGCTCGATTATACTATCCAGCTGGCCCATGCCGAGAAGATTGGGCTTGGGAGCAGGGAGTATGAGTTGGAAGTGATGAGTTGTTAATGGCGAGTCGGGAGACGGGAGTTACAAGATAGAAAACATGCTTGCCGAATTCGGACTTCTGGATCCTGAGTTCTTACCCCTTCGAAAATAAAGGCGCATTTCTGCGCCCTTCATCGGACACGGCATCCACCCTCCGCAGTGGACTGCTGCGGAGGACGGGTGCCGTGTCCCTACAAAACTACCGGAGGTGCTGCGACATTTCCTGCAGGCGGCGAATGCGTTCCTGCATGGGCGGATGTGTGCTGAACAGCCCGGTGAAGCCGCCCCGGAACGGGTTCACGATGAACAGATGCGCCGTTGTGGGGCTTCCGCCGTGCATGGGATGCACGCGCACGCCCTGCTGGAGCTTTGCGAGGGCGCTGGCCAGGGCCAGGGGGTTGCCGCAGATCTGCGCGCCCGATTCATCGGCCGCGTATTCGCGCGAGCGCGAGATGGCAAGCTGAACCAGCATCGCCGCCATGGGAGCCAAAATCGCCATGGCCAGCATGCTCAGGCCCGAGCCGCGGTTCTCGCTGTCGCGCGAGCCGCCAAACATGGCGCCCCATTGCAGCATGTGGGCGATCCATGTGATCGCGCCCGCGATGGTTGCGGCCACCGTGGCGATCAAGGTGTCGCGATTGCGCACATGCGACAGTTCGTGGGCCATGACGCCTTCGAGTTCCTCGTCGGTCAGCAGATTTAGAATTCCCGTTGTGGCGGCGACGGATGCGTGGTTTGGACTGCGTCCGGTGGCGAAAGCATTGGGAGTTTCGGACGGAATCACAAACACCCGGGGCATTGGCATATTCGACTTCCGGGCCAGCCGGCTGACCACGTCGTGCAGGCGCGGCGCATCTTGCGGACTCGCCTCCTTGGCTCTATACATGGCCAAAACGATTTTGTCGGAAAACCAGTAGCTGACGAAATTCATGACGCCGGCAAAGAGCAGGGCCATAAAGGCGCCGCGGCCCCCGCCAACATACTGGCCCAGCATGACAAGCAGTACGGAGAGCAGAGCCAACAGAAAAGTTGTCTTCAGGTAATTCATGGGCGATCCTCCTTTAGGATTCGCCTGAAATATAAAAAAATGCTCACGGACCCAGAATCTCCTGCGTAAGATCGAGCAGCGCCGATTTCCAGGGGTGGCGCATTGTTCCTGCCGTTTTGGCGGGATCGGCCCTCTCCGCGAATTTCCGCATTTCCCTTTGGGCGAACTCCGCTGCGCCGCAGTCAAGAATCACATCGCGAATCCGGAGCAATTCAGGCTCGTTTGCGCTTGGCTTTCGGATCAGTCCGGCAATGGCCTTTCGCGCGGCCGGCCCTCCCCGGTGAAAGGCATACCAAATAAGCAGTGTGACTTTGCCTTCCTGCAGGTCGGCCAGGCTGCTCGATGCCGTATTGGCCATCTCCAGGAGGTCGTCGCGGATCTGAAAAGCCCGGCCCAGAAAAAGGCCGCAACGGCCCAGAGACCGGACCTCTGTTTTGGGGGCTCCGGCCAGAATGGCGCCCGATGTAAGCGGGACAACAAAGGAATAGTGGGCCGTTTTCAGATCATAGATCCGGTACACATCGCGCAGCGCCATCCCGGGCAATTGCGCAAAACCGGAACCCAGTTCGAAGATCTGGCCGACACCGGTATAATGAGCGGCCTTCATCAATCGGCTCAGCGCGCAATGCTTGACGGCAAGCTGCTTTTGAATCGAAAGGAAGGCCGAAATGGCCAACGCGTACAGCACATCTCCCACAATAATGCCCAGATTGCGTCCGGCCAACATTCGGTTCTTGCCTGCCGTTCTGCAACTTCCAAGGGCAATGTGCATTGCAGGCCCGCCACGCCGAAGCGGAGAGCCGTCGATGATGTCGTCATGAATCAAAACGAAGTCATGCAGTAATTCCAGGGATATGGCCGTGCGGTAAAGCCCGGCCACCGGCCGGGCGTAGCCGGAAAAACCGCACAGGAACAACAGGGGTCGAAGCCGTTTGCCGCGGCGCAGGATAAATTCGGATAGCACACGATCCAGCCGGACCGGCAACCCCAGGCGTCTGCTTTCCCGCGAAAATTCCGCGGCAAACCGGGCCAGCTCAAGCTCAATGCGCGCACGGACCGCCGGAAGCACGGGTTTCATTCAGTCACGCTTTGTTTCGTGAGACAGCGAAAGCAGGTTGGTGATGAGTTGATCCATGTGACGGGCCGCTTTCAGAATGCGGTGCATATAATCGAGCATCGTCGCATTAAGGCTTTCCCCATAGTCCTCAATCACCAGATCGCTGAAACCAATGATGGTTTGAAGTGGTGTTCGCAAATCATGCGAAACCGAATGCACGAAGCTTTCGAGTTCCTGGTTGGCTGCGGCCAATTCGCGCGCTTTCCGGCGCAGTTGGGAATTCCGCTCTTCCATCTCTTTCAGTGCTGGGCGCAAGTCCTGTTCCATTTAAATCCGTTGTGTTACAAACCGATCCGAACAAAGCCGGAAGAGCGACACCAAGCCAAAGTGGGAGCTGCAAAAAGAGGGCCAGGCGAATTCTACGTAGCTGGGTCATTAAACCAGGGACGTCAAATGAGGCTTATTGGGGAGAACGCTGCCGGTGAGAACTTTGGGGCTTTAATCCCGCTTTGATCGGTTAAGAATTCGAAGCAGGCCGTCAAGAATGGTGAGAGGGTGAGGGGGGCAGCCGGGAATGTATAGGTCAACAACGGGCAGAATGGGATCTACACCGTTTCCGCCTTCATTTCCGGCAAAAAGGCCGCCCGAGATCGCGCAAGCCCCAACCGCAATTACGATCTTGGGCTCGGGGATCGCATTGTAGGTTTTGCGCAGCGCCAGTTGCATATTGGGAGGCACCGGACCGGTTACAAGCAGGCCGTCGGCATGGCGCGGCGAGGCCACAAACTGAATGCCGAACCGGCTTAGATCGAACCCCACCGTGTTGAGGACATTGGTGTCGGCCTCGCAGGCGTTGCATCCGCCCGCGCTGACCTGACGAAGTTTGAGAGAGCGGCCCAGCAGGCCGAGCATCTCTTTTTTCAGGGCATTGGCCCGGCCATATTGCCGTCCGTCCGTGACCAGATCGGCGCGGTTGCGCACAGCCATCCTGTGTTCGTCCGTGAACCGGAGGTTGCCTGTCGAGCAGGCAGCCGTGCACAGACCACAAAATGTACACCGGCCCAGATCGATGCGCCCATCCTTCAACAGTGCCTGCGTGGGGCAAACGGTCCTGCAGGCGGCGCAGGTTCCGCATTTGGCAACGTCGACCTGCGGCAGGCCGCAATAGCGATCCGACAGCGCGGGCTTTTCGACCGGATAGTCCATGGTCCGGTGTTTCTGATGAATCCGCGCTGCGATTTCTTTCCACATCGTCGACTGTTCTCCTAAAGATCAAACCCGCAATAGGATAAGTTGAAGCTCTTGTTACACAGCGGGAAATCCGAAATCGGCTGCCCCCGCAAGGCAAGCGCCAGGGCCGTCCAGTTATGGAACGAGGGGTCCACGACCTTATAGCGCAGAAAACGGCCGTCGGTTCCGGTAATGGCCGTGTGGCAGATTTCTCCGCGCCAGCCCTCGGTCAGCGAAACGACAAGGGCGTCGGCGGCCGGCTTGGCCGCAGGGACCTGGAGCGCGCCCTTGGGCAGAGATCGCAGTTGTTCCTGTATAAAGTCCAGGGATTGCTGCACCTCGCGCCAGCGCACAAGCGCGCGCGCAGTCACGTCGCCGCCGTGCGCCGTCACAACCGGAATGTGGGCGAACTGATAGAGGCCAAACGGAAAATCCTGGCGCACATCGCGCTCAATTCCACTGGCCCTGGCGGCCATGCCCACAATTCCCAGGGACTCGCAATCGGCCCGGGTTATCGATCCCGTATTGTCGAAGCGGGCCATGACCGTCGATTCGTTCCACAGAAGCGCTGTCGCATTAAGAAAATCCGCGCGCGCATTGGCTACCCGGCGCAGCATTTCGTCGGCGCGGATTGGATCGACATCGTGGCGGACTCCTCCGGGGACAACCAGCCCCCGGCCGAACCGGTTTCCGCACAGCACGGCCGTGATGTTGAGAAAGTCGCCGCGAATCCGGCCGCAGTAGGAAGCCGTCGGCAAATAGGCCACGTCGCCCGCCAGCGCGCCCAGATCGCCGGTATGGTTGGCGCAGCGCTCCAGTTCCAGGGCGATGGCGCGAATGGCCTGAGCCCGGACCGGCGTGCGGCAGCCGCACAGGGAATCCAGAACCTGGCCGTAGGCAATCTGGTGGCCGACCGTGGTGTCGCCGGCGATTGTTTCCATCTGACCGGCTGTTCGAGGACCGGGGCCGCCAATCCATTCGCGCTCCAGGCCCCTGTGCTGGTACCCCAGCGAAATTTCGAGATGGTAAACGGTTTCGCCGTGGCACTGGAACCGGAAATGGCCGGGCTCGATGATTCCCGCGTGAACCGGTCCCACGGCCACTTCGTGCACCTCCTCGCCGGCCATGCGGAAGAAACTGGTTACCCCGATTTCCGGGGCCGTGCCCGCCGCAGGATCGACAAACGGTCTTTCAAATCGGACCGGTTTGAGCCAGGGGTGGTTCACGGGCTTGATTCGGAATTGGTCGTAGATCTCGCGTTCGAACAGGTGCAGCTGGGGTGCCGCCGGGGTCATCGATTCGAACTCCGGCTCGGTCCGGCCCAGGAAGACCACCAGGCTGCCGTTGCGATCGTTGGCGCACACCGCGCAGAGCCGCAATTCCCTTTTCGAATTTTGGAATGCGAACAAGGACACAACGCGCCATCGGCTTGTGAGAAAATCCAGGAGATTGCGCCGGAATTCGGTCATGCCCAGGACCGGGATGTCGGATAGCTCAGCGCGCTCCCCATTGTAAAGTCTGTGGCCGGTCAAAAGTTCGCTCATCGTGTGTTCTCCACAATGGCCGCCATCTCCGCAAGCCAGGCTGCGTAGGGACCGGGCAGGACCAGTCCCAGAACGACAAGAAGGGCGATGAAAAGCACAACCAGCGACCGGTTGCTGCCGCTGTCTCCCGGCGTTTGCGCGGGACCGGAGTCCGAGCGCCAGGAGACATTCATGGCGTGGCGAAGCGCGCTGATGAACACAACGCCGGCTCCGGCCAGAAAAATCAGCATGACCGCGAAGCGGCCCGTATCGGCCGCGGCCTTAAGAATCTGAAATTCGCTCATGAACACGGCAAAGGGCGCCGCCCCGATCAGCGCCAAAATCGAAATCAGGAATGCACTGCCCCAAAGGGGGCTGGCCGAAACGGCCCTTCGGATGCTGCGCATGTCCCGCACGCCGTGAAGCTGCGCAATCCGGCCGGCCGAAAAGAAGGCCAGTGTTTTGGACAAGGAATGGTTCAGCGTGTGGAACAAAGCGGCGGCCACCCCAAACCCTCCCAGCCCGACTCCCACGGCGATGATTCCCATGTGCTCGACGCTGCAATAGGCGAGAAACCGTTTTACGTCCGTTTGCGCCGGAATGAAAATGGCGGCAACGCCGATCGAAAGCAGTCCCAGCAGCAGGAGGAGAGAATGGGCATCGCCGGAGCGGCCCGTGGCGGCTTCGGTCAGGGGAAGGTATCGCAAAATGGCGTACAGCGCGCAGTTGATCATCACGCCCGAGAATACGGCCGATACCGGCGTTGGCGCCTGCGAGTGCGCGTCCGGAAGCCAGGTGTGCAGGGGCGCCAGGCCCGCTTTGGTCCCGAAACCGACCAGGGCGAACAGGAAGGCCAGCATCATAATGCGCGGATGAAACCGTCCGGCATCCTGCAGAAGATCCGTCCACAGCAAAGTCGTGCTCAGGCCGGCTGTGCGCGTGGCCACCAGAAGCAGAAGTGTTCCCACAAAGGCCAGAAGAATGCCGACGGAACAGATCATCAGGTATTTCCACATGGCCTCAATCGAGGATCGCTGCCCATCGGTCAGGATCAGAAAGGCCGATAGAAGCGTGGTCCCTTCAATGGCGATCCACAGGAGTCCCATGTGGTTCGAGAACAACACCAACTGAAGAACGGACAGGAAGCCCAGCCATAGCACGCAGAAGCGGCGCATCCGAACGGTGTTCGACATCACTTTTTCGTCAAAACCAAAATAGCTGACGGAGTAAACGGACGAAACCAGGAATAGGGCGCAGACCAGGGCCAGGTGATAGAGCGAAAGCTTGTCCACGAACAGGTAGCGGCTGAATGCAAAAAGCGGTCCCACCCTGAAGACCTGAAGGCCGATGGCCAGGACCGCCAGCGAACCTGCCGTTACAGCCGCAATCGTGATCCCCAGCATTTGGCGCGGTCTTAGCGGCAACAGGCAAACAGCCGCGCCCAGAAGCGGGAACCCCAGCGCAAGACCAAACAGAATACCCGGGCTTGGGATCATTGCTTGAGTTGCTCCAGTTGGTCCGTGCTGATTGAATCAAATTCCGTGCGAATGTGGTGAATCACAATCCCCATGATAAAAACTCCCACCAGAATATCCAGCAGAATCCCCATCTCGACCAGCAGCGGCTGGACCGCCGCCAGGGAAATTCCCAGTATGAATGTTGCGTTCTCCAGCACCAGATATCCGACCACCTGCGTAATGGCTTTGCGGCGGGCTACGATCAGAAAAAAGCCGGTGAAACCGGTCGTCACGGCCACACTGGCCTGAAGCGGGGAAGGCAGGAAAGGTGAAATCGGGATCCCCCGCATAACCCAGAACGAAAAAGCGGTCGCGGCGATTCCCACCAGGATCGAGACGGTGTAACCCACGTAGGGTTCCGCTTCGCGCGCGATGTTCTCGCCGCGCAGGGCGCGGATCAGAAAACGCGGTATCAGAATGCCTTTGATCGCCAGGCTGCCCAGCCCCAGTGCGGCGATGTGAATCGAGACATGCCCTCCGGTTACCAGAAAGGGAAGACAGCTGATGACCACTCCCTGCAGGGCCGTGGCGCGAATGAGGGAGACAAGCCGGCTTGTGCTAAGCAGGTAGAAATCGAGGATGATCAACAGGACCGCGGACAGAAAAAACAGTTGGTCTGCCATGGTTCATCCGTTCCCAAACAGAAGCGCCAGAGCGGCAAGAGCGCCCGCGCCGACCAGCAACTGCGGCACGCGTGCCAGGCGCAACCGGGCCAGCGTGGATTCCACAACACCGACCGCGGCGGCGACCAGAAACAACATAGCCAGCAGCATTACCGTTTGCGCCGGCGCCGAGAACCCATGCACCGGAAGCAGGGCCTGGGCCGCCAGCACGCAGAACAGCCAGAACTTGACGGCGGCTCCGTAAAGAATCCAGCCCAGTTCGGGCCCGCTTTGATCCAGGATCATGACCTCGTGAATCATCGTCAGCTCCAAATGCGTGGCTGGGTCATCCACGGGCACGCGGCAGTTCTCGGCCAGAAGGACCACGAACAGGCTGACTCCGGCCAGAAGGCCGACAACGATGCCAAAGCCTGTTCCGCCAAATAGGGCCGTCAACGAAAATTGATGGTTTGTCTTGGCCAATGCCCCCATCGCCAGAAGCAGAACCGGCTCGGCCAAAGACGAGAAGAAAGCCTCGCGGCTGGCTCCCATGCTTTCAAAGCTCGATCCGCAGTCAAGGGCAAGCACCAGCGTCAAGAAACGCGCCAGGGCCAGGAGGTAGATGAAGACGAAAATGTCACCGGAAAACGACAGGGGGGAACCCCAGGCCGTGCTTGGCATAAACAGGGCCGAGATGGCAATCGCGGCAAAGATCAGCGAAGGCGCAACGCGGCTGATCCAGGAGGCGCTGCTGCTGTAGACGACTCCTTTGCGCAGGCATTTAATGATATCGTAATAGACCTGAAGAACCGGCGGACCCTTGCGGCCGGCAAACAGCGCCTTGATCTTCAGAACGAAACTCTGAAGAAGAGGCGCGCCGGCCAGTGTCAGCACGGGCGAGACAAGGCTTAGAAACCCAGGACCACTTTCCATATCACCAGAACCAAAAGGGTTATAAGAATGTAAAGAATATACAGGTGCAAACGTCCGCTCTGGACCCAGAGAAACCGCTTAAGAATCGAATCCACTCCCCGAAAAGCCGGCGTATAGATCCTCTCCATAACCCAATCAGCCACTTCGGAATGGAAACTCCAGGCTTGCGGAAAGAAGCCCTGCGTCGTGTCCTTTTTTTTGCGGCCGCGCAGAAAGGGGGAGAAGAAGTCCACGATCGGCGAGGCAAACGAAGAGGACGTGTATTGCATGGAAGCGGCCGGCTGCGCATAGCCGCAATCCCATGTTGGTCCCAACGCCGTCCCCTGCCTGCGCAAAGCGCGGCGCCGGACGGCATACACAATCCCAAACAGCAGCGCCACCAGCCCGTATACTCCGGCAAGCCCATAAAAAACCGGCTGCTCAGCCGTCAGCATGGCCCGGGACTGGCTGCCCGAAAGAAGGGAGACCGGCGCGGCCAGCCATTGGATGATCGCACCCGAGCCAAGTCCAATCAGCAGGCACAGGGCCGCCAGCACGGCCATGGAGCCCAGCATGGCCGGCCCGGGCTCGTGCGCCTGGCCGCAGGCGGAAGAACGCGGTTCACCCAAAAATATGATTCCAGAAGGCTTGGCAAAGCCGGCTGTTGCCAAACCGCCAATTAGGGCCAGCGATGCAAAGCCCAGGACCGAGAACAGGCCCGCTTCTAAGGTGTTGTGAAAACCGCCAGCCCAGGCCGATTTGTAGATCAGAAATTCGCTGATGAATCCGTTGAACGGAGGAATACCGCTGATCGCGATGGCGCCGGCCAGGAACAATGCGCCGGTGATGGGCATCTTCTTCATGAGTCCACCCAATCGGTCCATATCCCGGGTTCCGGTCGCATGGGCCACGGCGCCCGCCCCCATGAAAAGAAGACTCTTGAACAGGGCGTGGTTGACCACGTGCAGCAGGGCTCCGGCAAAACCAAGAGCGGAAACAAACGGCAATCCAAGACTGTTGCCCAGCACGCCCATCCCAAGACCCAATGTGATAATCCCGATGTTTTCCACGCTGCTGTAGGCCAGAAGCTTCTTCACATCGTGCTGACCCAGCGCAAAGAGCACGCCCAGGATACCCGAGACCATTCCCGTGCCCAGAAGGACCGCGGCCCACCACAACGGCGCAGGGCCAAGGAGAGACAACATGCGAACCAACCCGAAAATCCCCATTTTGATCATGACACCCGACATCAGGGCCGATACATGGCTGGGAGCGGCTGGATGGGCCAGCGGCAGCCATACATGGAAGGGAATGAATCCGGCCTTGCTGCCGAATCCCACCAGGGCCAGCAGGAAAAAAAGCGAGGCGCCGCGAGCGGACCAGGTATGCTGTTGCCAATCGCCGAACTCAAAGCTTCCGCTTTGGGCTCCCATCAGCAGGAAAAGGACGGTGAGAAAAGCCATGCCAATGTGGGCCGAGACCAAATAGACCCATCCGGATTCCAGGACCGAGTCCTTCTCGTTTTCAAAGGTGGCCAGAAAAAATGACGAGAGCGACATGACTTCCCAGGCCAGCAGGAACAGAAGGGCGTTGCGGGCAACGACCACGAAGATCATCGACACGATCAGAAGGTTGAACCACAGCCAGTGGAGTCCGATGCTTCTCCGCTCCCAGAATGGAACCATGTATTCCCTGCCATAGAGGGCCGCGCAGGCCGCCACAATCAGCAGCGGGATTAGAAAAACAAGCGAAAGGGGGTCGATGCCGATGTTGAGCGAAATCCAGGGCATGGGCCAGGCGTGCCGGAACGTAAGCGCGCCCGATGCTACGGCCTTGTAGTTGGCTACCAGCCAAGCCAGAAGACCCACGCTGGCAAGGGCCGCTCCGCCGGCCCAGTTCTGTCCGTGCCGCGGGTCTCGGGGGAGCATCAGGGCGCCGAGGCCGGCCACCAGGAAAAGACCACAAAGCAGGAAGAAGGCGGTCATGAGGCGGCCGCTTCGACCGAGGCTTCGGCCGCTTCGATACAGTCCAGAAGCTCGGCCTCGGCCTTTTTGCCGATAGCCCGGCACACGGGATCCTGCTGCAAGACAAAACTAAGCCGGGAAAGCAGATGCAGGTGTTCGCGCACGGTGTTGCTGGCGATCAAAAAAAGCGTTGTCACCTTTTGACCGTCGAGCGCTCCGTAATCCACGGGGTTCGCAAGAAAACAGACGGCCGCCTGCGGCTGCTCGATTTGCAGAATAATGGGGTTGCGCACGTGCGGAATGGCGATTCCTTTGCCAATCGCGGTGGTGCCCAGGCTTTCGCGAGCCAGCAGGGCCGACAGCAGGAATTCCCGGTCCACCCGCGGCGGCAACCGAAGCCGGCTTACAACGGATTGGAGGACCGCCTCCTTGTCATTGCCATGGATGTTGCTATGGATGCCGCCGCGCTCAATGGCCCTGCGCAGCGAACCGAGCGGGAATTCTTTTTCCTGGGACCGGGCCAGTTCCGGGGAGAAGCGCAGCCCGCGAGCCGTGGCCCATTCCAGCAGCTCCACGCGGCTGAAACGGTAGTTGTCGCGGATCTTTTGGGCGGGGATTTCCTGTTTGGCTATCCAGGAGTAGACAGTTTCTTCGCGTACCTGAAAAAGCCGTGCAACGTCGCGAACACCCAATAGCATACGAAACCAAATTCCTGGCTAAAGCCGATCTTAAAATAGTACTTACCAATTACGGTTTCCATTTTCACAAGGAGGTTGCGTGCGATTCCTTCGGATCCATTTGCTGGCATTGCTGATGGCAGGTCTTCCGGCCCTGTCCCTCGCGGTGAATGCGCCTGAGCCCGCCTATGATCGCGTGCTTTGCGTGGGCGACGTGGTTTGGAAAGTTCCCAAGCCGGACATTAAAAACTATGGTGTGGAAATTTTCGTTCTCCCGGACTTCGCAAATGAGAATGACTACAAGCAATACCTTTACAAAGCCATCACCGACACGTTTGATTTTTATCGCTTGGTCGTGGAACCCGGTACCTATAAGTTCGTGGCCAAATACTTCAATTTCAAAAAGGAAGTACGAACGGTTTGCTTCACCATGGCAATCAAGAATAATAAGCACATTAAAATTCTGCCGACCATCGAGATCGGGAATAAATGAAGCGGAAGACGGAAGGACGAACGGGCAAGGCCGGAAATTGGCCCATGGAAAGGTTCCAAGGCCATTCCCGATAACAGGCCATTTACGGAGGTTTCATGAATTCCAAGACTTCCAACCGGATTGCTTTTTTGTTGCTAGTTCTGACGGCTTTTGGCCAGGGCGAAGCCCGCATCCTGTTTCAGGAACTTTTTGATAACAATAATTTTATTTACCGGCGCTGGGCCGGGCAGTCGAAACCCATGACTGTTTCCACGGCCGAGCATGTTCCCGGAAGCCCCGGCTCGCTGGAATTCCACTGGACCCAGGGCAACACCGGCCCCGACTGCGGCGGCATGTTCCATAAATTCAGCGAGACCGAATCGGTGTACATAAGTTTCTACCTGAAGTTCAGCCCCAACTGGGTGGGTTCGGGCGTGGCGTATCATCCGCATATGATTCACGTGATGACCACCATGGATATGGCCACCGGGTTTGCCTCCTCCAAGCTGAACACCTACATCGAAGTCGTAAATGGATATCTCAAATTCTCTTTGCAGGACAGCAAGAACATCGATTACAACTGCATTACTGCCAACGGCGGCTTTATCGGCTGCAATGGCAATCCGGCCACGTACCCGTTCACGGAAAATCGGTCCATCGCCTCCTGCAACGGAATCATGGGTGACCTTGATGGAAGAGACTGCTTTGACGCAGGCGGCGGCTCGTACTACAGCTCACGACAGTGGAGTGGACGAATAAAGCACTTTTCCGACGCTGCCGGGAGCTATTACAAGGCGGACTGGCATTTCGTTGAGATTGTTTTAAAACTCAATACCATTTCCGGCGGCAAAGGCCAGGTGGATGGCGTCTTGCGTTACTGGTTTGATGGGGAACCCGTATTCAGCTACGACCACATGATCTATCGTACCGCCGTCTATCCGGACATGCGGTTCGACAAATTCGTGTTTGCTCCTCATATCGGTCCCGGTTCGCCAGTCGATCAAACATTCTGGATCGACAACCTGACTATTGCCAAATGGCGCCAGCCGGTCTACCCGGTCTGCCCGGATAGCGTGGTGGTGGCCAAGGGCGCAGCATTCGGGTACAAGGTCCGCAGCACCGCGGCGTTGGGCGGAACGGTCACTCTCACCTATTTCGACAAGCCTTCCTGGATCACCGCGGCCGGCGACACGCTTTTCGGCACGGCTCCCAACATCGCCCAAATCGATACGGTTCGCGTGAAGCTGACGGTGGGAAGTTTCTCCGACACTCTGACGCTTCGAATCTATGTTGGGGGACCTGTTGGTCTTCCGTTCATGTCGGGGCAGAATGCGGGCGAACCGGGGTTGCGCTTGATTCGGGCCGCAGGCAAGGAAAGCCGGTTTGAATTACGCGATTCCCCGGCAGGCGACTACACTCTCAAGGTGCTGGACACCTCCGGCCGAATCCTCCGGTCGCTTCAGGGCCGGGGACAGGAGACGGGAACAGTCAGTGTTTCCATAAGACAAGATTTGCGGCCGGGCCTCTATCTGGTTGTGCTGCAGCAGAAAGGCAGCCGGCAGGCGGTTTGGAAATTTACGATCTTCTAGCCCGATCTATTCGCAAATATTTATACTGCGGCCCGCAACTGCCTATCATCTCCGGCCATCCTCGGCTGGAGCATCCGGTAACGCGTTGGCCAAATCCCTGGGCCCCAACGTTCGTTTTTGCACCGTGGATGTTACAAACCGGCAGGCCGTGAAGAAGTGGGTTGAAGATGTTGCGGTCAGTTTGGGCCGGATTGATATGCTGGTAACCGTTCGGCGATCTGCGTGTTGATTTGTTAATTGGGGGTCGTTTTTT
>CAYVZU010000084.1:0-2902 GCA_964455935.1 uncultured Fibrobacterota bacterium
CCAGGGTATGAAATACACCCTTTTCTTAGTGTCCACCAAATCGGGGAAGGCTCATAGTGACCGGAAGTTGCGAGGTAGCGGTGTTGGTGCGTCAATCGTCACGGCAAGGAGAGCAAGCGACTGTCGGGATGGTGAGCGATTGATGGAAGCGGTGGTCGAACGCGGGAACATGACAGCGGCCTATAGGCGCGTGGTAGGGAACAAAGGCGTTGCGGGTGCTGATGGCATGACCGTGCACGAGCTGAAACCCTATTTGAATGCGCATTCACGAACCGCCGAATACGGAACCGTACGTTCGGTGGTGTGAGAGGACGGGCGCCTTACGGCGCCCTCCTACTCGATCTTGTTGGAACCCGGCCGGACTTCACGTTCCAGGTACCTCGGCCAATTCCTCGATTGTATCGGCGATTGGCAGGATCGCGCCAATGCGCGTTTCGTCAAGCAGGTTTCGCACTTCGACGGTCGGATTTAAAATGACCAGTTCCCCGCCTTTGGTTCGGAATCGTTTCCAGAATTCAAGCAGCGCGCCCAGAGCAAAACTGCTTACTTGGGTAGCTGCCGAAAAATCCACGGCGATGAAAAGATTGCGGGCCAAAATTTCCTGCTCCAGGATCTCCTTCAGCGGCTCCACTTCTTTTTTTGACACTTTGTCCTGGATCTCCAAAATCAAGTAGTTTTGGTGATTGTGCCTGGAGAACTTAAGCCCTTCATGGAACATGTCAACCGCCTTGTTTGGAGTCCAGAGTCCCAAGGAAACCAACCCTCATGGCCTATAATTAATTGATATAATAGTACGCTCAAATTGCGTGCCAAAAACCGGCTCGCTCGCAAGCTATTGTTTTTCAATGCGTTACATTGGCTCAAAAACAAAGGATCGGTAGCCCTGTGGGGAAAATCGACAGGTCGATGAGTTTTTCCACACAATGGGATTGGCTGGCGAGGTTCGGTCAGCAGGGAAAATGGAAACAGGCTGGAATGGATCGAGGAGATAGAATCCGGGAAGATAAACAAAGAATCAAAACAGAAACTATCGCGCCGACCGCTTGGGCAATTACCGGGCGGCTACTTTGCGCAGTCCTGTTTCATCTTTCTGATTTTGGCGGGATCGAACCCCTTTTGCGCAGCCTTGCCGACAAGCATCCGGTAGGTCGATTCCTCCATCTGAGGCGCGCGCGATAAAATCCATAAATACTCCCGCTTGGGTTCGCCCACCAGCACGTAGGAGTAGTCCGGCGCCAGTTCAAGAATCCAATAGTCGCCTTTGAAAGGCCAGAAGAATTGAACTTTGAGTTTTGCATTGCCGGTGTTTGGCACAACGAAAGCCTTGCCCTCGGCGACTTTGGGTTTGCCGTCTTTAAGGCAGGAATTGCGCACAACAACATACCCTTTGGGATGCAAAGAATATTCGGCTTGTACGCACGAGCATCCCTTTTCGAACCAAGCTGGCAATGCGGCGATCTCAAACCATTGGCCAAGATAGCGATTGAGGTCCACCTGGGGAACAACATCCAAGCGAGCTCCTTGTGGCGCGCAGGAACATATCAGCACGGCCAAACCCAAGATATTTTTCATTGATCCTCCGTGAGTATTCACCACGGAGCGACGATGTTATAAATGATGCCCGTGGTTGCTGATTCCTTGTTGATGAATGAGAAAGAAAGGGCACCTTTCACGTTAAGTCCAAAAGAGGAACCGTGGTCACGGCCGTTGAGCCGCGCCACAAGGGAGGAGGTAGTCCCATGCGTAAAATGCAACAACCTATTATCCTAATTTCAGCGGTTGCATGCAGAGCATAATATGCAATCTCTTTACAGGATAAAATGCAATAGGAACCTGGAAAAGGAGACAAAAAGCTATGAAATCAGTTTCCCCAGGCGGCTCCAGCGGATGTTGCCGATGGGATTGATCAAGGCTTCGATGAAGGTTGTGTCGTAAGAGAAATACAGGATGAAAGCCTTGGCTTTGACGAAGTTCTTGCTCAGATAACCCCAGTAGCGCGAGTCCTTGCTGTTGTCGCGATTGTCGCCCATCATGAAGTAGCAATCCTGTTCGAGCGTGTAGTCGGTGACGGGCCGGCCGTCCACGGTCAGGAACTTGCGGACCTCCACTTTGGCGTTTGGGTTCTCGGTGATTATTCGATCGATATTCTGCTGAACCTGCGGCCATTCCGTCAAATCGAAGTCGATCTGGCTGAAGCGGCCGCGCTGATAACCGATCTGAAAATCGTAGTCCGGATTTCCGTAGGCGCCATCGACATATAGCTGTATGTTGGTTTCCAGTTTGGCCCGTGGATTTTCCTGGTGAATGATGCCGCGCGCGAAGTAAAAATCACGGACATTGAACTCCGAGAGATGGAGCGTGTCGCCTTTGCGCGGGACGGTCACCGGCCCAAAATTATCGCGCGGATCGCCGTCAGTGATAATGCGCGGGTCGCCATGTTTTCCCTTGGGCGGGAGAGAGACGAACTTGCCGTCGATGTAAAGGTCCTTTTCCCGTATCTCGAGGGTCTGGCCCGGTCCGGCCACGCACCGTTTGATATAATCCTTAGCTTCGGGTCCCGGATAGCGGAAGATCACCACATCGCCGGGTTTGGGCGAAGTGAAGCCCGGCAGTTTATAATAGGTTTTGGGCAGTGCCGGGGCGCCATAAATGAATTTGATGCCAAGCAGAAAATCGTTGGCCAGAAGGCTGTCTTCCATGGATCCGGTTGGAATCTTGAAGGCCTGGATTACGTATTGAATCACGACCAGGGCCATGATCAGGGCGACAAAAAGTTCTCGGGTGAAGCCAAAAAAGGTTTGTCCCGGAGCCTGCGCGTCAGATATGGCGGGTTTTCGTCTGAATGGAAGATTCATTGCGTTTCAAGATAGCATATGGAGGAATGTTGGTGCAATACGTCTCA
>CAYVZU010000084.1:2912-17235 GCA_964455935.1 uncultured Fibrobacterota bacterium
TAGAAGGATGAAAGGATGAAAGGATGAAAGGGAGGAAAATCCTTCGTTGTGCTTTCTCTCGTTTTCCGTCTGCGAGCTCAGTGGTTTCAAGGTCCTTCTGAGAAACCTGAGTAGCTACCTATATGCTTTCGTTTCAATTGCAGCCAGAACCTCGGAGACAGAGATTCCCTCAAGCAAGCAGGCGCCGGCTCCCGGACAGGAGCGGCAATCCTTTGGAACCAGGGGTATCTCTCCGGGAAGACTCCAGGATGCCGGCGAGAGGGTTGGCTCCGAACAATACAGGCCAATCGCGGGAACTCCCAGGCCGGCGGCCATATGCAGGGGCCCGGTATTGGGCGACACGGCAACACGGCACAGCGAGATGACGGCCGCCAGTTCGCGCAGTCCAAGTCTTCCAAGCTCAACAAAAGCATTGCCGGTCAGGCCGGCTTGCGCGGAGCCGGGCGCGGCAAGGCCGAAGGTGTTGGCCGCAACACGCCAGCCGCGATTCACCAGCTCGGCGGCGAGCTGGTTCCATTTCTGCACAGGCCAGTTTGGGCTGGTTTTGGCTGCATACTGCAGAAATACATATTGGAGATTGCCCGCGGAGCCGCAGCCAAGCACGTGCCGGGCCCGTGCCTGTTCGTCCGGGGTCACGACAATCTTCGGAGGCGCGGATTCGATCTGAATTCCAGCCCTGGCAAGGATGTCCATGCCGCACTGGTGGCGTTGGCCGCGCTGGCGGCGGCCCAATCCACGTACGCCGGTCAACACCTCGTATGGTTTGCCGCCGATGCCATAGCGCCTTGGGATCCCAGCCAGACAAGCCGCCCAGGCATGCCGCATTGTTTGTACCAGGAGAAAGGCCGTGTCAAAACGCCTTTTGCGCAATGTGAGCGCCAGTTCGGGAAGCGAAAGGTCCTGGTCAACAATCAGTTCATCGATATTGGGATGTCCGCGCAGGAGCTGGGCTCCTGCTTTTCCACACAGGAATCCAATGAAGCAGCCGGGCGTTTGCGTTTTGAGCGCGGACGGCAATCCGGATGCCGTCATGACATCGCCAACCGCATCGGGACGGATGATCAAAACGCGTTTCATGCTCCACTCTTGCGGATGACCCTATGCCTCATGACGATAAGCCACCAGGCTTGTTTGGTCGAGATGGACCAGCTTGCGGGTTGCGCTGAGCTCGTTGAGGAACCGCTCCACATCGGCCGGGTCGCTTCCTCGTCGATAATCGTGCCAGATGATGATTCCGCCCGGCCGGACCATGCGAAGGGCTTTCTCGGTGTCGCTCCGAATATAGGAATAGGTATGGGAGCCGTCGACGAAAATCAAATCGCAACTCGCCAGGTAGGGTGTTTCATCAAAGCGTTTGCTATCGCAATAGAGTTGTTCGATCTTGCTCTCTTCCGGCGTGCCTGAGTAGATGAATTTTGAATGGGACGACTCTGCAAGGGCGATTTGCGAAGACGCCCGGCTGTCTTCCTCGCCCGCCTGGTACTGGTCCGCCTGGGACGGGTGCAGCGTCAATGTGGTGATGCGGGCCTTAGGTTCCGAATTGCGGGCCCAAAGGTAAGTGGTGCGGCCCGAACAGGTCCCGAACTCGAACATACGGCCTGCCCGCTTTGCGAGCACTGACAGGATCCAGGCCTCGGTGTCGGAGGTTGCGCCCGCAAGAGCCACGTTTCCCAGACCAAGGAAGCGGACCTCATTTTTTAGCAGGTCGCTCCAGTCCCGGAAGCCAAACTGCTTGTCGAATTCGTTAAGAAGGATCTTTGGAATTACGGTTTTGCCATACCGGTTTTCGGAGATGTAGAGCCGCCTGCGATAGCGGTGGAACTGCTTCATCAGAACAACCGTTAATACCAGCAGGATCCCGATAAGGGCGTGCAATATCCATGTCATGTATTCCTCCCCAGACAATTGAAAACCAGATGGCATTTCCGGCCATTCATGCGGTGCGCACCGTCCGCAGGGCTGTTTTCACCGAGATGCTTTGCAGCGGAGCGTTGGCCCATTTTCACTGCCGCATCGCTTTGTTTTGGTCTTCCAGGGAAGGAATGGGCTTGGCGTCGCGCAGAAGTTCCTTGCGTAGGATGCGGCCCGAATCGCCCCACCGGTTGCGGATCGCCTCAATCACCTGGTCCGGGGTCAATGCCGTGTAGCAATCGGCCTGTCCGCCCGACTGGCACCGCTCTCGTTGTGCTTTGCGCTCTTTTTCAAAAAGGCAGCCGCGGCACCAGTAGGGTGACTCGACGATCAGGGCGCCGGGGTTAACCGGGCCCGTATCGGCCGGACGGGTTGGCCCGTATAACGCGACTTGCGGTTTTTGCAGCGCACAGGCCAAATGCATGGGCCCGGTATCCGCGGATAAAAATAAGTCCGAAAAAAGGATGAGTCCGCAGAGTTCATCGAGTTTGGCATCCGGGAAGAATTCCACAACCCGGCCCTGACGCGAAGAATACAGGTCGCCAAACGGCCCTAATTCCGCCGGCGTTCCCGAGAGGACGATGCGAATGTCCGGCTGAGCAAGGAGGGACTCGATCAGCTTTCGATAGTGTTCGACAGGCCAGCTCCGCAGCGAGATTTGCGAAGACCCCGGATGGACGGTCACGTGACTGCAGGATTTGTCTTGCCGTTCGATCCATTGCCGCAGTCGTGGCGAAGCCCATTGGCGGGGAGGTTCCAGCCAGGGGCGCAGGCCGGCCTGCCCGTCCTTCAGAAGAGGCTTGATGAGCCTGCCGCAATTTTCCAGAATTGAAACTCCATAATCCCAGTAGAGCGCCCGGTCGACCCCGATCCGGTTCAAAGGACGTTCGTGAAATGAATAGACTTCCCGCGCACCGGCCATGAAGGCAAGAGGATTATACCGGGAGGAGCATTCCAGGATGACCATCAAATCGTATTTCTCGCGGCGGAGTTCGCCCATCAGTTTCCATTGAAGAAACAGTTCCCTGCGTTCGCGGACCACGAAGGTTTTTGCGCAGTGGGGGATCCAGGGTGCCAGTTCCAGAATGCGCCGGTTGGCCAGCCAATCGATGCGCTCGAATCCGGCGCAATGGAGCGGGTCCACAATGCAGGTGGAGAGAATGATATCGCCAAGGTGGCCGTCGCGGACGATGATAGCTTTCTTTGACATCTCTTTTACAGGCGGATCATGCGCCGGCCGGCGGCCGGATGACCGGTGTGGAGCCCGCCCCGCAACTCGCCGAAGCCGGGCGGCCGGTACAGCTCTTCAATCGGCCGCGGATTGAAATGCCGATCGGCAAGGTCGCGCTGCACGAAGAAGGCATTGATGCCGCGGCTGTCGCAGGCTACCAGGGTGTATCCTTTTTGCGCTCCCAGGTCGGCGAGCGCCTTGATCCCGGCGCCATGATAGTTTGTTCCATCCCAGACGGCTTTGGAATCGTATTCAACCACCGCACTTTCGTTGGGCGGTATGCTGGAATTGTATTCGATCACGACAACGCGCGGCCGGTATCCGGCAATGGACTTCCAAACCCAGTAATCGTTCCCGTCGATGTCGATGGATAGAAGGTCGAACGTTTCCGGCACCGCGTACTTGGCGAATAAGCCGTTGATGTTTTCGGCTGTAATAAACTCCTGCCGGACGGCCGGATTCCGGGACACGCCGGCATCCATCCAAAGCCCGTCCCATCCCTTTTTGCGAAGGAGCCGGGTATTGCATTCGCTTGCCTCTTGCACGCCGAATTCCACAAAATAGCGGTTTGTGAGCCCGATTTTGCTGAAGATGGCGTGCAAAATTCCATCTTCCCCGTTTTGTGAGAAGATGCGGTATTCGTATCGGTTGAGGTCCGCGATCTTGTTCTTCCGCGTCAAACCAAGGAGGAGGGGTTGCAAAACAAATTTAAAAACGTCCTTGGCTTTCATCGATCACCTTGTTGGGTTATGGCCGACGCCATCGCGCGCGCCGACCGGAGATGTCGTGTCTCAAACCTAAATACCGCAGTTGCCCGCGGCGAATAGCGGCAATCTCTTGCCCCATCTCGGCTTTCAGAAAGCCTCGCCATATCTATTGGGTGATATGCCTGCGTTTTCTTCAAGCCGATCTGGGACAAGATCTTACCACTCTTCATCCACGGATCAACTGCGGTATTTTGGTTAAATGGGGCTTTCAAGTCGCCCCCCCGGAAAAGGCTCGCGGCAGATCCTCGGGCCGGAACTGGTTTTCATACAGGCGGCGGTACAACGGGCAGTTCTCCAGCAGGTTGGGATGCGTGCCAATGCCCACGATGCGGCCCTGGTTGATAACCCAGATCTCATCGGCGTGCTGGATTGTGGACAGCCGATGGGCAATCACCAGCACGGTCCGGTTCTTCATCAGCCGGTCCATCGAGTCCTGCACCAGCCGCTCGGATTCAGTGTCAAGAGACGAGGTGGCCTCGTCCAGAACCAGAATGGGCGAGTCCCGCAGAATCGCCCGCGCAATGGCCAGGCGTTGGCGTTGCCCGCCCGAAATTTTCAGGCCGCGGTCGCCAATGACCGTGTCCACGCCCTGGGGTAGCTGTTGGACGAAATCGTCCGCATTGGCGGCTTGAAGAGCGGCTTCCAAACGGCCCTCGCCGATCCGGGAGAGTCCGAACAGGATGTTGTTGCGTACGGAATCATGGAACAACACCATTTCCTGGGTGACCACGGACAGGTGTTGCCGCAGCGACGCAAGCTCGATCCGGCGCAGGTCGGTTCCGTCCACCAGAATGCGGCCCTCGCTGGGATCGTAGAAACGAAGCAACAGATCGGCCATCGTGGATTTGCCCGCTCCGCTGGGGCCGACCAGCGCCACAACCTGGCCTTTGCGCAGCGTCGCGCTTACGTCCTTAAGCACCCAGCGGTCCGGGTCGTAGCGAAACCAGACATTCTCGAATTGGATTGCCTTGTCAAGCCCGGTAAGCCGCACGGCGTTGGGCGCATCCGCGATGGTGTGTTTGACATCCAGCAGCTGGAAGACGCGCCCCGCCGCGGCCAAACCCTGTTTGGCGTTGGCCCAAAGCTGGCCAATGCTTTTGATCGGCTGGATCGTCGAGAACATGGCAAAGAGAAACAGCATGAACCCGCCGCCGCTGAGTCCGCTTGTTCCCTTCAGCACCTCGCTTCCGCCGAACCACAGGATCAGCACCCCGGTGGTGACCCCCAGAAATTCGTTGGCTGGAGACGAGAGACCGCTGGCCCAGGCCCGTTTTAGCATTGCGGTGCGATTGCGTTCCACCTCGTTCATGAACCGGCCCAGCATGTGCCGTTCGGAGCCAAATGCCTTCACGACCCGGATCCCCGACAATCCCTCGAAGGCGATGGACGAGATCTCGGCCATTTTTTGCGCTGAGCGAAGGGTGTATTTGCGGATGGCGTTGCCAACCAGGGCCATGACCGCTCCCAACAGGGGCACGACCAGGAGGGCGAACAGCGTGAGTTTCCAGCTGAGGATGAACATTAAAACCAGGTAGCTCAACAACAGGAACGGATCGCGCGAAAAGGTGTTGACGAAGGCGGTTATGAAGTAGTTGATCGCGGCGACGTCGTTGGTGAGGCGCGAAACCAGGTTGCCGACCTTTTCGCGATGGAAAAAGTCAAGCGAGATGCCTTCGATGTGCTCGAAGAGATCGCGGCGAAGATCGCGCATCATGCCCTGTTCCATCAGGGAGCCGAAGAAGACCTGTCCAAAGGAGAAAATGTTCTTCAGAAGAAAGCTGAAAAAGAGCAGGAGGCAAAGGCGCCAGAGCGTCTGCTCCTTGGTGGCGGCCAGCAGATTTTGGTCGATGGCCTTGAACAGCAGTACGCGCAAATTCGCCATGGCGCCGCCGAATCCCGTGGAGGCCGGCACCTTGTCGGCCGCGGAAAGGAATGCGAGCTTGGTGCCGAAGAGGAAATCCAGAAACGGCATCACCAGCGTGATCGAGAACGTGCTGAAGACCACGAATCCCATCATGCAGACCACCGAAAGGGCCACGGCGGCGCGGTAATGGCGGAGGTAGCGCATCATGCGCAGGAATAGCGTCATTGGTCTCCAGTCCCCTTTTGAATGTATCCCCAGTCTTCCAGGATGGTGCGGACTTCGCCGTGGAAGCTTTGTGGGCCCTCGGGCGGCGGTTCGTCGAAATGCTCGTATTCGCCCCACAACGCCACGCCCGATTCAACGGGGTATCGCTTGGCGTCCGTGGAAAGAACTCTTTGGAAATCCTCGCGGCCGGCAAGGGCCAGGCTGTCGCCCGAGCAGCGGACGGCATACGGCCCCACAAAGAGCGGGGCGCCAAGGCTGCGAATTCGGCAGCGAAAGAAGCCTGTCCGCAGGATGAGCCGGGCTTCGGACCACTTTGCCGGAAAAAGAAACGGCGCCGTCGAAAGCGAGTCAAATCCAAAGGCGCGGCCGTCCACGATTGCGCTGTCGAGGTTGGCGCGCGGGGAGACGCTAACCTGGGCGGAACGGCCGCTGCCGCGCAGCCGCATGACACAACGTCCGCCCAGGGAATCGGCCAGGAGCAGCTTGGCCCGGCGAAGCGCATCGCTGCGATGCGCGACCAGGTTGTTGCTTTCTCCCGGATCGCGGGACAGGTCGAACAGAAAGTCCTGCTGGGCAAGGCGATAGTACTTCCAGTTCCCATCGACCAGCCCCTGGCTGTTGCGGCCCTGGAAGAAAATGACGCGTTGCGGTACGGGAGCCGAAACGATGTCGGTTCCCCGCAAGCCCGCGGGCATGGGGAGATCAAGCTCCCGGCATAGACTGGGCATGATGTCGACGATCGAGACCGGGTCCCAGATTTCGCGGCGCTGTGCGATCCGGGGCGAACGCCAGACCAGCGGAATCCGGATCTCGTCATCATGCAGGGTGCTTCCCTGCTGCGAATCAAGACGGCGCGAAGAACCGTGATCGGACAAGACAACGAGGACCGTATTGTCCTGGAGCCCCATTTGCCCAAGGGCTTTCCAGATCTCGCCTACGTAGCGGTCCGAGTAGCGTACCCCGGACCAGTAAAGCAGGTCGGAGGAAGGGGATACCCCGGTTGAAAACAATGAACGAAGGAGATACCGGCTGGGCGGGACTCGCTGTCCATGCGGGCCGTCGAGATGAACATAAACCATGAAGGGTTCGTCGCGGTGCAGGTTCATCCACCGGACAGCCCGGTTCGTCATTTTGGCGTCCATCAGGACGTATTCCTGGTTGTCATAACATTCGTTGAGGCCGATGTCCGCCCCAATCGAATAGAAGTCCAGCAGGAATGCGTCATTGGTGAAACCGGCCGTCACATACCCGTTTTGGCGCAGAAAGTGCGGCAGTGTTGTCATGTCCCTGTGAAACCGCGCCTTCTCCAGTGAATCCAGACCGAACCTGGTGACGCTCAATCCGGTTTCCCGGGGCAGCTTAGAGGTCATGAGGGCGGCCACTGCGGGTCGCGTCCAATGCGAGGCCGAACGGGCATTGGCAAACACCGTGGACTGCCGGGCGATCTTGTTGATTTGCGGACAGAAACGCTGTCCGGCCGCGGCGGTAATGGCGTCTCGGCGAAGCCCGTCGACCACTACGATCACCACGTTGGCGCGCCGGGCGGCCGTATCGGCCTGCAGAACATGAGGATTGCCGATGCAGAGAATGCCGTCGGGCCGGTCGCTATGGAATTCCAGGGCGTAGTGGGACGCTTCGGGATCCAGTGCCGCGCGGAAGGGAAACCACTTGCTCTCGGGCGTGTAGCCCTCGGACTGCCAGAGCAGCGCCCAAGCATCGCCTTTCTTCCGGGAGAGGAGGATGCGGTAGTGGCTGTCGAGAGAGTCCACGGCCCATGACGAAAAATCGAGCCATCCGGCCGCGGGGGGAATCGTGAATTCGACACGCTCGCCCGAAGCCATCACATACGAGTCTTTGATGTCCACGAACCGTCCGGCCCAGAAGGTCTGATTTCGGAATCCAATTTTTCGGACGCGCGCGGTGTCCAGGCCGGGCGCATGCGGAAGGGAGAGAACGTTCTGGTGGGCGTGCGTCCGCAGAAACGATCGCAGCGCCGCCGGAGCCGCGGGCGCCTGGAATCCTTTTGCCAGGTCTTCGAACGGGACGGCCACGCGCAGCGGCGGCTTCTTTGCGAAGGGCTTCTCAAGTCCCCAATAGGGATGGAAATGGCACCGGTCGTTACGAAAAACCAGATCCAGTGGGACATACACCAGGACAGCCGCGAGCAAAACGCGGCCGATGCGGCCCGCGATGCTCTTGCGCCGCCGCCGTGGCGCCATGGCCTGGCCTTTAGTAGGCGAGTAGTGGGTCATACAGTACCCGTTCCTGGTAGAGAACAAGTTTTCCCCGGTCCGCATAGGAGCGCAGCAGAGACATTTTGAGCGCATCCGCTTCCAGATTGTCCAGCGCCAGAGGATGACGCTCAAGCGAGTCGATCCGAATATCGTACAACTCCCACTCGACCCGGTCGGGCCGCGGTTTGTAAATCAGTTTTCGTCCTCCGGACACCATGCAGCGGTGTTTGGCGGTAACCAGCAAGGGCAGATACTTCTGGGCCACCACAATCTGCGATTCGTCGGTCCGGTCAATTTCGCAGAAACGGCTGACGTCGGGGTAGGCATAGCGCTGAAGGGGGACATCGCCACCCGCGGAAGGCGCAAACCACAGGCCTGTTTCGCAGAACACCGGCCGCGGCGCGGGATCGAATCCGGTTTCCATGAGAGGGCGAAGGCTCCGGCCCTCCATGTCCGCGCCCTCCTCGAAGCCGAGCGCATCGAGAATGGTGGGGGCAAGGTCGATTCCGCTGACCCACTTATCCAGGCTGCGGCCCGCCGTGGGCTTGAAAGGGTTGCGGATCATGCAGACCATGCGTTGGGCCAGCGCGCCCGAGAGATGATCGCCATGGCCCATGCCCCGGCCGGATTCATAGAGGTTCTCGCCATGGTCCGAAAACACCACGACCAAGGTTTTTTTGTCCAATCCGGACTCGCGCAAAAAATCGAGGATCCGTCCCAGATGCATATCGGAATTGGCCACCGCGGCCGCATACAAGTCCCGGATGCGGTCCACATCACCCGCGCTTAGGCTGTCGCTGCGATCGACCCGGTTGTCCTTGCGGTACTTATACGGTCCGCTGTAGCCGGGATCGCGGACCCCTTTGTAGTAGGGCCAGCGCGCCGCATACGGGAAATGAGGTTCGCCCAGGAATACCAAGCCCATGAAAGGACGTTGCGACCCCAGTCTGCGCATGGCGGAAATGGCTTTCCGCGTCAGCCGGCCCGAGTCGTGATAGCAGGCCAGCTCATCGACAACGGGAAAGATCCAGCGGCCCGCGGGATTGGACAAAACATAGGGCAGAAGCGCGGTGTGCGTTTCGAGCATGCGCTGCTGAATCAGGACCTTTAAGTTGAATTCGGGGACCGTGGCTTTCTCGAATCCCAGGTCGCAGCGGGAGAAGATGTCGCCCACGAAATCCGTGACAACGAACGACGCGTACCCCTTGTCGCGGAGAATTCCGGGCAGGGCCGGCACAGCGATCCTGCGCTCCTGGGCCGCGGGGAACATGTGGACGATGCCGTGCGTGTTGGGGTCCATGCCGGTCAGCAGGGAAACAAACGAAGGAAACGTCCGCGCTACGGGCGCAAGCATGTTTTCGAAACAAACCGCGTCTTTGGAAAAGGCCCGCAGGTTCGACGTGGCGCTGAGATAATCCCGCCGCATGGAATCGCTGCCAATGAGCAGGACATTGCGGTCCCGATACGGCACGGGCCGGTCCGCATTGTGCCGCGCCAGGGCGGCGAAACCGGCGGCCGCGATCAGCACGATTACGCCGGGGACCTGCAGCTTGTGGACGGCGAAAATGCGGCGCAGCGCGACTATGACGGTACCTCCAACCAGGATAAGAAGAGGAACGTTGAAGATTGTGGCCGTGGCCTTCTGGCAGACCAGGTCCTGCAGAAGGCGCCAGAGCCCGCCCGCCTCGTACCAGGTGGGCGAAAACATCTGCGGGGCCATGAGCATGCTGCGGAAGTACAGCAGACCATGTGTTGTGGCAACGAGCAGCAGGTGTGCGGCAAAATAAAATTGTGTCCGCCCCAGGACGGGGCCAAGAAGAAAATGGGCCCAGATTCCCATGAGGAAACCGGTAAGCAGATACACCAAAAGAATGCGGAGACCAAAGCCGATGACAAGCGCTTTGTAGGAGTCCTGCACAACCGATGTGACATGGGCGCTCTGATTGCCCATGATCGAAAACGTCGAATTGGAGAACAGCGCAAACAGGAAAACAATGAAAAACAGAAGGGCGCCCAGCGCGCCTTTCCGGACGGCTCTCATGGGTTCTTCTTGGATTTCTTATACTTGACGATCGTCACCCGGTTTCCTTTCTCGTTCTGGAAAACCTCGTCGGCAAAGTTCCTGATGATGTGAATGCCGCGGCCCCTGTCTTTAAGCAGGTTCTCCTCGGCCGTAGGGTCGGGCACGTTTTCGATGCGGAACCCGTTGCCCTCGTCGATGCAGGCGATCTTCACCTTGCTTTGATCCACCACGAAGGCGATATCCAGTTTCTTCTCGGGGTTATTGTCGTTGCCGTGCTCGATGGCGTTGGAGAATAATTCGGTGGCCACCATCTTCATTCGCCGGATGCAGTCGTCGCGGTAGCCCAACCGGTCCATTTCGCGCAGGATCATGGAGACATACGTCTCACCCTCCGCATAGGTTCGGAAGGTGGCCACCACAATGTTCTCTTCGCGGTCGAAATCGCACAACAGACGGAAGCGATCGCGCCGCGAACGTTCGGTGATTTCAAGCACGATCAGCGAACGGTCGTCATCCAGGCTCTTGCCGTTGTAGAAGCGATGAAGGTGCCGCTCAATATGTTCGGGAATGTGCGCAAGGGGAATGCCGCGCGCCGCGGTCAACAGCCGCATGAAGCCCTCGCGGCCCAGCATGGCCTGGCCTTCGTCGTGGAATTCGTAAAACCCGTCGGTGTATAGGTAAAGCCGGTCGCCGGGCCGCAGCTCGATTCGCCCCATCCCGTACTTGGGTTCGTCAACCATACCAATGAAGATCCCGGGCGTGTCGAGGATCTCCGTGGTGCCGTCATCGTGAACGACAATGGGAAAAGGATGGCTGGCCCGCGTGTAGGTGAACGAGTTGTCGTTGGCATCGAGAATGCCATAGACGCCGGTCAAATAGTGACCCGTTGAGATGTTTCGATTCAAGTCGTCGTTGATCTTCTGGAGCACCGACTTGGGAGAGAGGTTGTTCTGCGAGTGCGTATACAGCGACATCTTGGTCATGGCGCCCACGAAAGCCGCGGGCAATCCATGGCCCGAGACATCGCCCAGAAAAATGCCAAACCGGTAGTTGCCCAACGGAATGAAGTCGTAGAGATCGCCGCCGACCGAATCGACGGGCGTATAGGTGGCGATCACGCGCACGCCTTCGATCTCCGGGCAGCTTTTGGGCAGAATCCCGGTCTGGATCTCCTTGGCGAGGTTGATTTCTTCCTGCAGCTGCTCCAGGGCCTGCTCCAGGCGGGCCTTGGCCTCCTGGAGTTGGCGCTTCGCCAGGGTCTCCTCGGTCACATCCTTGATGTACTCCACAACCGACTTCACCGAATGGCTCCGTTTGTCCTTGAGCGGAAAGAAGTAGAAATCATAATACCGCTCGCCCGCCAGACGCACGCACCGGCCGGTTGCGACCTGCGGCTGGCCGGTTTCAAGCACCTTCGCCACCAGGCAATTCGGACACCGGGCGTCTTTTCTGGGAAAAAATGTGTGGCAGGCTTTGCCTCCCAGGAGCTCCGGAAACCGGCGGCCGGTCAAAGCGGCGTAGGCCCGGTTCACGCGCGACAGGCCCAGCTGCGGAGTGATGATGGCGATGGGATCGGGAATGGAATCGAAGATCGATTCCAGGTGCAACTTGCTTTGCAAAATGAGATTGACTGGATAGATCCGGTAAAAACGCCATCCCACGATGGCCAGGATGGCCAGCAAAATCAGGGCGGTCAAGATTGCGATCAGCATGTCTGCAAATCCTTCCGCATGACCAGCGCGTCTTCGCCGGTTGCATAGTACGCGCGGCGACGCGATAGGACCTGGAAGCCGAATCCGGCGTAAAGGGCCAGGGCGGACGCGTTCGACGGCCGGACTTCCAGAATAACCTCGCGGCATCCCATTCTGCGGCCATAATCCAGTGCGTCGGCCATCAACAGTTTTCCGATTCCCCGGCCGCGGGCTTCCGCCAGCACGGCGATTCGGTCGATTTGAAGTTCCTCGCCCGCGCATGTGGCGATGTTGAATCCGCAGACCCGGCCGTTGAGGGCGACGCGCGCCCAGGAATTGGTTTTGCCCAACACAGATTGAAACTGCTGTTTGTCCCAAGGCCCCGGGAGGCCCTGCTCGATCTCGACCGCGGCTCCCACGTGCTGCGGGCCCATGGACTCGATTTCAAGATGCATTGACGCTCCCGATCCTGCGTTTCTCTTCGGCGGCCGAGAGGCGCAAATACCGTGGACGAACCAGGGAGGCGGCCGTTCGTTTGCCAAAATCCCGCTGTGCCGCAAATGCGGCCGCCTCGGGACAACGCTCCAGGTCGATTTCGGCTGTGCGGTTTGCAAGGGGATCCCGGCCCACAACCCGGCATTCCCGGGCGAGAAGGTCGAAATCCTCCCAGCGTACGATCCGGTCTTCTTCTAGCCTGCGCCATTGCCCGTTTTCTAACGCGAACAGGGCCGTGAAGGCCTCGTTGCGACGGGCATCTAAAACCGGCCGCACGGGCCGGCCCCGATCGCTCACGGACAACGCCATGGCTTCGAGAGAGGAAACCTCCACGGCCGGCGTATCATACCGGGCGCACAGACCCATGGTAAAACTGATGCCAATGCGCAGTCCCGTGAAGGAGCCAGGCCCGGTGACAATGCCGATCACGTCGATTGCGCGAAGGTCTTTGGCGCTTTTGCGCAGGCATTCCTCGACCATGGGCGCGAGGGCTTCGGAGTGGGAGGCCCCATCCGGCGACACGCAGGCGTGCAGCCGGCGGCCATCATCCACCACGGCTACGGAAGCGCTTGCGCACGATGTGTCGATGCCCAATGCGACCATCAGCCCTCCAAGGCGCCTTCCACAATGCGTTCCAGAAGCTGCACGTAGGAAATACCCACCGCATTGGCGCCCTGCGGAAGAAGCGACGTCGCGGTCATCCCCGGCAGCGTATTGGTTTCGAGAACGAAAAAGCTCCCATCACGAAAAAGTATGTCCGTGCGCGAATAGCCGCGGCAGCCCAGGGCCGAGTGGGCCCGCTGTGCCAGACTCTGGATCTCAGCGATCCGGTTGGCTGCAATGGGCGGAGGCGTGATTTCTTTGCTGGCCCCCGGCTTGTATTTGGCGTCGTAATCGAAGTAGGCTGTATTGAGGGGAACGATCTGTGTCGGCGCCAGTCGAATGGCCTCGCCCGGTTTTTCGAGAACGCCGCAACTAAACTCGTCGCCCTTGATGTATTCCTCGGCCAGGAGGACCGGGCACAAATCAAACAGGGCATTGCAGAGAGAAACCATCTCCTGGGCCGAGCGCGGAATGCCCATGTTGCAGCTCGATCCGCTCTCGGGATCTTTGATTACGCAGGGAAACCCAAATTCGCGGTTCACGGCTTCGCGGATCGATACGGGGTCCTTTTTCCATGCGCCCCGATTCAGCACTTTGAATCTGGGCGTGGGAATATCATGAAAGGAATAAACCTCTTTGGCTTTGATTTTGTTGAACGCCAGCGCGCTGGCCAAAACGCGCGAACCCGTGTAGCGCACTCCCAGCATCTCCAGGAAACCCTGCAAAATGCCATTTTCTCCGCTTCCGCCGTGCAGAGCCAGAAAGGCCAGGTCTGCTTCGCGGCCAAGGTCATTGGGATTCGAGCTGGCTTTGCAGGACGAAAGTTTCGCGATCCATTCCTTGCTCGCGAAGTCGGCTGTGGACGAAAGCGGTTGTTGCGGAATGGACCACTGCCCCTGCTTCGAGATGAAAACCGGTTTGATCCGGTAGCGGTTCGCATTGAGATTTGCGATGACTCGCTCTCCGGAGCACAGAGAAACTTCGTGTTCGTTGGATGTGCCGCCGAAAATAACGGCGAGAGTCAGCGGTTTGGGCATGCTGAAAAATCTACCTAACTGACTTATAGAAATCAATTCAATAAAGGAACCGTGTCCATTCCCGGGAATTGCGGCCGCTTTGTGTCTATCGGCATCACAGGGGAAAGTGTGTATATTATCCTAAATGCCGCAGTTGCCCGCGGCGAATAGCGGCAACCTCTTGCCCCATCTCGACCTTCAGAAAGCCTTGCCATATCTATTGGGGTGATATGCCTGCGTTTTCTTCAAGCCGATCTGGGGCA
>CAYVZU010000085.1:0-16917 GCA_964455935.1 uncultured Fibrobacterota bacterium
TTAGGTCTGGATTGATGGCTCGGCAGTCTGCGATTAGCTTTGCAAGGCGCGGTTTATCCACGGCGCGCGCAGCGCCTTCTCGAGCCGCAGGGACGAATACCTGGAGTCCTGGAGGCGGACGGAAGGAAGCAAGCAGGGGTTTGCCGCTATTCGGCGCGAGCACTGCGATATTTAGGTTTATAGCCTCATCTCCGGCACCTCTCCAGATGGATTGCGCGGCAAACCCTCTCTTGGGCCGCTTGTTTGCGACGCAGCTTCAGCAAAAAGGCCCCTCGACAGCCAGGGGCCTTTCTCGTTACCGGATGTAGGCTGCGCGAATGGTCAGTTGGAAACCGTTTCAACTCCTGTCACGATATCGATTGTGATTGTGGTCGTCTTGCTTTGACGGCTGACCACTGCTGTTGCCCCGCCGTTTCCAGTGAAAGAGATGTCAACGGTTCGCGCCGGACGTTCGATATGAATTGTGCCCGACTCGGGGAAGCGCCAATACCCCGTCGCGCGGGTGCGGACCACATCGGTCACGGTTGTCGATGAGAGCTCAATTCCATCCAGAGTCCCCGTGACGGTTCCGTTCCAGGTTCCAACCTTTTGGGTGCCCGCCTCCAGCCCCACTTCCATCGCGAAGTCCAGCCGATGTGTGGCCCAATATCCCACACGTTCCACATGACGATAATGGATCCAACCTGTCACCGTGCTCCAACCGGGGACTTGAACGGGGTCGCTATTGGCATCGTGAAATTTCACGCTGTCAATTTTCGAATAGCTGCGCTGATTGATGGTAACCTCGATCTCGCGGACCCACCAGCCATTATCATAGGCCCACGGCCTGCGAATGACAAGTCCCTGGATCTTGATTGTGTCCGGGTTTGTCGTGGTGATCTCCATCTGTTTGGCCATTCCGCCGAATTCCGTGAATTCGACGGACGATCCCATATCGCTGATCTCCTGGGCCATGTTTGCCGCGCTGCCATCGGCTGCGTTATTTGTTAGACCGGTTGGGCTCTGTTGGCTGCACCCGCTCCAAAGAGCGGCAGCCAATGCCATGATCAAAAATCCTTTGAGTTTCACTTGATCCTCCTTAGATGGTTTGAACTCTTCTCTTGATTGGTGTGGAGTCCGCTGGTTTCGATCTTCCCTCCTTATTCTTAAGTGGTTTGCCACGCAATTGCTTCTCAATATCAAGCGTACAACATAAATATATGGCCCCATTAGCGAAAAACAACAGAAGCGATTACGTCGGAGTCGCTAAATAGCCTAATTTACACATTTAAAGCGCAAAATCGGAGTTTTTGATGATAGCGAAGATGCTGAAAAATGATTACATATATGACTGGACGTCGTAATCAAGTAGGACGATGATTCCATGGCACGTAAACGGCGAAGAAGGCTTAACACATTGCAAACAAACAGGAAACCAGCATAATTTGTAACCAATCAGGTCATCTGTCATTGACAGAATCTACTTTCAATTCTATATTTCGAGCTGATGGAACTCGGCAACACTAATTCCGGCGAAGGCACTCCTGATTTTGAAGCCGGATCGGAATCCAGTCAGAGCGATGTGGGGCCTAGTGCAACAAGCGGTCCACCCGATATTTACCAATACGATGATTGCGGAATTTTTCTAAGGGACTTATTTGCCCATAGGAAAAGGTTGGACACTAAATACTCATGCCGTAAGTTCGCCGAGTCGGCAGGTTTCACAAATCCGGGCTTTCTGAATGATGTTATTAAAGGCAGGCGCAAGCTAAGCGCGGATGCTACGGAAAAGATTATCAAGGCGTTCGAGTTGAGTCCTATTGAGGGCGAATTCTTTCGTTTACTGGTTCAGTATTCCCGGCTGAAAGACGAAGACAAGCGCGAAGAAATTTACCGTCAGGTTCAATTCCGAAGAAACAGAAGCAAATTCACCCGGCTCAATCCGTCCCTGGTCAAGTATTATCAGGATTACCACTATCCTTTGGTGCGCCTTGCCATAGAAATCTGCGATTTCAAGGGTGACTATGACAAACTGGCCCAGGTTCTTGATCCTCCAATTCCGCCCTCGGCAGCCAAAAAATATGTTCGCGATCTTTGCGAGTGGGGTTTGGTAAAACAGGACCAGGAGGGGCATTACTCCGTCACAAGCAAAATGGTGGAGCCGCCGCAGACGCTGCTTCATCTTGTTCGGGAAATAAACCGCGAGTGGATTCGTCACGCCTTTGGCGCGATCCGGAAATTCCCGCCCGAGAAGCGCCATATCTCCACAATGACGGTTGCGTTGAGCGAGAAAACCCATCGTCTCGTTCTTGAGAAGATAGAGCAGTTTAGGGAAGAAATTCTCAAGTTAGCTGAGGAGGAAACCCAACCTCAGCGCATCATGCAGCTGAGCCTTCAATACTTCCCCCGATCGCTGACCCGGGAGTAAACGAATAACCATGCATAATGTTTTAAAATATCTGATCGCCTTACCACTTCTGCTATCGCATTGTTCTCAGACCACCGGGCCCACCGTGGCCGGTGGTGATGATTTTCCCAACAGCAGGGCTCTTCTTGGAAAGGAGGCGGCAGAAAACGTGGGGGCCGCACCCGAGTGGAACCAATTCGAAGACATGAGCGACAGCCTGCCCGATTTATCCGGGGCCGAAAGCCTGGTTTTCGAGCAGGCGGATTCCGGCGCCGGCTCGGCGAAGGCGGCGCGCAGCATGCTGGTTGATACTTTGATTCCCGATTACCGCGACACCTCCAAAGGCATGCTGATGGGCTACCATATTCGTAATACCGCCTTCGCCGAGAAGACCGATACATTATGGGTGCTCTACAATGCTGAGGCCCGAGATAGCCTGCTTGGCAACGAGACGGTCCTGGAAATTCGCGGCCAGACGTATTACACAATGTCCAAAGCGATGGCTTGGTACCGGTTCCTGGACGCAGATACAAACCATTTCCTGGATTCCGCCTGGGTGAGGAAAGCAACTCCCACGCTTTTTGGCATGCGGATCGAATCCGCTCGCGCAACATCCGGCAATGATAATGATTTCACCGACCCGGGCCGGATTCGCACGAACTTTTTGGAATCCCTTCTTCTTCTGGGCACCGACACTCTCATGTTGGACCAGGTCGCCGACGGCGACAGGGACGGAAGGATTTACGATACAACGCGACAAAGCAATGTCGTCGATTATATTCGAATCGTGCAAAACCCGCTCTTTCGCCCTTTGCTGTCGCGTCTTCAAACCTGGTCGCGAATTCGCGTGACCGCGGATCAATCAAGAACCGAACGCTTCGCCAGTCTGCGCCATTTCAAGGATGGTCGGATCGTGCGCGTGGCAATCCGCGGGCCCAATGCCGACTCCACCTTTGTCGGAAATGGCGTCGCCTGGGTGCGGGCCCGTAGGATTAGCCCGCGGAATTCCTGGGCCGACACGATTACGACCACGCACGCGATTCGCCTGGCCTCCAGCCCGAACGATACGGGGGGCCATCGACTCCTTTATTTTTCAAGGCTCAAAGTGGCGGAGGGCGACACGATTCGCGGGACCGAGTTTGCCTATGTGGCGGACTCAACTGCGCCTTCCAGCGCGGGGCCAAAGGGCTCGCTTGAATTCCAGGCCCGATTCTTTGATGGGACATCGGCTTCGGGTACCGGCACAGTTGCCATGGGAGTAATTGGCGCAGTCATCGTAAACCGGCGCGGCGAAGAGTTAAGCATCCGTTGGGACCTAAGCGGTCGAGTGCTTGATTGACGTCCGCCCGGGAGACGCGGCTAGGTCTCGTGAACGCCCGATATATTCGCCTTCACCATTTCCGCAAACGCGCCTTTGACACCCAGAAGTTCGTTGAATCCGCCTTGCTCCACGATGGTCCAATCTTTGAAGACAAAAACCCGATCGGCCTTCTTGATGGTCGAAAGTCGAGCGCCCTGCTTGTCCTCGGTTGCAAAGGTGCGAATGTGCTTGATGCCGGTGATATAGTCGATCAGCTTTCCACTGAAACGCACATTGGTATTGCACAATTCGTATGAGCGTTTGGTTAGCATTTTTCTAAACGCGTGCTGAATAGGAGGAATGGTGGGCACATACAAAACGGCAATTAATGTCATCGGTCCATTAAAGGTGGACAAAAGCGGTATGACGAAAGCCAGTCCCAGAACCGCCTGCAATAGCCCCGCCATGATCCACTCAAAGAAGCCCTGCATCCGGTCCACATCCATCAGAATCTTGGCCGAGGCCATCCTCATGCCGCGGGTGTCGAAATACTTGACCGAGAGAATTTGGAGATTGGGAATGATTTCGGCGCGGATATTGGCAACCAGCGAGCGGACCAGAATGATCCGGTATCGCGCGGCCATCAGGGTGCAAGAGCCATGAATGCTAAAAGCCACAACCTACGCAAGGCCATAGAGCGCAAAGACATCCACTCTCTTCATGAGTATGAGATCATTAAGGCCAGCAACTGATTCGTGGCCGGCTGAAGGGAGATAAAGAAGAACATGAGGGCATTTTCTTTCTTGTAGCTCGCGGTAAGACGAAGAAAGCAAATAAGATCTTTCACTTGCAGACGCTGACGCTCTCCGTCCTTGGGCGATTCCCAATCATGATCGTAATTGCCCCTGTGCCAATGCATTTAGTTTTTCCTTTCCACCTTTGATCCTTGTCTCAACAAGGTCCTGCCGCAAACTGTTTTCAGGAAGGTAGCTTAATGCAAAGCCGGTATGAAGGAGAGCATTTTGGAATGAGACTCAGGCACATGCTCAGTCTGCACATGCTGGAGGGTTGACAAAAAATCGATTGTAGAGCAAGCTTCAAGGCAAAAATCGCAAACCCCATTAAGAATCGCACTTTTCACCTGTAACTGCGGAAGTTGGGATAGCCTAAGCACCGGCACTGTTCCAACACTTTTGTCTCGTAATATCTATTTTAATGGGCACTATTTGGAATGGTGTGAGCGAATCCCATGTTTGGGAATTGCTCTATTTGGCTATGAGTAGCACTTCCACTAGGCAAAACTGCTGTGTCATGCCCGGAAGTGAATACTCGACTTGGCGACCAATCTCATAGCGCTGATTAAGCGAGCTGCTCCGGAAGTGTCGAATCTCTTCGGGAAGCGTTAAGGGCGATTTGAAAGTGTATAGCTTGCCATTTGGTTTCAGATGCGGTCCTGAGATCTTAACAAAATCTCTTAATTCGCAAACAGCCCTGCTTATCCCGTAATCAAACTTGCCAATATCACCGCGGTTGTCAACCGAAAGGCATGCCACCTCCAGATTCTTCAAGGTCAGGTCTATTTTGAGTTGCTTCAAGATATCGGCCTTTTTTGTTTTGGCCTCGGTTGCGAGGATCTGAAGATCTGGGCGGGCAATGGCAATTGGGATTGCAGGGAACCCGCCACCCGAGCCAATATCAATTACAGAGGCGCCATGGTCAAAACCAAATATGGCGATTGGCTCTAGCGAGTCTATGAAATGGCGTTCCAAAAGACGGCTTTGATCATTGGTCGAGACCAAATTGGTTTTCTGGTTCCATTCAAGCACAAGGTCGAGGTATTTGGCTGATTTCCAAACTGCATCCACATCCATCTCAAGACCGATGCCACGAATGGCTTGGATTATGGCTTCTGGCGTATGTTTCACGTGGAACATCTTGAAAATGATAAAGGCCGAAGGATAAGGAAAAAATTTAAATTGTTCCCGACAAACGGTTTCATTTTGATGTGGTATCCTCTTTCCTCACAATAATTAGCTTGTGTGGAACGGTCGCAATCGACCATGTTTTTCGGCTGAAACCGGATTCAACCCTCATTGAAGGTTCCGCAGCAAGGAATAAGGCTGGCCCATTGCGGAATCTTCCATTTGGAATCCCCGCAAATAAATTGAGATAGGAATCTCTTTGAGCAACGGTTGGCAAAAAAGCTATCCATATTATATTCAGCCTTCATCCATCAGCCTTCATCCTCTTCAAATAGCTGATCAGGATTGAAATATCGGCCGGCGTAACACCCGGTATCCGCGATGCTTTTCCTACGGTTTCCGGCTTTATCTTCTGAAGCTTCTGACGCGACTCGGTAAGCAGCCCATCGATCCCCGAATAATCAAGGTTCGACGCGATCCCAACCTCTTCGAATTTTTTGGCCTTTTCGATCTCATAGCTTTGTCGTGCGATATACCCTTGGTATTTGACCTCCGACTCGGCGAATGTCTCTTCCCTCGGCCCTGCCAAAATGGCCGGATATGTGCCCTGGCACATTTCTTCAATGTCTCGCAATGTGATTCCAGGCCGCTTCAGCAGGTCAACTGCCTTGGCCTTCTGAATGATGGGAGCAAGGCCCCTTTTCTCCAAAACCGGGTTGGCATTCCCTTTCTCGACCTGATTCCCAGAAAGCCAGCCGATCATGCCCTGAACACGCCTCCCCCGCTCTTCCACCAGATCGCACAATTCCGGATCCGCAAGCCCCAAGCGTTTTGCATGTCCAATCAGCCGTTCCGCAGCATTGTCCTGCCGCAGCAGAAGACGGTGCTCTGCTCGCGATGTGAAAAGTCGGTATGGCTCGTTTGTCCCCTTTGTGACCAAATCATCGATTAGCACTCCGATGTAGGCTTCATCACGTCTAAGGACAAATGGCTTTTTGCTTTTCAGTTTGCATGCCGCATTGATTCCCGCCATCAATCCCTGGGCAGCAGCCTCCTCATACCCAGAAGTACCATTTATCTGCCCGGCGAAGAAAAGATTCTCCACTCGCCTGGTTTCGAGAGTGCTCTTGAGTTGTGTTGGAGGAAAGAAATCATATTCGATCGCATAGCCCGGCCGGAACATTTCAACATCCTCCAATCCATCGATGGACCGAAGTGCTTCGATTTGAAACCGTTCAGGTATGCTTGTAGGAAACCCATTGACGTAGTACTCGTTGGTTTCCCAGCCTTCTGGTTCGAGAAACAATTGGTGCCCGCCTTTATCCGCGAAACGAACGATCTTATCTTCGATTGACGGGCAATACCGCGGTCCCACGCCTTTAATCTTCCCAGTATATAGGGGTGACTCGCCAAGGCTGCCGCGAATGATTTCGTGGGTGCGTTGGTTTGTGTGGACGATCAAGCACCGCACCTGCTTCTCAGCCAGCGATTTCGTGCGCCAAGAGAAAGGCTCTGGATGTTCATCGCCAAACTGCTCAACAGCTTTCGCCCGATTTATGGTCCGCCCATCGATACGCGGAGGAGTACCGGTTTTAAGCCGGCTCGACTCAAAACCAATCTCTATAAGGCTCTCGGTCAAATGTTCGCTTGCCGGTTCTCCTGCCCTGCCTGCGGAATACGAGTTCAGGCCAATGTGGATGAGTCCGTTTAAAAATGTTCCGGCACAAAGAACCACAGCTCCAGCATTAACTTGTTGACCCGAGTACAATATTGCGCCGGTTGCTCGACCAGCCTCCACCAGAATCCTTTTTACGATCCCCTGTTTGATTAGCAGATTGGGGACGCTTTCAAGATATGTTCGCATAGCGCGGCGATATTGAACTCGGTCAACCTGGGCGCGAGGACTCCACACCGCCGGACCTTTACTTTTATTGAGCATGCGAAATTGAATGCCTGTCTGATCGGTGATAATGCTGATTGCGCCACCAAACACATCTATTTCTTTGACAAGTTGTCCCTTGGCAACGCCACCAACCGCTGGATTACAGGACATCTGGCCAATGGTATCCAGATTCATGGAGAGGAGCAAAGTTTTGCATCCAAGTTTCGCGGCTGCTATCGCCGCCTCACACCCGGCATGCCCCGCCCCTATTACGAGGACATCATATTGTTCCACGTGAAACAAATTCCTTTTTCTGGGCTACTGAGGCGATCCACTCAAAAATACCAACATCCTATCCACACCGCGCGGAAACCGGCCATACATCCAGCGGCTTACATTTTATTAGGCAGTTTCATGTCTGTCTTGCCCACAATATTCTCTTTTTTGATACGCGTGTATCCGCTTGTTTTCAAAGGTCTTATCTTGCCCACTTCGGCCCAGTTGGCCACTGTTGATTTCCTCAACGCGGCAAGCCATGCTTGTTTGGATTCACCTGGGTATCTCTCCATTACTAACACGTCGTTGCCTGCCGTCTCTATGTAGCACCGGTTATTGATGGAGTCGTCCATTATGTAATTCCCTGAATCCATGGACAGTTGAGCCAAGCTTGAACCGTACTTTTTTTCCAGAAGAAGGCGATATTCCAATACAAAGCCATCTCGGGCCTTTACGTCCGCCCAATGCGTATACCAGCAAAACGACATACTGTCACCAGAATCATTTCCACTTACCGCAGCCCTGTCCGAGACAAGCCCAAGGGAAATATCCATCGGGCTTTCCATGCCCCATTCCCGGAAGAGAATATTCGTATATAATGCGCCAAACTCATCGTAGTCATGAATTTCCCAACGCTTGTCCATCAGCTCCATCAACGAATCCATTTCAACCACGTATCCGCTTCGGTTCTTTATGAGATAAACAGATGGTTTTAGCACCTCCCGCATCCGCACTGGCGGCGATGCAAAAATTCTGCTGTCGATGAGGCCCCAATCCATGCCCCCCACCACTTCACCCACAAACTGCGGCCCATACACATATGCCCAGGCAAAAGGCTGATACACAAAATATCGCTCTCCTTCTGAATGCAGCATGTCCAGCCTCTCATTCACATCCTGCGCATACGACGAAAGCAGCAACATCACCGTGCTTGAGCTGGGCGGATAGTAGCCGTTATACAGCTTCATCGCATAATACCAGGTCAGATAATCCGCCTCACCTTCAACGGTGTATCGCCGAGCGAAAAACTGATCGCTTGATTGCGCTCTTCTTTCGAATTCCTCAAGCCCATAGTGCTGGTCCTGCAGAGCATGCACAAACTCGTGAAACAGCTTTATCCGGTCGCCGTCGTCCAGCCGCTCCAGACTGTCGGCCACAATGATCCACAACGAATCGCTCCCCGCCACGTAGAAACCCCCGACACCAACGCTTAGCATTGTATCGGTTTCCCCAAAGAAATCATCCCCGGCCCGCAAGAAACCTTCCGCAATCAGGGCTTTGCTCGTCAGCGTCCTTTCGGCCGCGGTCATTTCCCCGCCCGAACCCCCTGAACCAAAATGGCCGGCTGCATATTCAGCCCTTGTTTGGACGATTACGGCAACATCGCGCAGAAACTCCTTATTCCTAAATGCGGCCACCTCTGCCTTTACCTGAGACGCCAATATATGGATTTCCGCGAATCGAGCCGCCCCCACGTTGTAATACAGCGTCACAAGCCCGATTCCGCCGGCCTCATCCACAGCGTAAACGGTTATCGTTTTCACTCCGGAGTCCTGGATACCCGGAGTCCACGAGACTACATTTTCATTTAGCGCAGCCCCTGACGGCGCACCGGCCAGCAGGTATGTTACGCTTCCCCCCTCTGGGTCAATGGCTCTTACCGTGTCCGTGAACTGGGTATCGATTCCCACTGAGCGCGCGGCCGTCGAAGAGTTCACGAAAAGGGGGGGATAATTCTGGCGCACCGGATTCTGTTTTTGCGAGCATCCCATCCCAAGCAGCATCAGCGCGCCGGTCATGACCAGGACTTCGATCTTCCCTGCAATTCCGCCAGCGACCAATTTCATTGCGCTCTTCCGCTCTAAACAGGTCCCCAGATTTTTCCCCTTCATTTCCCAATGCAGAATCGGCTGAATATCCTATCCATAAGCTCGCCGTTTGCCGAGCGGCCCGCTAGCGGCGCCAGACGCGCCAGACACTCTTTGAGATCTTCCGCGATCTTTTCCTCGCTCCGCTCGCCACCCTCAAGGGCCACTTGAATTTCGCCTGCCACGGTCAAAGCGCCGGCAAGGCAATCCCTTTCCAGAACCGATATGGGAATCCCGCCGACAAACCCTTTTTCGCTGACCGCCGCTTCTATCTCCGAACGAAGTTTTTCCAGCCCCATACCATTTTTGCATGAGACGCATAGCACCTGGTCAACGCCCCGCAGATCTGATTTATTGAATACGTGTATTGTTTGCTTCTTCTCGAAATGCGATAACCACTCCTTCTCCAAGGCCTCGGTCACTTCCGAGCAATCATGAACCCAAATAACAAGATCCGCCTTTTCCAGCAACTCCCTCGTCTTCTGGATTCCGGCCTTTTCCACGCGCTCACTGGTGGTCCGAATCCCCGCCGTATCCACCAATCGCACGCACATTCCCTTGATCTCCAACTCCTCTTCCACCGCGTCACGCGTCGTCCCTGGCTGGGAATCGACAATCACCCTCTCGCTTCTGCAAAACCAGTTGAACAGACTCGATTTCCCGGCGTTGGGCCGTCCCACAATAGGAACCAGTAAACCCTCCCGGATTCGCCGGCATTGCTCGAAAGATCCCAAAGCGGACCGGATACGCTCCACAACACCATTCCATTCATAATTGAATGAGTCCCACTCGAAATTTCTTTCTTCCTCGGGAAACTCGATCGCTGCTTGAGCCGCCATAAGCCATTCCTCGATTTCTTCCCGAATGGCCGCAAAAAAACCGCCGCCCCCGCCTTCCATGGCAAAAACAGCCAGCCGCCTCTGCTCCGCGGTTTGAGCGTCGACGATGTCGCTTACCGCCTCAACCTGCATCAGATCCATTTTCCCGTTGACGAATGCGCGATGCGTGAATTCGCCCGGCCTGGCAAGTCGGCAACCCGCATGCAGCAATACATCCAATATGCACGAACTCACATATTTGCCGCCATGGCCATAGATCTCCACCATATCCTCGCCCGTGTATGAAGCCGGCGCCCGGAATGCCGCCGCCAGGACCTGGTCCACTCGTTCTCCCGTTTTGGAGTCCGTGATCCATCCCAGCACCATTGTGCGCGCCGGCGCCGAGATTAGACTTTCCCTGGAGGAAAGAATCGTTGATACCGTTTCAACAACGCCCTTTCCGCTCACCCGCAGTACCGCAATTCCACCTTTTCCTCTTGGCGTGGCTACCGCGGCAATTGCTTCTCCCTGCATCATTTTGGATTTTCCCTTGCTTGCGCACGGCTCCGCCGTGCATTTTAATAGGCTTTTTGGCTCCAAGGCCCGGCTTGGCCTATGCTTTCGCCTTTTTTGTCCGACCAGGCGCGGCTTTTCCCGGAGCCTGGCAACAGAATCGTTTCGAAATGAATATACACAAACATTCCCCAAGGAGTATCTGATGAACGTCCCCCGCGAGAAACTGGAGCTAGCTGCCAATATCATTCGCGGCCTTGCCATGGACGGCGTCCAGAAAGCCAACAGCGGACATCCCGGCATGCCCATGGGAACAGCCGACTTCACCTCTGTTCTTTTTCTCAAACACCTCAACCACGACCCCAAGGACCCCGCCTGGCGCAATCGCGACCGCTTCGTACTTTCCGCCGGCCATGGCAGCATGCTCCTTTACAGCCTTCTTCATCTTTCCGGCTACGATGTCTCGATGGACGACCTCAAAAACTTCCGTCAACTCGACAGCAAAACACCCGGCCACCCCGAGTACGGCCACACGCCCGGCGTCGAAACCACGACCGGCCCTCTGGGTCAGGGTTGCGGCAATGCCGTAGGCATGGCTGTTGCCGAAGCCATGTTGGCCGAACGCTTCAATCAGAAAGACTTCCCGGTTATCGACCACTATACATACGTGATCGCCGGCGATGGCGACATGATGGAAGGCCTTTCCCACGAATCCTTCTCACTGGCCGGACATCTGCGCTTAAGAAAGCTGATCGTATTCTACGACTTCAACTGCATCACAATCGAAGGCGCAACCGGCCTGGCCTGCAGCGACGATGTGCAAAAACGGTTCGAGGGATACAATTGGAATGTCATCGAGATCGATGGTCACGATTACTATCAGATCGATGCCGCACTCAACAAGGCCCGCGCCCAGGACCGACCGACACTGATCGTCGGCAGGACTTGCATCGGTAGAGGCAGTCCCAACCTGGCCGGAACCCACAAAGTTCACGGCGAGCCTCTTGGCCCGGAAAACGTGATTGCCGCCAAGAAGAATCTGGGGCTTCCCGTTGACAAAGACTTCTACATACCCGATGACGTGCGTCAGATTTTTCGGTCGCGCCTGGATGAACTCGCGGCCGGCCACCGCAAATGGGACGATCTCTATGCCCGCTACGCAAAGGCCTACCCAAACCAGCACAAACAGCTTGAGTCCTTTTATTGCCTCGAACTGCCCGAAAACCTGGAATCCGTGCTGCCGTCGTTCGATCCCCAGAAACCCGTTGCGACCCGCAATGCATCCGGTACCGTCCTCCAGGCCCTGGCCAAGGCGATTCCCAACCTTGTGGGCGGCTCGGCCGACCTCGCCCCCAGCACAAAGACACTCCTCGACAATTGCGGCCACATAGGCCCCGGCGCGTTTTCCGGACGGAATTTTCATTTTGGCATTCGCGAACATGCCATGGCGGCCATGCTCAATGGAATCGCCGCGCACGGCGGCTTCCGCGGCTACGGCGCGACGTTTTTTGTCTTCGCCGACTACTGCCGGCCCTCGGTGCGCTTGTCGGCGATCATGGGGTTGCCCGTGATCTACATCTTCACGCACGACAGCATTTATGTGGGTGAAGACGGACCCACGCATCAGCCCGTGGAACAGATGACCAGCCTTCGCATCATGCCCAACGTGACCGTGATTCGGCCGGCCGACGCAACCGAAACCGGCGCAGCATGGGTTGCGGCGCTCAAAAATCTCAAAGGCCCCACAATTCTCCTGCTGACCCGACAGAACCTGCCCATTCTGGATCGATCGTCCCTGCCGCCCGCCTCCATGCTGGAAAAGGGCGCTTATGTACTATGGCAATCGAACGCCTGCCCGCAAATGATCCTGATTGCCTCGGGCTCGGAAGTGGCTATTGCGCTGGATGCCGCCAAACAGCTCGACAATGATGGAATCGCGGTTCGCGTCGTGAGCATGCCGTCCTGGGAGCTTTTCGAACGGCAAACCACGCAATATAAAGACAGCGTTCTCGCGCCGCAGTGCAGGCTCCGCCTGGCCATTGAGGCCGGCGTATCCCTGGGCTGGCACAAATACGTCGGCGACCAGGGCCGCGTGTTGAGCATGGACCGCTTTGGCGCCTCAGGCCCATACAAGGCCCTGGCCGAACGGTTCGGCTTTACCCCGGCGAATGTTGTGAAGATCGCCCGAGAGATGCTTTCGTAGAAGCGCTCGTAATTGCGAAACCGATCTGAGCTATTCGGGGGGCGGCTGTCGGCCGCCCGCGATCCCGCATCCTGTTCCCGGCGCTCGAAATCGGCCCGACATCTCTGTGCGTCCGGGAATAAGGTATTTTCCTTGCGGGCTGCCTCATCCAGCCCGCCTTCTAACCCGGCCGACAAATAGAGTTCGCAGCCCCTATTTGTTCAACCCTCAAAGGGACAAAACTCCCCATGCGTCTTCTCCTGATCAATCCATGCAATCCGCTTGTCAGTCTGGCAAAAATTAAGGAAAGCCGCTGGAATCGCTATCGTGTCTGGAAGCCTCTCGGCCTCATGGTTCTGGCGGGCCTGACCCCCCCGGAATGGGAAATCTCCATTATCGACGAGAACCTGGGCGTGCCGGACTATACGATCCTGCCGCGCCCCGATCTGGTGGGAATTACGGCCTTTACCTCACAGGCGAATCGTTGCTATGAGCTGGCTGCGCACTTTCGGAGTATTGGTGTGCCGGTCGTGATGGGCGGCATACACGCAACCATGTGCGCACAAGAGGCCATGGAACGCACGGACTCGATTGTCACGGGAGAAGCCGAGGGAGTCTGGCAGCAAGTTCTGGAAGACGCTAAACGCGGCTGTCTAAAACCGCGCTATGACGGAAAGCTCGCTGATATCAATAACGTCCCCCCGGCACGCCACGACCTGCTGGCGAAGGGATACAGTTTTGGAGCCATCCAGACAACGCGCGGTTGTCCGCTAAACTGCAATTTCTGCAGCGTCACCGCCTTTAACGGGGCGCATTATCGCCAACGGCCCATCCCCGACGTGATTGCGGAATTCCAAAGTGTCCGGGAAAAATATGTCCTTGTTGTGGATGACAATCTCATTGGAACGCGCCACGAGCACATTGCCCGGGCCAAGGATTTGCTCCGCGCCATAATCGATGCCAAACTCAAGAAACAATGGGTTGCGCAAACCACCATCAATCTGGCGGACGACGAAGAGCTTCTCACCCTGGCTTCGCAAGCGGGCTGCATGGCCGTGTTTATTGGATTTGAATCCCCTTCACCCGAAGGACTGCTGGAACTGGGCAAGCGGTACAATCTCCTTAAGAGGCGGGACTTTCGCGCGTCCGTACGGCGCATACAGCGCCACCGAATTTCCGTGGTCGGCTCCTTTATCATTGGGTTGGACGTGGACAGGCCGGGCATTGGACGGCGCATCGCCAAAACGGCGGGCCATTACGGAGTCGATAATCTCAATGCGCTGTTTCTAACGCCGCTGCCCGGAACAAAACTGTGGGAACGCATGACATTGGACCGCCGCGTCACGCTTAATTCCTATCCGGAAAACTGGAAATATTACACTCTCACCTATCCGGTCGTCACTCACCAGCACCTGTCGCTCACCGAAATCATCCGGGAGATGGTGACCTGCGAGCGCCACTTTTATTCCATGCAGCGCATCCTGCGCCGCGTCTGGGCCGGCTTCTGGCATCGCCGCAACCCCCTGATCGCCCTGATCGGCAATCTTTCCTACCGGGGCAATTCACGGCTGTCGTCCAAGGCGTACAACGAATTCGCCTATCAGCGGCGCGCGGCCACAATGTAGCGCGATTCTCAGAGACGGGAGTTGTCGGTTCTCGGTTCCCGGTTGGCAGACCAAAATTCGGAGTAACTACTTACCACAGAGACACAAAGCACGCTGCGAAGGAAAAGAGGGAAAGAGTTTTTCAGGGACTAAACCTTCTCTTTCTCCGTGTCCTCTGTGTCTCCGTGGTGAACGCTTTCGAATTCGGCTTAGCTGAGCGTGATTGCCCTGCTGAATCGTTACGCAAAAGAATGAATTCGGTCTGGTTTTTAACGGACAACTGACAACCGAAAATTGGGAACTTCTGTCCTTGAGGGTTCCGCGGTGAGGAAATGGGCCTGGAGCCCATTACGGCAGGGGCGGCAAGCCACCTACCACTCCCGGAAATCCCGCAGGGTCTTGCTTCGGCTGGAATGCTTCAAATGCCGGATGGCCTTTTCTTTGATCTGCCGGATTCGTTCTCTGGTTAAATTATACATAGCCCCGATTTCTTCGAGAGTGTGGGCCGCATCGCATCCGATTCCGAAGTACAATTTCACAATCTCCGCTTCCCGCTCCGTCAGGGACTCCAGAATCCCCGTAATTCTGCTGTGGAGCGAAATCTCCCCCACGCATGCGTCGGGCGGCGCGTTGCTGGTGTCGCAGAGATTGTCAAGACGGGTGCCGCCGTCCTCAAAAGAGGCATCCAGTGAGACATGGGTATCGCCGATCGCCATGGAATCGGCCACATCCTGCTGCCCCATCCGCAGCTCTTTTGCAATCTCTTCGAAGTCGGGCTTTCGCTGTAATTTCTGCTCAAGCCTCGTCGTCGCCTTGCCAATCTTGTAAATCGTCCCCACTCGGTTGAGCGGAGTTCGTACCGTCCGGGACTGGTCGGCCAGCGCCGACAGTATAGCCTGCCGTATCCACCAAACGGCGTAGGAGATGAACTTGAATCCCTTGGATTCATCAAATCGCCGGGTGGCCCGAATCAATCCCAGGTTTCCCTCGTTAATCAGGTCGGTAACCGACATCCCCTGGTTCCTGTAGTTCATGGCCACGCCCACAACGAACCGCAGGTTGGCTTCCACCATCCTGTGCAGGGCCCTATCGTCGCCTTTTCGGATTCTCCTCGTTAAATCGGCCTCTTCCACTCGGGAGAGCGTCTTGTGCTTACCGATCTGTTTGAGGTACAGCCGCAGGGATGTTTCCTCCGGAACGAAGGAACCCACACCCTCTTCACCCGCCGCGCCGCCTTGCTTTTTCCTGCCTCTGGCCAAAATACCCTCCAGACTTATCTGCGATTGTCCGACCGGCGCAGACCACGATGCGGTCCGCGCGCCGGTTGCCGCCCCGAGCGCACGAACTTCATGCAACAAGGACGTATGATAAACCGTACCAGAAGATTTGCCGCGGAAGGCATACACTGCGGCAAGCTGGCACGCCGAGGATATGAAATATACGGCGAAGACACGGCCCCAAACAAAATTCCCGGCCCGAACCGGGAATTGGAATCAAGCTCTTCTAGGTTTGTCTCTTGCTTCGTTTACCGTCAAAGCCCGGCCTTGGAAATCCTGGCCGTTCAATGCCTGGATGGCGGCGTCGCCGTTTTCCATTTCTACGAAAGCAAAGCCCCTGGGCTTTCCAGTCATACGATCCATAATCACATTGACAGAACTGATCTGCCCATGTTGTCCAAACAGCGCCTCCAAATCTTCCTGCGTGGTGCTGAAGGAAAGGTTACCGACATAGAGCTTCTTGGCCATAAGGCCCTCCTAAATATTTTTACTCAACAGCAAAGGGTCTCTTCGGCCGTGACTTGGTAAACCTTCGCCCAGTATTTAAAGAACCATTATTCCACCCCAAAAATCAGAATTAATATGAATCGAGGATTAACTACTCACGTCTTTTCGAAAGAATCATGAAACCACAGAGAAACACCGAGGTCGAAGAAGAGATACAGAGTGGGAAAAGATCTATTCCGGCGCGGTGCGCGCCAGAAAGATTTCCCTCTGTGTTCTCATTCTTAACTCGGATTTCTCTCTGTGGTTTCATGGGAACCTGTGTAGTTACGTCGAGGAAAATAGCCATAGCGCAAATGAGGGACGGACACGTCTCTCTCTGAGCGCATCCAAATAAAAACGGATGCTAAGGTCATTAGCATCCGCTTTAGGATGAAGAGAAAAC
>CAYVZU010000086.1:0-16770 GCA_964455935.1 uncultured Fibrobacterota bacterium
GAAGTGTTCTGGCGCAGCTTCTTGCGCAGGAACCGGTTTTGCTCTGTGTTTTCACATTTCTACCTCTGTGTCCTCTGTGGTTTCATGACTCTCTTTGTCTTGGTGAGCGCTACTGGAGAATGAATTCGCTTAGGAACACATCGCGGACCGTTCCTTCGTCCTTGGGAAGAATCCGGTTTACTTCGCGCAGCACATTCTGGCGCAGCTTCACCTTGCCCTGCGGCGTCGTCATGTCTCCAATCGTCATGCCCGAAAGAGACTCGATCAGAATATTCTTGATTTTGGGGACCCGGAGCTTGAGCTGCTCCATGAGCATCGGGTATTTGATATCGTCGAATTCAAGCTGAATGGCGACTTTGGCATAGCGCTCGTCCTCGCCCAAGCCGATATTGACGACCACGCCGATGGGTTCGGTGGTCAAGCCCATGGCGGTCTGTTTGGAGCGGGACGCCTCTTCACTTTCCTTCTCTTTTTTCTCGGCCAGAACCCGGGGGTCTTCCTGTTTAGTGGCCTGGACAAGAAAATAGGCCACAACCGCCTCGGCGCCAATAATACCGACGACCACGGCGCCCAGGATCAACTTGCGCACAAGCGGCGATGTCTCTTTGGGTTTCACCACTTTGGGAGGGGGCGCTTCAGTCGCTTCGGATTTGCGTTGTTGCTTGCCTTCGGTTTCTTCTACGGGCATGAAACCTCCTCGCTACCTCTGCGGAGCCTGCTTTTCCTCTTTGGGAACAAGCCCGATCGTCTGGTGCGTCAGCTGTTTATAGCGAATGATTTTTTTTATTACGTCCTCGATGGAATCGCGGACGGTGAATTTGCGGCCCGTGGTGAGTGAGATCATAGTTTCTGGAATTGCCTCGATCATTTCGACAAGGTCCGCGTTTATTACGATCTCTTCTTTGTTTAATTTTTTCAGCGCAATCATCCTTGCTCTCTTTTTAACTCTTTGATTTCTACCCTTATCAATCAATTTATATCTTTAAGTACATTAAGTCAACGGCTTATCTTGCCTTCAATCCACAAGTTATTCCGAACTGAAAAAATGTGACTCCATGTATCCATCGTGAACTCCATGGCGGCCTGGCACCGGAAGCCGGACGCGTGAAGACATTAAGTGCCACAGAAATGTTTTACAACAGCCGTGCCAAACATAAAACCCCTTAAGTTACAATGACTTATCAAGTTTGGCCAATCCGGGGACCGGAATTTGTTTCCGGCAGCTCGGAATTAATTACCTCCGGCAGAGAGTTGTAAGTGGAAAGTGGAAAGCAAGAAACCGCACCGCTCGGCTGTCTTCTTCATCTTCCAGCTTTGCTTTTAACTATTCACCTGATCATGTCATTTCGAGCGAATGCGAGAAATCTTTGGCCTATTCTGCAAGATTTCTCCTCGAAGACTCGTCGAAATGACAATATTCCCCGGTCGGTTGCCGGAAGCTGAATGGTTACCTTTCACTTTCAGCTTTGAACTCCGGTCCTACCGGATAATCATTACTTTGCCTTTTTTCACGACTGAATCACCGGCTCGAATGATATAGTAATAGACTCCGCTTCCAACCTGATTTCCATATTGATTGCAGGTGTTCCATTTCCAGGCCGGCGCTTGATGGCCCGTGCCCTCGCGAAAGATCAGGTCCAGACCCGCTTTGCGCGTGCTGTAGAGCAAATGCCCCTTCAGCGAGAGGATTTGAATCTCTATTCTTTGGCTGGAGGCCGAGAGGCGGTTCAGGTTTTTGAACACGATTCCGCCGATCTCGGCATGACGCGGCTGGTGTGATGGCTCATAGGGATTGGGGAATACATAGAAAGGCGTTGCCTTGGTGCGAAACGACCAGGCAATTGCATCGGAAACGGAAGTCGAATCATAGAGAAACGACGGGACGCCGTCGCCATTGGCCTCGATGCTGTAGCCGAACTGGTCGCGGATCCGGCCCGAGAGCCGGACAATCACCGAGTCGCGATTGAAAAACGCCTCTTTTGTCTTCACCGTGATGGAGGTGCTGTCGATCCGCACATAGGCAAGTTCAACGGCTGTGCCGCTGCTGTATCCCGTGGCGACCTGGATGGTCGTGTTTCCCGCAAGGCTTGTGTCCACGCTCGACGGCTTGATGGACCGTGAAAACACCACGCGGATCACGGCATTCGCATCGACCGAGGTATCGCCGGCCCGGGGTTCGACATGTACGATCTGGAACGGACTCGAATCCACGGCAGCAACAAAGGTTGTTTCGGCGGATGCGATGCGGATCTTATTCTGATGAATGTCCAGCCTGTTGCCGGCCCGGTCTTTGAGCGTGTTGGCAATGCGTACGGCAATCACGTCGGTGGAAATAAAAAGCCCGGCCGGCGGCCGAAATCCGAAGTGTGGACTGGCCCGGGTGTAGGCGGCCTTGAAGCGGACTGTATCGGCATTGGAGGAGAACGTATATGTGCAGCCAATCGGCACCAGGGCGCGCTCATCGGCGGAATCGAGGCGGCTGAACACGGTAATGCCGGAGCGCACCGTGGAGGTATCCAGGGCTTCGCTGAAAGCGAAAACCAGGTTTGCATTGGGCGGAAAACGGGGCGTTGCAGCGCGCTGTTTGGCCAGCGGCAGCGCCGCGGTGAAGTTGAACCCGAAGGACCCGATAAAGGGCAGGTCATTGTAGATCACGCGCATGGGAACACGCAGGACAGGATTGATGTAATCCGAGGTCTCGATCAGCAACGTATCAACAACCTCGCCGTCTCCGCGAAGGGAATCCGCGCGAAAATAGACCGCCACGCCCAGGCTTTGGCCCGGCTGGATCTGAGCGGCCGGCATTTGCGAGACCTGTGTTGACTCGCGCACGAAATACGTATTGGCCACCCGAAACGAGAGCCATTTGGAATCATTGAGTTTGGTATGAACTCCGGTAATAATCAGGTTCGCGGTGCCGGTATTGGAAATCGTGACGCCCAGGGTGTCGCGGGAAAATCCGCCAACAATAAAAGAAAGGCTGTCACTGAAGGATTGCAGGGCGGACTGAAACTCCGGTGTGCCCGCTTCCCAGTATGGATACTCGAGCCGGAAGGCGGCCGAGTCGCGCCGGCCGGCCAGGTCCTGGACATAGAAGGAAAGAATCGTGTCACCCGGCGATATCCGCACGGAGCAGGTTTCACTTTGGCTGACCAGAAGCAGGTTGTTGAGCCGCCAGCGAAAGGCCAGGCGGTCGCCCCGGGCCAGGTCCGGTTCATTGACGACCGCGACAAAGGTGTTGGTCCTCCCCGGCTGGGCTTTGATGCGGCCAATCGAGCGAGACGATGCATTCTCGGGACCGCGCAGCGAATCGATCACCGGCGGATGATTCACGCCTACGCGCACGTGGGACACCAACGTGGTTTCGGGATCGCTTACGCGAATGGTAAAAAAGGCAAAGCCGTTGGCCGCCTGATCATTATCAAAGGAATACACGAACAGCGAATCGCCATAGACTGAGTCGACTTTGACTCCATCCCGATAAATGGCGATTGAGAGTGCCGTGTCGTTCGAGTCGCGACACGCGATCTTGAATGTCGTGCTGTCTGCCGATTGCACGGAAAGAAACATGCTGTCGGACACGGCGATGGTATCCCTGCGGCCCTCGCCGATGGTGTCCGCAATGCCGGTGACCGAGAATTGCGGCGGATGGTTGACGGCCCTCACAAAAAAGCGGAACGCATCGGATTGCCAACCCAGCGAGTCCGCGACAAAAACGCTGCACGGCCGCGCGCTGATGGACATTGGGAAGACCCCAATGGGATTGTTATAGGCATAGGTCGCTGTCGTGCTCCGGACAAGCGAGGATATGCTGGTCGAACCGCCCTCGCGCGATGTCCATTGCATTGAGCCATGGTCGTCAAGATCAACCGCGGAGAAGAACAGCCTGGCCGAGTCCTTGCGCGCCTCGAACACAAGCGTTTCGGCCTGGGCCAGGCTTCGCTTGGCTGTATTGAAGTAGATGCTGTCGCAGGAGGGCGCGCGCGGTTTGATGTTCCAGTGCACCCGGATGCTGTCCACCCGCGGTGAGAAAAGCCGATTGGGCGCGTACAGGCGCAGACGAATCCGGAAGTACCGGTCTTTTCCAATCAGAGTCGAGGCAAAACTCCCATTGTTGTTGATCTCAACCCAGGAGCCAAAGGAAGTTATCGAGGGACCGGTGGCAATACCGGGCCGGTAGTAGGCACCGTTGCCCAGATTTGTGTCCGGGTCGACGCCGCAAGAAACAAACCGAATGGAGTCGGTGGCCAACGGCCATAGACCTGGAGTACCCACGGATTCGGGATGCGAGACGTAAAAAGCCGAGTCATACACCACGGGCGTGTTGCTGAGGCACGAGGCGTAGGCGGTCTCGGGCGAGGTGAATACGGTGACGATATTGCCGAGCGTATCCATGGCCGCCTGAATTGCGGCAGTTGAGTCGGTACGGCTAAAATCAATGTTTGTTGGCGAGAGAAGAAGCCGCGTGGTGGTATCGGTGAGTGATATGTCACCATTGGATAACCTAAACCGCCGACCCCGGATCCGCCGGATCGATCCCTCGTCCTCGTTCCAAGCCGTGAATATATAGCGCTGGTTCCCGGTGATTGTAGGAAATTTCCCGGAGGTTGAGAGAACGGTCTGATTGCTCGTTGTAAGCCCGCCAAGGGAGTTAAACGCGCATTGGATCAGATGCGCCTGGCCCGCCTTGAAGTAAGTCACGGCAAAGCGAAGGGTGTCATAGGCAAATGCCTTTGCATCGGGATACTGGTAGTTATTGCTCGTGGGCGGGTCCGTGATGTCGGGATCCAGCGTGCCCGTGGCCAGAAGCATCCGTGCGGGTGTTAGGAGCGTATATATAAGCTTCGGGGCCGCGGTTGAAAACCCTTTTCGCCAAAGTATTAAGATGTAACCTGCAGGATCCACGGTAACCGAAGGATTCCAGATCTGATCTGCAAGATTGCTCGTGCTTTGCAATACTCTTTGGGTGTCCACATGTATAATTGATGTGCTGGTAGACCGGAGGACCTGGACATACAGGTCTGTGAAATACAGGGGATAGCAAACCAAGGCCGAATCCCCTCGCCACCACGCCATGGAAGATCGGGGTTGTGCCCCCCCACCAACTACATCGCAGTATTTGGTTCCGCGACCATAATTATTGATCGTATAGAACCTATTGATGGCGTCATACCAGCTTACCATATACTTGCCGGCCTGGTTGCCTGCCGCCATGAGCCCAAGAACATCGTCTGGATTGCTTGCGGGCAGCTCCAAGGTTTGGGTGCTCACAGCCCCTTTGATTGTAGTCGAACCCTCAACCTGAATCGTGCGGCGAGCATACGTGTCGCGAAAACCCTTGCGCATCCAAAATGTTGTGAAACTAACCGGCCCGGTGCACACCACACCCGATGTTTTTGTCCTGTTATTGCTGGTATCAATGCGGAATGCGCCCCCAGGTGCGTATAACGAGTCGTATTCTTTGGCAATGGAAAAGGAATCCTGATACCGCAGACGACCTGGATCGATTGAGTCGCCATCAAAATTTGTGAAGGAGGAATCGAGAAAGGACCCGGCATATAAGTGCAAGGGCACAAGAATCAGCGGTAATCCGAGTATCAGTTTCAACAAAGTACCACACACCTTTGGGCTACCAATGCGAAAATAGCGTCGCATAACATTTATCGGCGTTTTTCCCGCGTGTTATTAGCCGCGCGGCACAAGTTAGTGCGAAGTTTCATGAAATCCTTAAAGGATGATGGCGCGATTGGTGTGCGTGACAAGAAGAGATGCGCTGCTTGGGCCTTGCGGATCAGTGTCACGATAGACGTGTCGACCCGCCCTCTGGCCGGTACACAGCGCCACCACGCCTTCACCTGCTTAAACATCTACCCCCCAGAATGGACACTTATGCATAGGCGATCGCCACGTCTTTTGTGCCCTGCCTGGATGCCTTTGATCAAGGGTGAGGAATAAAATCAAGCACGATCTTAGAATGTCCACAGGCGCCCGGCGGCTTTCGTCAAAAAGAATTTCTTTGTTGGTCGTATCACAAGGATAGCAAAAGCTTTCGCGATACCAATGCCCTTCACTCCAGTCTTTCACGCTGAGTTATGATCCTGCAACGGGAGTTTGTAAATAAGCCCAAAAGGGATTACCCCTAAGTAAAAATATTTGCCAAAGTTCGATGAAAATAGTATAATAATAGGGCCAGGATTGCAAGTGCGTGCAGTCGCAGACACCTTGCTACGTGCGGACGGTGGAAACAAGGCGCGTGTCTTTACCGTTTTCCAACCAACACAAGGTAAGTGGTAATGACCACCCAGTTTAAGCGCTTTGCCCCCCCCCTGCCGGCTATATCGATTCCCGGACTTCTTTAAAACAGACGCCCGAGTTTCACTCCGCCGCTTTCCATTCCCGTTCTCCAAGCGCGCCGGCTGGCAACCCAATTCGGTTTTCCTACCCTGTCCCATCACCCCACAGAAGGAGGTCTAATGCAGCAAAACGCAGTCAATCCCGACGCAATCATCCAGCAGGCAATCCAGGCCAAACTGAATACCTACCAAGCCCGCGAGCATTTCGATGCCTACCTGAAGGCACAGAATGAGTCCATCGATGCATTGGCTACCACCATCGGCCTGATGAAGAGCCGGATTCTTGAGCTTGAGGCCAAACTGGATCCCGAGCGGGCGAAGAAAGCGCATCCAGAAAAAGAACCCGTGGACGCCCTATGAGTATCACAGGCTTCCAGCCTGTGGCAGTCGGGTGCGCAAGGCCTTGATAGGGTTTTTACGTTCAACGCGGAGACGCAATGAGACTTGTCTTCTGTCTGCCCGGCAATTCCTTCAGCGGCCGTTTTCTCGACTGCTGGACAGCGACCGTGGCCTACTGCCTGCAGAACGGCATCCAAATGATCCTCAGCCGCAAAGAGTCATGCAACATTTATTACGTGCGCAACATGTGTCTTGGCGCCGACGTGCTGCGCGGCAAAGAGCAAAAGCCCTTTGACGGCAAGTTGGATTACGACTACCTCATGTGGGTCGATTGCGACATTATCTGGCAGCCCGAACAAATTACCCGGCTCCTCTTACACAAGAGGGACATTGTTTCGGGCGTTTATCTGATGTCAGACGGCCAGCATTTTGCCGCGGTCAAGGATTGGGACGAAGAGTATTTCGCCAAGAATGGCTGTTTTCAGTTTCTCTCGCCGGAAGACCTCACCCCCAACCCCTCTCCATGCGGAGAGGGGCGCCCCGAATGCAATGAGGGGCGGGGTGAGGTCAGGTTAGTTGAAGTAGCCTACACCGGCATGGGATTCATGCTGGTGAAACGCGGGGTCTTCGAGAGTATGGAATATCCCTGGTTCCGGCCCATTGAGAAGCGAATCGGTAATGCCGTGGACTTCACAATGGAAGACGTTGCGTTTTGCCTTCGGGCACAGGAAAAGGGATACGCGATTCATGTTGATCCGCGTGTTAAAGTGGGCCACGAGAAAAAAATGACATTGTAGAAGCTTATTTGCCATGCCGGAAGGGGGCGAAAATTAGTTCCTCGTTTAAGCAAGAGAAAGGGGGTGCATAGCATACATGGCTCCGGACGGTGTTGGGCGTGACCATAATCAGTTTCCTCGAAAGCTACACAGGAGGACACGATGGCGGATTTCATTGCATCTAATGGCCAAAACGACCCCGGCGTTGACTTGAAAACGAACGGCAAGGTGGGAATCGGCACGACCAGCCCAAGATCGAAACTACATATTGAGAGCACATCCTCAGCTGATGGGATGGTCACAATCCTAAATCCGAGCGAAGGCGGCGAGGCCTCACTATCGTTTGATACCGGCTCCTTCGACACAACCAAGCGATGGGTAATCGGCGTCGGTGGCTGGAGCAACACCGACAAGTTCGTCATAGGCAGGGACACCAGCCCAAAAGTCACCGTAGATACCAGCGGGAACGTTGGTATCGGGATAACGAACCCATCACAAAAGCTCACGGTAAATGGTAGCGTTGTGATCGGATCCGCCAATGATGCACGAATCGAGAACGGTTCGTCTCCTGTTTACGGACTCAAAATAGGCCCCTGCTATGATGCTGGAACCAACAGGCATGTCCTGTTTGGCGATTGGAACAGTGACACCTTTGACACCAAGATGGTCATTAACTGTCGGAACGGCAACGTCGGCATTGGAACCACTGCGCCAGCCGCTAGGGCGGATATTGATGGAGGTGCTGCCGTTAGCGGTGTGGCAAACCTAAGCACATCGGGTTCGAGTGTAACAGTTACTACTACCAATAATGCGTTTGTAGACGTGCAAGTGGGTGCTACCATAACCGCAAATGGTTATGAGCGGATAGTTATAGCAAAGGATAGTAATACACAGGTTACGGTGGGTGTGGCGATTGATTGGAGCTCTGGCTTTCCTTTTACGTACAAGAACCCGCTGCTAAGGTTGGCTAACAATGGGACAACAAAGTTGTTAATAGGTGTTGACGGAGCCTTCTATGGAAGACCATCTGGGTACATCGCAGCCTTTCAACAGGATAACAGCACGGGCAGAGGTGTTGTTATTCGCTCGTTAAATCACAGTTCAACGGACCCACTATTGTGGGCATATACGGACCAGGACCTCGGCCTCTGCGTGCAATCTAACTGTTGGGTTGGAGTAGGATTGTCAGATCCTGGCTCGAGACTTGATATAGATGGAGCCTTCACTTTGCGACCCACAACCACCCCCGGTAATCCCACGCAAAATTCCAACTCCCGCCTCTACATCCGCAACAACAAACTGGTTATCCAGTTCAATGACGCGGGGACCATACGTTACAAGTACTTGGATTTGACTGGGACTGGCGCGACATGGACTCACACCACAACTGCGCCATAGACCCAGCGTACGCCATACAGCAGTTGTGAAATATAGGGGGCGGTTTCCGGACCGCCCCCTACTTTTTCTCTGATTTACCGAATCAGCTGCACCAGTTCCTGGAGCATCTGGTCACTGGCCGTGATCACGCGCGCATTGGCCTGAAAGCCGCGCTGCGTGGTGATCATGGTCGTGAACTCCGTGGCCAGTTCCACGTTCGACAGTTCCAGCGCGCCCGGCTTAATGGAAGACGGACTGCTGATTTTGGGTATTCCCAGAATTGCCTCACCGGTATTCATGGAAGGCCGGAACATGCTGTCGCCCATCTTCATCAACCCGCCGGGGTTGTTGAAGTCGGCCACATAGATCTGGGCCAGGCTCTTGGTCACGCCATTGGTGAAGACGCCCGAGATTTCGCCGAACTCGTCAATCGAGATCTGCTGCAGCTTGCCCATGGTATAGCCGTCCTGCGAACGGGCGGCCGTTGTGCTGGGCGCGCGGAATTGCGTAATGCCGCGGAAGCTGCCCGGTGACCCGACGTCCAGCGAAATGCGCACTTCGTTCGATCCGTTCATGGGGTCGAAGCTAAACTGCGTGGCCTGGTCGTCGAAGGTAAACGAACTGGGCGAGCCGTCCTGACCAAACGTGAGCACACCCATATTTCCACCGGTAATGGTCTCGCCGGTGCCGGTCGAAATTTCCCACAGCCAGCGCCCGGGCGTGCCCGAATGCGTGAACGTGGTGGTCATGGTATGGGCCGCGCCCGATTCGTCATATACTACAATGGAGGTCGAGTGCTTGGCCGTATTGCGAGCCTGCTGCAATTCGATAAACCCATTGTTGGCATTGAACCGTGTGGGCGTGGCGTTGTTGGTCATGTCAATGTCCTGCGCCTGCATGCTCACGTTGGTCAGCTCGAAGTCCTTTTCCTTCTGACCGCGGATGACAATAGCCCCGTCGGGGATGTTATCGTCGTCCGTGTCCGCTATGTTGACGCCCACCGACAGATTGTTCTGCGGCGTGCCGTCGAACTCGGGAAGGCCAAACGCGCTGCGGACGGAATCAAGCAGGTCTTGCAGAGTGCTTGTGGCAGCCGCGTATGTGAAGTTGCCTTGCGGAACATTGATCCCGCCTACGGCGCCGCTGATATTGATTATACTTCCGTCCTCCAAACCCAGCGCATCGCCTACGGCATTGCCCCGTGAATCATAGAGTTCAGCGATCAGGTCACCCGCGTTGGCCGGTCTGAGCAGGGTATCCGTTGTGTCGAACGAGCCCGCAGCCAAGTTAGGGCTAATCGCAAAGGCGCGGCTTACATAGCCGCTGGATCCGCCTGGCCTGCTGCTTGTGATTTGGAAATTCGCGATATCCAGACCGGCCGTGATTCTGACACTCCCATCTGCATTAAGGCTTGCCGCCGAACCAGCGCTGCCATTGTTATTGAGGAAAGTCTGGATTGCAGCGACCAGGTCCTGCAATGTGGCCACTTCCTGACCACTGGGGAGCGTGTCAACAACAGTATACAACTCACTCGCACCATTGGCCGAAATCGTGAGTCGGTCGCCTTCCCGAATCGCCAGATCCGAGCCGCTGCTGTTGAACATGGACGTCAGCGTGGCGTTGGCGTCGGCCGCATGCAGGTAGCGCTGCGTATACATGACCGTGCCCAGTCCCTGCGAATCCGAATCCAGGTTACAGCCAAAATCGACTTCGCTGCTTGCCTTGGCCGGCGATTTATCGCCGAACGGAATGCGAATATCACCGATGGGCTGGCCTTCATAGGTCCCCTCTTCAGAAGCCATCTTGCCCTGAAGGGCAAAACCGTTTGTGGGGCTTACCATCGTACCGTTGGCGTCGAACTGAATGGCACCCATGCGCGAATAATAACGGGATTCGCCCGTACCATAGACAAAAAGGGCATCGCCCTCGATGGCCAGGTCCGTGATCTTGCCCGTCGATTGCAGGTTGCCCTGCGTGTTCATGGTGTCGATCGAACCCACGGCCATTCCCAGGCCAAGCTGCACCGGATTGGTGCCGCCCTGGAACCCCGGGGGACGCGAAGCGCCCTGCAAAAGCTGCGCCATGGACTCCTTAAATGTAACGCGGCCGGCCTTGAAGCCCGCGGTATTGACGTTGGCGATGTTGTTACCGGTCACGTCAAGGGCAACCTGGTGGCTGCGCAAACCGGAAATACTGGAATACAGCGAACGTAACATGTGTTACCTCCCGTGCGGGGGCCCGCCTCAGTCAATCGGCGGAACCGGGAGTCTCCAGCCCGGGAATGCGGCTGGACCGACTCGGAAACTACGCTATCACCGCACTATCGATATTGGTAAACACGTTGTCCTTAACATTCATCCCATCCATGGCCGTAACAATGACCTTGTTACGGACGCTGACCACAAACGCGCTCTGATCCAACATCACCAGCGCTTCGCGGCAGCCTTTCGACTCTGCCTTTGTCACCGCCGTTTCCATCCGGGCCATCTCCTGCGGCCCAAACGGAATATTGCGGCTCCGAATCCGTTCCTGCGCATGCGCCGACACCGCCAGGCCCGTAACGGCCTTCTCCAGGACCGCCCGGAAACCCGAACCCGGTTTTTGCGGCGCTGCCGGAGCCTGCGTAAGCGGCAATCCGTGCTGTGCAATCCGTTGTACCAAACAATCCTCCTTATGAATCCACGCGAATCAGCGATGCAAGCGAGACTTCCTGTTCCTCGCCCGAATCCTCGTCCTTGACCGTGAGGGTCACCCCTCCCGTACTGAAATCCACTCCCTGCACCCGCCCCTCTCCGTAGAGGTAGTCCCGTCCCGTAAGCGTCGAACCGTTGTCGGCTTGAAGCTCCAGCGAGTAAACGCCGGTGGGCACGGGGTTGTCGTCCAGGCCGTTTCCGTCCCAGGTAAACACGCCGTCGCCATTGGGCTTGTAACCGTCAATGCCGTCCTCGCTGCTGGGGTTGAAGCCCCGCAGCACAAACGAATCGACGACCTCGCCTTTGGCATTCTTGACAACGAGGCTCAGAGGCGTTCCGCTTGAGTTATGAACACGAATGGGCACAAACTCGCCCGCTTCGCTGACCACAACCGCGGCCGAATGCATCCGGACCGTTTTGTTAAGAAGCGAAACCGAACTCAGGTAATCCGATACCGACGTCGGCGTCGACTCCTCGGCCGGGGCCTTGGCGGCGCCGTTAAGACCCTCAATGGCCTTGACCACGTCCTTGCTCCCCTTGTCCTCGGTCAGGGTTTCCTTCAAGTCATTGATCGCCGCATAAATGTTGTTGTTGGCCTCAAGCGCCGAAAACTGCGCCAATTGGGCAATAAAATCGGCGTTGTCGTTGGGACTCATGGGATCCTGGAACTTCATTTGCGTTGTCAGGAGCAAAAGAAATTCCTGTTTGCCCAAATCCTTTTTGGGCTCGAACAGCCCCGACGAGCGGTCGCCCTTGGCCCCTGCGCTGGTGACATTGCCGTTCTCGCCAATATCGGCGGTAACTGAAAGCCCTTCCGGATCTTCTTTCAGAATTTCGTCCAGATTCTGGGCGAAGCTCCCGTCCGATTCCGCGGCGGACCCGGCGGTTGACGCTGACGGCAAAACCGTGCTGGGCGAATAATCTCCTGATACTGGATCAGTGGCCATCCGTAAACCTCCGCTTAGACAAAAAACTCGACCGTATTAAATCCGTATCGTTTCCCGGTATCCTCTCCCTGGCCAACCGGATTTGCGGCGTCCATGGACTCCAGATCGTAACTCGACTTGGGGTTCCAGCCGCGGCGAAGCGTCCAGCGCTCGCGCAACTCCTTGCCCTCCTGCTGGTCGAATCCAAAGCCGACCTGCACGTCAAAGCGTTCGACGCGCAATCCCTGCGAGGAAAGGGCTTCGCGCAACTGCGGCAGGCCGTTTTCAAGCACCTGCTTCACGCTCTCGCTTTCCACCGTCACGCGCGCCGCCACCGACGAGCCGTCCACGGCCAGTTTCATCTGCATGCGGCCCAGTTCGGGCGGATCCAGACGCACCTGAATTTCCTGGCTTCCGTTGCGGCTCAGCACGCGGATCTTGTCCAGGGTCTGTGTCATCACCAGACGCTCGATGTGCACGGGCATCCGTGAGCCGCTGGATTCCAGCCGCGCCGGGGTATTTTGATTCGGCTTTGTCGAGAGCGCCTCAGTCAGGACTTTCTCCGGTTCCATCAGCCCTGCCTCGGCTGCGACATCCGCCTGCGGCGGAGCTTCGGCCTCAAGGTTCGAAAGAACATCCGCTCCGGCTTTGCTCTCCGCCTTTGGCAGCTCCTGGATTACCGGGCTTGCCGCCTGAACCGCTTCCGTCGGGTTTTCCCCCGCATCCGTGGCCGGCTTTTGCTGCTGGCTTTGCCCGGCGCGGATCAAACGAACCAGCGTCCAAAGGCTTTGGGTCTGAAGCTGCTCCATTTGTTTGACCGCCTGGGGCGCTGCTTCAAACGTCGCCTTTAGATTACCGGTGAGTTCCTTCCACACCATGGCAATCCGCTGCACGCGAATCCGGATCACCGCAATCAGGCTGGTCTGGTTGCCGCCTTCCGCCCCCGATGCGGCCAGTGCCGTCTCGGGCAGCGAGACCTGCTGCACAGATACAACCTGGGCCGAAAACTTCCACGAAACCGCGGCCGCAACGACTTTTTCTCCCTGGGTTTGAGCCAGAGCCGTCTTCCACTCCTCGGGCAGTTGGCCCGTCGGCACGGTCCCGTTGATCTGCGCAAAATCCTTTTGCAGCGAAAGCAGGGCATGGCATTTGGTAATCGCCGCCTGCAATACGGGCTTGAGGTCAACCAGGGGAGCTAATTCCGCAATCGGAAACTCCGATTTCACCTGCAGCTTGCCGGGTTGGTGGATCGTATCGGTCGGTACCTCGTTCTGCTTATTCGGGTCCTGCTCAACCAAACCGACCGGAGTCTCGCTGTCGACAGCCTTTGTGTTAAGCTCCTGCGCGATACCCGCGCTCTCCAATGCCTGGCGAAGGACCGCTTCCAGTTCCTGGACCGGAGCATTGGCCAAAGGATCGAGCTCCGCGGCATTGATCTCCGAGGCAAGCAAACCAACCGACTGCAGCAACGCCACAAGTTCGGCCGTGACTTGTTCGCCTTGCCGGATCGTCTGCTCAAGTGCCGCGCGCAGATTAACGAGTTCGGCCGAGCTGGCCGCCTCCATGTTCTGCCCCACCAACTCCTTAAGCTGGCTCAGAAACGCTTCCGGAGTAAGTTGGCCTGTCTTCTCCAATCCCGCCGTATTGCCGGCCGCCTGGGCCGCATTGGGCTTGGGGGCCTGACTTAACAGATTCATCAGATTGATCATTTCATTCTCACCTCCTTCACAACGTTTTTCGTTCAACGTTGCCTGTTTTATATCCTCGTCCTAAGAATCCGGTTTATAAGTACTCGGGTTCCCATGAAACCACAGAGAGAAATCCGAGGTAAGAATGAGGGCACAGAGAGAAATCTTTCTGGCGCGCACCGCGCCGGAATAGATCCTTTTCCCTCTGCGTCCTCTTCTCCGGCCTCAGTGTTACTCTGTGGTTTCATAGCTTCTTTCTTCTTACGAATCCGGTTTTTGTTTCGCCGTTTTTTTGCTGAAGACGTCGGCGCCCATCAACTTGCTGATGCGGCCGGCCCGCTGCGTTTCCATTCGTTCGAGAATCTTGGCTTTCTGCCGGTCTTCATCGATTGCTCTTAGTATGGCAATAATCAGTTCGTCGGGGAGTGTTTCAAGAATGGTGGCGGCTTCTTCGGGCCGCATGGAACCGTAGATTCGGGCCAGCGATTCGATCCGTTTCTGTTCCAGGTCCTCGCTGTTCTTGACCACAGCCTGAATATCCAGGCGCGCGCGCTCGATGGCTTCGGTCTTTTCCTTCAACTCACGATCGAGCAGTTGAATGCGCTCTTCCTTTTTTTCGAGTTGACGCTGAATGGCATCCAGGCGCTTTTCCTGTTCGAGCATGGATTCATACGTCTTGGAATTGACGATGGACATGGAATCCTGAATGGGGCTGTACTTAAGAATCTGAACTTCTTCTTTGGTTTCCGGTCCTTTGGGACCCTTCTCGATGCGCAACTGTCCGGCCAGGAACATAAACGTCAGATAAAGGATGGGAAATGAGGCCAGTCCCACAAGGCCTACTAAAATGATATTCTTAATGAGACCCCACATGAAAATACCCTTTCCGGCTAAGGTACAGTATGCTCGCTGAGCGTTTAATCAAAACACATGCCAGGGCCGAAAAGCCTGAAATTTCAAGGACTTCGCGAAGTTTGGCCCCAAATCGAAAGGGAACGGATTTCCGTACAAAGGAAGTTATTTCCCACAGAAACGTTCGACGTTGGACGTTTTGCGTTTGAAGAAGAGGCCGCAGCCCCCTGAACAAATCGCGCCACAATCCTCAATCCTTGGCTGCATTGCTTGAACTTGGCTGCCGATCCGCCCAACGTATCACGTCAGAAGACTGACGTTATCTTGACACCCGCGCATATCCTATCATACTTTGGAGGAGAGGATTGGAGGTGAATCCGTGAGAACTGCGTATGTTTCGCATTTTCTGATTCTGACGCCCGACTCCCTGGCCGAGAAAGATGTGGCGCAACTGAAGAATGCCCTTAATCAGGAATTCGAGCACGAATCCAAATTTGTGGCCCTTGACCTTTCGGAGATCAACCAGGCCTGCAGCCTGGCCTTGGGCGTATTGGTCAAATTCCATAAGCAGTTCTCCAAAGCCGGGGGCAAGCTCGTTTTGCTCAAGCCCACGGAGGTCATCCGGCATCTTCTGGAAGACACCAAGCTGATCCTGGCCATGCCCATCGCAACCAGCGAGGAAGAGCTTCTCAAAATCCTTTAGGTTTCTTACAGATTTAATTCTAGAATAGAATCAGATATAGCCCGCCCGCGGCCGCCAGGATCTGTATCGCCCATTCGAATGCTTTGCGCGGAATCCGGTTAAGCACAAAATAACCCAGAGCCGAACCAACCAGAACAGCGGGAAAAAGAAGGATGTTGAGCTTAAGCGAGGCTGGGGTGATCAGACCCAGATTAGCGGAGAACGGGACCTTGAAGACGTTCATACAAAAGAAATACCAGGCCGCAGTTCCCATGAACTCCTTTTTGTCCAGCCGCATGAAAAGCAGGTAAACCGCCATCACCGGGCCGGCGGCATTGGCCGTCATTGTGGTGAATCCTGCGGTCGTTCCGGCCAGCGCGGCCAGGGCAAGATGGCCGCGGCCCGAGAGTTGGCCCGAATGCCTCTTTAGCAGAAATTGCACTCCCAGCATGGCCAGCACGATGGCGCCAATGACCGGCCGCAGTTGATTGCTCGTCACCCGGCCCAGAAAGAAATAGCCCGCCACAATCCCCGGAATTACAAATGGGAAGAGCCGGAGCAGCACGGTCCAGTTCGCATTGTGCCGCAGCAGTGAAAGCGCGCAGATATCCGCGCCGATCAGCAGAGGTAAAATAAAACCCGTCGATTCCTTGGCCGGAAAGGCCCAGGTCATGAGGACCACAGCCAGGATGCCCAGCCCGGAAATACCGGTCTTCGAGAACCCCACAATGAAAGCCGCGGCAGCGGCGATGATCCAGGTGGAGGCGGAGAGTTCAAGAAACATGGGAAGACAATTGGCAATTATGGAATTGCGGAATTAGCAAATTGCAAAATGATGCCGCGGACAGGAGTTCATTTAAATTCTAACAATTCATAATTCATAATTAATAAGGAACTACACAGGTTCCCATGAAACCACAGAGAGAAATCCGAGTTAAGAATGAGAACACAGAGGGAAATCTTTCTGGCGCGCACCGCGCCGGAATAGATCTTTTCCCACTCTGTGTGCTCTTTTCCGGCCTCGGTGTTTCTCTGTGGTTTCATGATTCTTTCGAGAGACGTGAGTAGTTACATTAATAATTCA
>CAYVZU010000087.1:507-16651 GCA_964455935.1 uncultured Fibrobacterota bacterium
CCCGCCCACGCCGATGGTACTATATGGGTAACTGTATGGGAGAGTAGGTCGCTGCCAGGCTTTAAATTGGCCCCGCTTTTCAAAAGAGAAGCGGGGTTTTTTTTTAACCCTGCGAGAGACCAAAGAAAATGCGCGGTTTTGCTTTTGCTCGCCAATTTTTTGCAGAGTTCCGGTTTTAAAAAATGGAGATTGTATGGTGAAAAGGTTTCTTATGGCTGTTCCCGTCACTGTAGTTCTTCTTCTGGTTGCATCTCTGTTCTTTTCGCGTGGGCCTGATCCCGCCGCATACTCGCACTTGAAGAGCCCTCGAATCAGACAGCGCCCCGATCAGAAGATGCTTGTCATTGAAGCCAAGGGCGACCCCAATCAGATTGGCCCCGAAGCTTTCAAACTCCTCTTCAAGACCTATTTCAAACTGGAAGGTGCGTCCCGTAACCTGAAAGGTGTTGCCCCGCGGGCGCGCTGGCCCGTGACCCTTGAATCTCCAAAGTCCCAGTGGGTCGGCCGCTATGGCCTTCCGGTTCCGGAAAACGTGAATCGCCTGCCGGCGACCGAGGCTCCTTCCGGCTTTCGTGTCTCGCTTCAAACATGGAAATACGGAGAGATCGCCGAGATCCTGCATGTGGGTCCCTACAGCGAAGAAAAGCCCACGGTCGAGCGGTTGCAGGCCTTCATCCGTGAACAGGGATTTGAGATTGCCGGCGAGCATGAAGAAGAATACGTCAAAGGTCCAGGCATAATCTTCAAGGGACGTCCGGACTCGTATTTAACGATCATCCGCTATTCCCTCCAAGAAGTAAAGGCACAATCCCCTGCCCTCTGAAGGGAATATTGGCAAACCCCGACCATTGGCGCAAGGGATCGGAGTCGGGCTCTTGGAAAGTACGACTACTCTCGAAGATCAGCGCAGCTCGGCGGCTTTTCCGGCCAGCGAAAAACATATGCGGCCGGCATAACGCGACGGGTAGTCCAAAGTTCTGGGTTGTTGTTGACAAATCGGAGTTGCGGAAGTAAGTTTGGAATGGCTTCTCCTAATCGGGTGAATTCCGGCTTCCCCTGAGGGAAAACTTTTTCCCCACGGCGCTATGCGCGAGGGCTTGAATTGGATAATCCATCTCTTGTGCTGGATGGCTCGGGCTTGGCCGATCCGGCTGTTATAGCCCAGGTGCTTGAAGACTTCAAGAGAGATCTCGATGGTTCCCAGGGCAGCGTCGGCATCGATCTCCGAAAGCACAGCAAGGTTTACTCCCAGGCCATCGCGGTCGTCATTGGCCTGCACAAGGAATGCGCTCAGCGCGGACGGAAGTTCACTGTTTTGCTGGTTGATAATGACGTTCTCTTCCTTTTCAAAAGCCTGAAATTGGATCGCATCCTGGATTTGCAAATCGACGGGCCTTCCTCATGAACGACGAGAATCTCCTAAGCGAACTGATTGTCGAGTCGAAAGACCACTTGGCCGCGATCGAGCCCGATCTGCTGGCCATGGAAAAGGGCGGCCAGGTCCCGCCGGAGACCATCAACCGGATTTTTCGCGCTGTCCACAGCATCAAGGGCGGGTTCGGCTTTTTTGGCCTGGAGAACATCAAAGCGCTCAGCCACTCCATGGAGAATGTGATGGTGCGAGTCCGCAACGGCGCCCTCCCCATGACATCGGCGATTGTCGACGCGTTCCTGGCTGGAGTGGACAAGCTGCGGGTCATGCTTGACGATGTGCGCCGCTCGGACCAGATCTCCTATGATGACGTGGCCAGCAAACTGGCCCCATTTCTGGATGCGAAAGAGGTCGCGCCATCGCATGGAAATGGGGCCGCCGCCGTGCCGATGGAGAACCTTTCGCTGCGTCAACTCCCAGTATCGCGCGACGAATTGCTGGCGGCTGCGCGCCACGGCAAGAATCTTTATGCGGTTCGCGTTCGACTCAAGACGGACTTGGAATGGAAGGGCCGGACAGCGCTGGATCTGCTCCGCGAAATCCAGTCTTTCGGCGAGTTGCACGATTCTTGGCTTGATCTTGCATCAATTACCGGCCTGGACAACTGCCTCGACAAAGAGTTGGCCTACACGCTGGTCATCAGTTCGGTCCTGGAGACGGATCTGATGACGGAGGCCCTACACATTGATCCTTCCCAGGTACGGGCCTTTCCCAAGAAAACGATTCCGGCGGAACTGGGTGTGACTTCAGCTCCGAAGCCCTCGGCAACCGCCAAGCCGGCCCAGGCGCAGGCATCCGCCGCCACCGCAGCCGAACAACCCCAGGTCGCCGAAACCGTCCGGGTTAGAGTGGAACTCCTCAATAAGCTCGTGAATCTGGCCGGTGAGCTTGTCCTGAGCCGGAATCAGCTTATGCAAAGGCTGAAGAACGAGGACGAGTTGGGGCTCAAGCACGTTCTGCAAAATGTTGATCTGGTGACCAGCGAGCTTCAGGAAAGCATTCTTAACACGCGCATGCAGCCGATTGGGAGCATCTTCGGAAAACTCCCGCGCATGGTGCGCGACCTTTCGAAGTCGCTGGGCAAGGAGATCGATCTCTCGCTTTCGGGCGAAAACGTAGAGCTCGACAAGTCCATTCTTGAGGCTCTCATGGATCCGCTCACACATCTGGTCCGCAACTGCGTCGACCATGGGATCGAACCCCCTGCCGAGCGCCAGGCCGTCGCCAAGCCGGCCGCCGGACGTATCGCGCTACGGGCATTCCATGAAGGCGGCCAGGTGAACATCGAAATCCGCGATGACGGACGGGGAATCAACATCGAACGGATCAGGGCCAAAGCTCTGGAGAACGGGCTCCTGACCAAAGAACAGGCGCAAGGGGTATCGGATAAGGAACTCCATGATCTGATGTTCGAGCCCGGCTTCTCGACGGCCGAGAAGGTCACCGAAATTTCTGGCCGCGGTGTGGGTCTGGACGTGGTCAAAACCAATATCGAGAAACTGGGCGGGTTGGTGGAGGTCGGCTCGCAGGTGGGCCGGGGCACGACGTTCACCCTGAAGCTGCCGCTGACCCTAGCCATCATTCCATCGCTGATCGTCACTTGCGAGGACCGTCGTTTTGCCGTGCCGCAGACCGGCCTCGACGAACTGGTGCGCCTGCGGGCCGGCGACGTTTCGCGCAGGATCGAGAAGGTCCAGGGCAAAGACGTGCTGCGGCTCCGCGGCAAGCTTCTTCCGCTGGTCCGGCTTAACGAACTGCTGAAGATCCCGCCCACCTTCGTTCACCCGCAAACAGGCGAACGCTTGGCCGACGGTCGCAAGAATCTTGCGGACCGGCGCCAGTCCGGCCAGGAAAAATCCAGGGAGCAGCGTCGGTCCGAAAGAGCCGATCGACGCCAAAGCTGGAAGAGTGCCATAAACATCGTCGTGCTCAAAGTGGGGCATGACCGTTTCGGTCTGATCGTGGAAAGCCTTATCGATACCGAGGAGATCGTTGTAAAGCCCCTGTCGGAATACGTGGTCTCGTGCAAGTGCTATGCGGGGGCAACCATTATGGGAGACGGAAAGGTCGCCATGATCCTCGACCCGATCGGGATTTCGCACCAGGCCGGATTGCGATTCAGCGAGGTCGATCGCGAGGCCCTCTACGAGCAGGATCGGGTGGAGCGGGAACTGAACCGGCAGGACATTCTGCTGTTCGACAATGGGACTCCGGAGCGGTTCGGTGTCGAGCTCGCGGACATCGCCCGGATCGAGAAGATCCAGTGCTCCGGCATTGAACGGGTGGGGGAGAAGGAGTTTCTCAGATCGGGCGATGTCGTGCTCCAGCTGATCCGGCTCCACCAGCATCTGCCCGTGACCGCGCCGCAGAGAGAATCTTCCTCCTGCTTCGTCATCGTGCCCAAACGGGCGCAGCAGCCCTGCGGCATCGTAGCCAGCAACGTTCAGGATTTTGCCCGGACCAAGCTGGTGCTGGACCGGACTGGCCTGCGCGCGGCGGGCCTGAAGGGGTCGGCCCTGATCCAGTCGGCCTTAACCCTGATCCTGGATGTCGAGGGCCTTTCGAAGGTTCTGCCGGGGCCGGGAAACGTGCAAGAGTGAGGCACAATGGCTGAACGGCAGTTTGCCACATTCCGGTTGGGCGGGAATCTCTTCGGGATCAACGTCCTGCTGGTGCATGAGATCAATCGCCAGATCGACGTTGCACCTGTGGAACTGGTGCCGGATTTCGTTTACGGCCTCATCAACCTTCGCGGACAGATCGTGACCGTGCTCGATATCCGCAAGCGGCTGGGAGTGCCGATATCCGAACAATCGCCGGCCGGGACTATTATTCTGAAAACGAACGCCGGCCTGGCACTGTGCCAGGCTTCACTGGGCACGGCGGAACGGACCGCGCACGACCTCGTGGGCTTCCTTGTCGAGGAGATCGGTGATATGGTGAGCGCGGATGACCAGCAGATCGAAATGCCTCCGGCGCACGTGAACGGAATCGAAGGGAGATTCCTGGCGGGGGTGATCAAGCTCGAGACCGAACTGCTGGTTCTGCTGAAAATTGGCGAGATCATCCAAATCGAAAAATAGACGCCCTCAATTGAACCGGGAGATCGGAGTACTCAATAACATGAATACAAAAAAGAAGTTCGGCATTGGGTTTGCGGTTGTGGTCCTGCTTTTGGTTCTGAGCGCCGGCGCCGCCATATGGGCTATCCACAGAATCAACGCAGCGATGGACGAGGCCGCCCTACAGAATCACAAACTGGTCATCGCCCGGGAGATCAAAGAGGGCGTTGATAATGTGGTTCTTCACCTGGGCAATATGGCGCTGAGCGAGAACAAAGAGGACTTGGAGAACAACCGGCAGGCCATTCTCGATTTGCGAAAGGTATACCGGGCAAAGCTCGATGAGCTCAAAGCGAGCGTGCAGACCTCGACAGGGCGGGTTCTGCTCGACAGTCTCGAACGGGCCATTGCGGATCTCAAACGTCCGCACGACCGCGTTCTCGATCTGGTTTCCACCGGAAAAATGAAGGAAGCGGCCGCCATCTATATCCGCGAGTGTTCGCTCCGCCGCGATGATGTAACGCGCGTATACCGGGAATATCTGAATTGGCGCATGAAGCGGCTGAGCGACGTGGACCATCAAGCCGAGGGCCTTGTCTCGTCCGTGACGAAATCCCTCGTTGGTCTTGCTCTTCTCGCCATCGTATTGGCTGTGGGCCTGGGGGTCGTGATTACGCGCAGCATCGCCAATCCTCTGAGCACCATGACGCGCGTGATCCGGACCACCGGAGGAGGCGATCTTACGCAAGAGAGTCAGCTCCGCAGCGCGGACGAGTTCGGCGAAATGGGGACTCTCCTGGACAAGATGATCGAGAATATCCGGTCGATTGTGGGCCAGATTGCCTCGAATTCATCGGCGCTGTCCATTGCCTCTGAGGCTTACTCGGCGTACGCGGCCCAAATCGCGACCAATTCGGCGGAGATGATGAACAAATCCACCACGGCGGCAGCGGGGGCGGAGCAGTCCACGGCCGGCCTCACCAGCATCTCCGCGTCGGCCGAGCAGATGTCGGCCTCGGTCAACATCGTGGCCACCGCCATTGAGGAAATGAGCGCTTCGATCAACGAAGTCGCCAAGAGCTGCCAGAACGAGTCGACAATCGCAGCCAAAGCCGACACGCAGGCTCGGGCCACGCAGGACCTGATGGAACGGCTGGGCGCCTCGGCCAAGGAAATCGGCAAGGTAGTCGATATCATCAATGATATCGCCGACCAGACGAATCTGCTGGCTCTGAACGCGACGATTGAAGCGGCTTCGGCCGGCGAGGCCGGAAAGGGTTTTGCCGTCGTGGCGAACGAGGTCAAGGAATTGGCGCGCCAGACGGCTCAGGCGACCGAGCAGATCAGCACGCAGATCGAGGAGATGCAGGGCAGCGCCGACGGTGTTGTCAAAGCGATTCAGCAGATTGCCTCGATTATCGAGGAAATCAATACCATCTCAAAAACCATCGTTGGTGCCGTCCAACAGCAAAGCGCGACCGTCAATGAAATTGCCAAAAGCATCGGCGGCTCCAACTCCGCCGCGGCCGAGATCGCAAAAAATGTGACCGAATCGGCCAAGGGGTTGACCGAGGTCTCCTCGAGCATCCAAGAGGTCAATACACTGGCGACCAACACCTCGAACGATATTGCCGAGATGAAAAACAGCTTGCAGGAACTGTCGCAAATGGCCAACGGGCTCCACAAGATCGTTGCGCAGTTCAAGATCAAATGAAAACCATGCCGAACCAAGGGTGCTGCGTCGTCGGTATCGGGAATCCGCTTTTATCGGACGACACCGTGGGACTCCTTGCGGCCCGGCGCGTAGGTGAGCTGTCCCGCCGGGAAGGACTGGCGGTGTGCGTATGCGAGCAGCACGGCTGGGGGCTCGATCTACTCGATCCGCTGGAAGGCCGCGGACGGGCCCTGATCATCGACAGCATTATGACGGGAAACCGCAAGCCGGGAGAATTTGTGGTGCTAAGCGAAGGCGACCTGGCCGGCGGGGGATTCGTGAACGCGCATGGGTTCAGCCTGCCTTCTCTCCTCGACGCCGGCCGCCGCACTGGATTCGCGCTCCCAAGCGAAGTACGGGTTCTTGCAGTGGAAGTGCGGAATGTCTCGGAGTTCTCCGAACAACCAACCCAGGAGGTTTTGGGTTCCCTCGACGACATTGTCGCTCGAGCGATGGCTCTCGTGAGGTCGTGGTGTGGGCCCGCGAGTTCCAAGAATTACTCGATGGATGGCTCAAGCAGACTGTCGGAATCAGCCCTGCAACTCGTTAGCAAGGAGGAAATGGATGCCGCCTGAAAAGAGCAGGACACTGCTGTTTCTCTGCCGCTGCGGAAATAACATTTCGAATTTTCTGGACCTGGATGGCATTGCCCAATGGGCCCGGGACAATCCCGGCATGGGAATGGTGGAGTCACACAATCTGCTCTGCTCGCCCGACGGCAAGAAGTTCTTTTCCGAGGCGATCACACGATTTGGTCCGGGCCGGATCGTGGTGGCGGCCTGTTCTCCCAAGATGCACGAGAGGACTTTTCAAGGTCTGGCGGAAGAGGCCGGCATCAACATGGCAAACGTGCAGATGGCCAACCTGCGGGAGCATTGCGCCTGGGTGACCAAGGATAAGGAAAAGGCTACTCGGAAGGCGAAAACCCTCATCCGCGCGGCCGTGGAACGGACCCGTTTTGCCGAAGACCTCCAGCATCGCGACATGGAAGTGGCCCCGGATATTCTTATCATTGGCGGTGGGATCGCCGGGATCGAAGCGGCGCTGACAGCGGCCGTGGCGGGTCGCAAGGTCACCATTGTGGACCGGGAAATCTCGCTGGGCGGAAGCGTCATAAAAACCGAGGAAGTGGCGCCGAATATGGAATGCGCGCCGTGCTTGTTGGCCCCGCGTTTGGCCGCCATTCGCGACAATAAGAACATTACTGTGATCACCAATGCCGAAATCACGCGGGTGATCGGGTTCTACGGCAACTTCACTGTAAGCGTGCGTAAAAAAGCGCGGTTCGTGGAGGACAACTGCATCGGGTGCGAAGCGTGCTTCGAAGCCTGCCCGGTCGAAGTGCCCAGCGCATTTCACCTGGGAATGGGAAAGCGCAAAGCCATCCATACGTTGTTTGCGGGCTCGGTCCCGGCCGCCGCCGTTATTGATGCCAAGAACTGCCGGCATTTTACCTCGGGCGCATGTGACGCCTGCAAAGCTGCGTGCTCATTCAACTCCATCAACTTCGATCAGAGAGACCAGGACCTGGAAATCAAGGCCGGCGCGATCGTTGTGGCCACGGGTTTCCAATCCGTCGAGCCCCCGGCGTTGAAGGCCCTGGGCTACGGATCAATCGAAAATGTGCTTACGGCCGAGGAGTTCGAGAGACTGGCCAGCTCCAACGGCCCCACTGGCGGGAAAGTCCAGCTCAAGAACGGCGCCGACCCGAAAAGCATTGCCGTGATTCATTGCGCGGGCTCACTCTCGAGAAAAGGAATTCCCTACTGCTCGGGAACCTGCTGTATGGTGGCCGCGAAAGTCGGAGAACTCGCTCGAAAGAAAATCCCGGGCATCAGTGTGTGCAATATTCACGGAGACCTTGTCTTCAGCGGACCCGAACAGCAACGGTTCTTTCACCGCCAGGTCGAGGAAGGCACTTGCTTCACCCGGTGCGACGATTTGTCGAGTCTCGAGATCCATTCCGGGCCTGGTGGAACGAGTGTCGTGGGCAAGGGCCTGGCGCCGGTCCTGGCCGATATGGTGGTCCTGGCGACGGGCATGCGGCCCGCGGCCGGAACCGCGCAAATGGCGCAGCTCCTGGACCTGGACCTCGCCGAAAGCGGGTATCCCAAACCCGATCACACTTTCCTGCACGCCACCGGCGCATCTCTCGACGGTATCTATGTGGCCGGTTGCGCCGCCGGGCCGTGTGACGTACCCACGGCAGTCACACGCGGGCAGGCCTGCGTTGGCGATGCGCTCAGCAAGCTGGTGCCGGGGCGCAGAATCGCTCTGGAGGTCATGACGGCCGAAATCGACGCCGAACGATGCGGCGGCTGCAAGCTGTGCATTTCGGTGTGCCCCTACAAAGCCATCAGCTACAACGAAGCGAAGAACATCAGCGAGGTGAACGAGGCCGTCTGTCGCGGATGCGGCACGTGCGCGGCCGCATGCCCCAGCGGCGCTTCGAAGGCCAAACACTTCACAGGCCGGCAAATCTGCGCGGAGATAGGAGGGCTGATCCATGCCTGATTTCGAGCCCCGGATTCTTGCGTTCGTCTGCAACTGGTGCTCCTATGCCGGAGCGGACAAGGCTGGGGGACAGAAACTGGAGTATCCCGACAACGTGAAACTCGTCCGCGTGATGTGCAGCGGCCGCATCGAGCCGCAGTTCGTGCTGCAGGCCTTCCGTGAAGGCGCCGACGGGGTCATGGTCCTAGGCTGTCACCCGGGAGACTGCCATTATCGCAGCGGCAACTACAAAGCGCTGCGCAGGTTTGCGCTCTTCTCGCGAATGCTGGCGCAATTCGGTATCGAGCCCGGCCGTTTTCTCCTAGACTGGGTGGCCGCCGGAGAAGGCGAGCGCTTTGCCGAGGTCGCCCGCCAAATGACAGATACGGTACGCAAACTGGGGCCGCTGCACATTCGCGGCTTCGTTGAACAGGAGGCCGCCTAGTGCCAAAACCGAAGGTTGCATTCTACTGGTGTGCCTCCTGTGGAGGCTGCGAGGAAGCAGTGGTGGACTTAGCCGAGGCGGTCCTCGACGTTGTCAGCAAGGTCGACATCGTACTATGGCCGGTCGCCCTGGACTTCAAATACAAAGACATTGAGGCCCTGCCTGACAAGGCCATTGCCGTGTCGTTCATCAACGGCGCCATACGGACGTCGGAGCAGGAACACATCGCGAAGCTCCTGCGCGGGAAATCCGGGCTCGTGGTGGCGTTCGGAGCCTGCTCGGGACTGGGGGGAATTCCCGCGCTGGCCAACTTGACCAGCAAGCGGGCGATCTTCGATCGGTCGTATCACCACAGCCCAACCATTGCCGAAGCGAACGGGCCCGAGCCTCGGCCGCAATCGTCGACGCAAAACGCGCCTCCGGCTCTTCCGGAATTCCACAACACCGTCCGAAAGCTCGGAGACGTCATTGATGTGGACTATTTTCTTCCAGGTTGCCCGCCTACGCCGGATCTGATTGCCAAAGCCGTGGGCGCGATACTCGCGGGCCAGCTCCCAGCCAAAGGAGCGATTCTGGCACCCGCAAAATCGCTCTGCTCTTCCTGCGACCGCAATAAGACCAAACCGGAGGACGTCGCGATCGGCCAAGTGCGCCGCGTCATCGATGTGAAGGTCGATCCGGGGAAATGCTTCTTGGCGCAGGGCTTGATCTGTATGGGTCCGGCCACGCGAGACGGCTGCGGCTACCCATGTGTCAAAGGTAACATGCCTTGCACCGGCTGCTTTGGCCCGACCGAGCCGGAGGCCGACCAGGGAGCGAAGATGATCGGAGCGCTGGGTGGAATCCTCGCGGGCGACAACGAGAGCGCCGCGAAGGAAGTGGCACAGGGCGTGGTAGACCCGGCCGGAACATTCTATCGCTACAGTCTGTCCGCCTCGTTGCTGGGCAGCAAGAGAGCGGAGGCGCACTAATGGGAAAGACGATCACGATCGATCCGATTACCCGTTTGGAAGGGCACGGCAAAATCACGATTGTCCTCGATGACGGCGGCAATGTGGACCAGGCCTATTTTCAGGTGCCGGAGCTTCGCGGGTTCGAGGCCTTCTGCTTAGGCCGTCCGGCCGAAGACATGCCGCAGATCACCTCACGCATTTGCGGCATTTGCCCCACGGCCCATCACATGGCCTCGACCAAAGCGCTCGATGCTTTGTGGAAGGTGAAACCCACCGAAACGGCCCAAGCGATCCGCGAGCTGTTTTACAGCCTTTTCATGTTCGAGGATCATCTCATCCACTTCTTCTTCCTAGGCGGCCCCGACTTCATCGTGGGCCCCGATGCGCCCGCCGCCAGCCGAAACATACTGGGTGTCATCGACAAAGTTGGGGTGGAGACCGGCAAGAAAGTGATCGACATCCGCAAGCGTTGCCGCGACCTAATGGCCGAAATCGGCGGAAAGCCGATCCACCCGGTGCTGGGCCTGCCCGGCGGGGTCGCCAAACAAGTGAGCGAGGATCTGCGCAAGAGGATCGCCGGGTTCTCGAAGGATGCGGTCGAGTTCGCCCAATTCACCCTCAAGGCCTTTGACGATGTCGTCCTGAAGAACAAAGCCTACGTCGATCTTATTCTCTCCGATACGTATTTGCACAAGACGAATTACATGGGAATGGTGGACGAGAACGGAAAAGTGAACTTCTACGATGGAAAGATCCGCATTGTCGATCCCAGCGGCAAAGAAATAGAACGCTTCGAGCATGCGCGTTATGCCGATGTTTTTGCCGAGCACGTCGAGGAATGGAGTTACATCAAATTTCCGTACCTCCGCAAAACCGGATGGAAAGGGTTTGTAGACGGCCCCCAAAGCGGGTTGGTGCGCGCCGCCCCGCTGGCCCGGCTCAATGCCGCAAGCGGCATGGCCACCCCGCTCGCCCAGCAGGAATACGAGAAGCTCTACTCCACGCTGGGCGGAAGGCCTGTGCACAACACGCTTGCCTATCACTGGGCCCGGCTGGTGGAAGTGCTTTATGCGGCCGAGCGCATGGCCGAACTGGCCAAAGCCGACGTGCTGACCTCGCCCGATATTCGCAATATGGACCTGCAGACCCCGTCTGAGGGAGTGGGCATCGTCGAGGCGCCCCGTGGAACACTGGTCCATCATTACAAATCGGATGGCCGCGGAGTGCTGACCGGCGTCAACCTGATGGTGGCCACGCTTTTCAACTCGGCGGCGATCTGCATGTCCATCGAACAGGCTGCCCGCAAGCTGATCAAGGGCGGAAACGTCAGCGATGGGCTGCTCAACATGGTCGAGATGGCCTTTCGGGCCTACGATCCGTGCTTCTCATGCGCGACACATAGCCTCCCCGGACAGATGCCCATCGATATTTGTCTGCGGAATCGAGACGGAATGGTGCTGCAAACCCTAACCCGCAAGGAGGTGTGACATGGCAGAGGTTCTGAATTGCGTGGGAATGAAGTGTCCTCAGCCGGTGCTGAAGCTCGCCATAAAGGCGAACAGCATTGCTCCGGGAACGGTGCTGGAGGTGCATGCCGATTGCCCCAGCTTCCCGCAGGATGTCCAGAAATGGTGCAATGATACGGGAAAGGTACTGGTCAGCCTCGTTGATCAGGGAAACAAGAAAGTCGCCACAATCCAATTATAGTTCCGGTTTGCGGCCGGAGTTCGGGGCGGCTGGCCACCCCACGCCGCCCTGTCCCAATCGGGACCGGGAGAGCCCTTGAATACGTCACGAAAGATGCTGTGGACCATGATTGGCTTTGGGATCCTCATGGGAGCCGCATTCCCGCCATTTTCCTTCCTATTCAGCCGGCCAAAGCAGGGACTGCAACTCTATTATGTACTGGCTTGCATGGGAGCCGGCGTGACCGTGGGGGTTGCCTGCTACGGTGTCAGCCGCTGGCTCATTTTCGGGGTGATTAATCGAATGTCGAACGCTTTGCGGGATATGTCGAGCGGCGAGTGTGACCTCACTCAGCGTCTTCCCATGGCCCGGGTTTGGTGTTCGCAACTGAAAAACTGCGGCCGAAGCGAATGCCCTGAGTTCGGGAAAGCGGCCAGTTGTTGGGATAGCGTGGGTTCCAATGCTCCGGGGCCAATCCACTGTCCCACCATCCTCACGGGCAAACTCAAGACCTGTTTCGAATGCCCCGCTATGCAGTCGGCGCTTTGTGATGAAATCGATCATCTGGCGGCTTGGTTCAACGCTTTTGTGGCCAAGTTGTCGAAGACCGTAAAGGCTGTCAACGATAACTCCACGCCGCTCTTTTCCGAATCTTCGGATTTGCTGGCTACCGCCGGCAAAATGACCGGGGCCTCCGAGCAGATGCGAGCCCAGTCGAACACGGTGGCTGCCACAACCGAGCAGGCACGGGCGAACCTGGCCACTGTCTCCACGGCGGCAGCGCAGGTTTCGGATTCGGTCAATCTGGTAGTCTCGGGCATCAAGGGACTTAACGCCTCGATCGCCGAGATTTCCTCGCAATGCCAGAAGGAATGGACCATTGCCAAGCAAGCCGACCAGGGCGCCCGGCGCGCGAAGGAGATTATGGAACGGCTCCGCGACTCGACCGCACAGATCTCAAAAGTCCTCGAAACCATTGCCAGTGTGGCCGACCGGACCAACCTGCTGGCCCTGAACGCCTCGATCGAGGCGGCCTCGGCGGGCGAGGCGGGAAAAGGATTCGCCGTGGTGGCCAACGAGGTCAAGGAGCTCGCGCGCCAGACCGCGCGAGCCACGCAGGAAACCAGCCAGCGCATTGAGGATATGCAGCAGAACGCGAAGGATGCCGTTCGGCATATTCTGGAGATCGCCGCGGTCATCGAGGACGTGAGCCGTATTTCGCAGAGCATCGCGGCGGCCGTCGAGGAGCAGTCGGCCACCGTGGGAGAATTCACGGGCAGCATCGAGCAGGCTGGACAGTCGGCCCGGTCCGTGGCCGGCAATGTCCGCGAGGCGGCCGAAGGGTTGGGGGTGATCTCGGCCGGCATTGCCCAGGTAAGCAAGGCGGCCCTTAACACAGCTACCGACGCAAGCGCCAGCGAACAGTCGGCCCGGCGTTTCGCCGGACGAGCCACGGGCCTGCAGAACACCGTGGCCCATTTCAAGGTTTAGCGCATGCCCCTACCGGAGACCGGGCCCAAGCCCGCGCGCGGCGAAGCCATTTCCCTGGCCGACAACGAATTCCAGTTGTTGCGCCGCTATATCGAAGAGAGCTGCGGAATTTGTCTGGGCGGCGAAAAGGCTTACCTCGTTGAGAGCCGGCTTGTGGGGCTCCTGGGCCAGACCGGGTCGCGCTCGTATCGCGAACTCCACTTGAAAGCAGCCGGCGATCCGTCGCACGAACTGCGCGACCGGATTGTCGACGCCATGACCACGCGCGAGACGCTGTGGTTTCGCGATGTCTATCCCTTCACCATTTTATCCGCAACGGTTTTTGCCAGGTTTTTCGAGGAGATCCGCACGGGGAAACGGAAAAGAATCCGCGTGTGGTGCACGGCCTGCTCCACCGGCCAAAAGCCGTATTCGATCGCTTCTCGATGTTGGGGAGTTTTGATATCGTATTCTGCCGCTATGTCACAATCTATTTTTCCAGCGAGTTCAAACGCGATGTGCTTACCCGTGTGGCCCGGACTGTCCGCCCCGGCGGAGTCCTGTTCCTCGGCGGCACCGAGGTTCTGACGCAACACAATCGAGAACTCCGGATGTTGACCCATAAGGGTCACGTTTATTACGAAGCCAGAATAGAAGGAACGCTTCCATGAAGATTCTCTCGGTCGACGATTCGCAAACGATCCGCAGGATCATTCGCGGAGCGGTGGAAGTTCTGGGACACGGATTTCTCGAGGCCCGGGACGGCTTCGAGACCTTGGCCGTGCTCGAGAAAGAGCACCCTGAAATCGGGCTGGTCCTGCTCGACTGGAATATGCCAAACATGGATGGCTATGCATTGCTAACTAAAATGAAAGCGGATTCCCGGTTCCATGGGATCCCTGTGACCATGGTGACCACGGAAGGGGAACGGCCATGATCGTCAAGGCAATCGCGGCCGGAGCCGTCAACTACCTGGTGAAGCCCTTCTCGCAGGAGGATCTTTCGGCCAAGATCATGGAAAGCCTGGGGTTAGGAGCCTGATGTCCGTCGACCGCCGGGAAACGGAGGGTTCATGCCCATCAGTACGCTGATTGTCGACGATACGCTAACCTACCGAAAACTGCTGTCGGACATCGTTGCCGGGTTCCCTCAACTGCAACTCGCCGGGACCGCGGCCAACGGCAAGATCGCCCTTATGAAAATGGAGCAGTTCCCCATTGATCTGGTTCTGCTGGATGTCAACATGCCTGAGATGGACGGCATGGAGACGCTCAAACACATTCGGGAGCGATTCCCCAGGATCTCCGTGGTCATGGTGAGCTGCGCGGCTGCGGATGCAGCGCGTACCACCATTCAGGCCCTGAACATGGGCGCCATGGAGTTCATTCGCAAACCCGAGGCCGAAACGGCTGAGAGAAATGCAGAGATTCTGCGCGTGGAAATCGAGGACATCATCCGGACGCTTGAATCGCAGTTTCTTCTGCAAAGGCGGCCGTCCCCTTCGACTGCCGTCCTCTCGATGGGGCAAGCCGCCGCGAAACCGCCCTGGCCATTGGCCAAGCCGCCGGCCGTCGTCGTCATTGGCGTCTCGACGGGCGGACCAAACGCGCTCAACACGCTGATACCACGATTGCCCGCAAAGTTCCCGGCGCCCGTGCTGATTGTTCAGCATATGCCGCCTGTCTTTACTGAGGCCCTGGCCAAGGACCTGAACAGGAAATCGGCCCTGCACGTGGCTGAGGCCAGCGATGGCCTTGCAGTGGAACCCGGAAACGTCGTCATTGCCAAAGGCGGCTGCCATATGGTCGCCCGCCGAAAGGAAAGCTCTATTGTTATTGGGCTCAATGATGGTCCGCCCGAAAATTCCTGCCGTCCCGCCGTGGATGTTTTGTTCCGCTCTGTGGCTGATTGCTATGGTGATCTGGGTGTGCTCTCCGTGATTTTGACCGGCATGGGGTGCGATGGCCTGGCCGGTGTACGCGCCCTAAAGAGAAAGAGTTGCTACTGTGTTACGCAGACGGAATCCTCGTGCGTGGTATACGGTATGCCTCGGGCGGTGGATGAAGCCGGGCTGTCCAACGAGTCAATGGGGATTGACCAGATGGCCCTGCGAATCGCCGAGCTTGTCGGGAAGCGATAGGGTCTTCAACGGACCGTGTGCCGCATGGGGCACAACCGCCCAGCGGAATTGGCCGGTTTCTCCGCTAGAAGCCCTGTCCATTGCGCGAGTCCCGAGGAGGTATGGAGTTGCCGGTGATGGCTTTGGCGCCCTGGCGCGGAAAGCGCAAAGATGGCCCTGCTGAATTCCACAACAAAGACGTGTGGAAAAACAACACGCCAAACATTCAGCCCTTGTGCTTTCGCAAAAAGAGGAGGAATACCTCGAATGCCTGGTATCCTTTGATCGGGCCAAGAGTTTCGAGGCGCGCGACAGGCGCTACCTGAGAGTGACGCAGAATCGAAAAGCAGATTTCCAACTCCGACGCATACAGGGTCTTGCGCCGCGCCGGCAACTTTCGCCACACGTTCCGAGCAAGGCGGCCAGCAATAGTCTTGAGTTTACGTTGTGCCTTTAATGCTTTGCGATAGTTTTGGGCTTGATTCCGAAACCGCTGCGCATACATCCACTCCTTCACTTTCCGGCTGTAGCGCTGTCGCAGAATGATTCCTTCCTGGTCGGCAATCCGCCAACAATGCTCCACAATCCGGCGATACAGCTTCACATCCGTCGGAAAGGTAATGTTCTTCTCCTGCGCCGTCGTGTCCGCAATCAGAACCGCCTCGTGAGCTGCCTTCCCATGAATTGCCGCCGAATAGGCAAAAACCTTCTTGACGCCTTCTTCGCCGATCCGTTTGCGAAAGTGAACCAGATCCGATGGATCACATGGG
>CAYVZU010000088.1:0-16618 GCA_964455935.1 uncultured Fibrobacterota bacterium
CCCCCCGCCAAACCCAATGCGCTTCTCCCGGGCCGTCGGGATCGGCTGAAACGAGAGCGGCCGGTCTTTTTGGCTGCGGAACTCGTCCACTTCGTAGAATCGTCCGCCCGTGATCTCGGCGATCCGGCGCAGCAGGTCCCGGCGCGCGGCCAGCGTCTTCCATTCCAGCGGACTCTCGATTACAGTGAAGCCGCCTTCGCGACGCTCGCGCAGCCCGCTGCTTCGGGTTGCCGTGCACACATAGCGGATGTCTCCGGCCAAACCCACGGGAACCGAGAGCGAATACGTGCCGGGTGATTCGGAGACCGCGGCAAGCCGATAATGGGCCAATGGCTTGCCGTCATGGCGAAGCTCCAAAGCAACCTCGGCATCCTCGATCGGCCGGCGCGCCGCATCGCGCAGCCGGGCTGTGACACCGAGATTCTCCCCCTGCACCAATTCGGTCTTGTCCAGCGATACCAAGAGCGGGCCCGCCTCTTCCGGGGCCGCGGCCCAACGCACCCAGACCGGCCACAGGCTGTCGACCCCCGCCTCGGCCGAGGGGCCGACAAAACTCCAGGACCAGCGTTCGACTCTCCAATCCGTCAGGATCTTCCCCCGGCCCAGGGCTTTCCAGAAGAGCAAAGGGAACACACCCGATTGGTCCGCAATCTCCAAGACCGGAACCGCCCCCCGGCCGGGTTCGCCTTGGTAGCGCGCAACGGGCGGCAACCGGCCCCAGTCGGGCGAGACCGCCTGTCCATATTCAAGTAGCTGCGAACTCCGGCCCCAAGCGCCGGGCCGGATTTGCTCCGCGATGGAGGGACTCTGGTACGACAGCCCGCTTGAGCATGGCAGCCAATCCACGGCCGTTGCGGTCTGGCCGCAGCTATTGCCCAACAGAATCAGCCCCTTGCCGGCGGCGACGGCCGCCCGCAGTTTCTCGACGGAGCCTGGACCCAGTGATCCAACGGGCCGGTTGTGCAGGACAACAACATCACTGGAATCCGCCAGAGCCCGTTCTATGAAGTCCCGGGCTGTGTGTTCGTCCGTCGCGCGCAGAAGCACGGTCGATTTCAGCGCAATGTGCGGATCGGCCGACAGCGCGCGTTGCAGGAAGCGCTGGTCCAGGCAGGGCGCCGCAAAGAGCGCGGCCACGCGGATGCGGGACTTGAGGATGTTGATTGCGATGCGCCTCATGTTATTCTTTCCGTTGCGCTCGGAAAGCCCGGGGGCGTCGACACGAATGGTCCACTCCTGTCTGCCGGTTCGCACGGGCCGGGGTTCGAGCGGGACTGCGACCAATCCTGCGGCGGAAGCGGGCAGCTCTCCCCGCGCAAGCACCGTTTTGCCATCGGTGATGCTCACCCGGCCCGGCGCGGGCAGGCGCGCATTCGTTTTAACGAGGACCCGAAGCGGGCACGGGGAACCAACGAGGGCCGAGGCGGGCGCATCGACGCGCTCGATTCCCACGTCGGCCGGCTCCTGGGAATCGCCCACGGCAATACAATGGAACGGCAGGCCGGTGGAGGCGGCCCATTGCTCGGGATCGGGGCCGCTGTTGCAAAGACCGTCGCTGAGGAGGATGATCCCGGATAGGCGGGCCCGGGCTGTATTGGCGAAGCCTTCCCGGATCGAGGACAGATCGGTGCAAGCATCGGCAAAGAGTGCGGAATCCGCTTGCCGTGGCTCAAAAACGGCCCCATGCCGGCCAAAGCGTACCCAGCGGAATTCGGGATTTCCGCGGCCTGCGAACGAAGCCCAAAAGGAGGATTTCTCGATCAGGTCCAGCACGGGTTGATAGCGCTTTCCGGCCGCGTCGTCCGCGGCGAGACTGGCCGAGGCATCGACCGCCACCAGGACAAGCGGCCGTTCAAGCGAGTTCCATTTGAAAACAAGGACCGGCGCAAGCGCGCCGAACGCAAGCAGAAGGCTTGCGGCCCAGCGCAGAACGAGCAGAACCTTCCATCGGCCGTCGGCAAGCCCCGAAGGCCGGCCCATCCACAGCGGAAGCATGGCAAGCGCGACGGCCGCGATCAACAGGGGCCAACGCGACCACAGGGCTTCCAAATGAAGGATCATTTACCGCGAAGAAGGGTGTTGCGTTTCCAGTGACGATCGTTGCGGCGCGGGTAGTCGGTGTTGCAGTGCAGGCCCCGGCTTTCCTTTCGTTTCAGCGCGCAGAGGACGATCAACTTCGCGACGGTGGCGATGTTGCGGAGTTCCACGACCTCCGGCCTGACCTTGGTGCGGCGGTAGAACTCCTCGATTTCTTTGGCGATAAGCTGGATGCGGCGAAGCGCCCACCGCAAGCGGTGATTGCTGCGAACAATGCCCACGTAATCCCACATAAGCTGGCGGATCTCGTTGCGGTCGTGCGCTAGTACCACCCATTCGGACATGTCGGTGGTCCCCGAATCGTCCCAGGCCGGCACGCGCGCGGGCAGGAGCGCTGTCGCGCGCTCGGCGCAGGCGGCCCGGCAGGCTCGGTTGGCGAAGACAACCGCCTCGAGCAGCGAATTGGAGGCCAGACGATTTGCACCGTGCACACCCGTGCAGGCGGTCTCGCCGCAGGCGTACAGCCGTTGAATCGTCGTCCGTCCGTCGGCATCCACCAGGACGCCGCCGCACATATAATGCGCGGCTGGAACCACGGGGATCATCTTCCGGGTGATGTCGAGGCCGGCCTTGAGGCAATTGCGAAAAATATTTGGGAATTTATGCCGGGTGATTCGAGGGTCTTTGGCCGTCACATCGAGGTGAACATACGGCGCGCCGCGGCGTTTCATTTCCTCGTCAATCGCGCGCGCCACAATATCGCGGGGCGCCAGCGAGCCCATGGGGTGCTTGCCTTTCATCAGCAGCCGGCCGTCGAGGGCCCGCAGTTCCGCTCCATACCCGCGCACGGCCTCGGAGATCAGAAAGGCTTTCTTCCCTTCGGGATCGTACAGGGTCGTTGGATGGAACTGCATGAATTCGAGGTTTGCGACCGCGGCTCCGGCCCGGTAGGCCATGGCGATTCCATCGCCCGTGGCGATCTCGGGATTTGTGGTAAACTGATAGACCTGGCCGGTTCCGCCCGTGGCCAGCACGGTGATCTTCGACAGGAATGGCCGGACCTTGTTGGTCTCCTCGTCCAACGCATACACTCCATAGCAGTGGATCCCGCGGTCTCGCGGATGCTTTTTGAGGTTATGTTCGGTGATTAGATCGATGCCAATGTGGTTCTCGCGAATGGCGATTCGGGGATGGCGCCGGGCCCGGCGCAACAAGGCCCGTTCAATTTCCCGTCCGGTCAGGTCCTTGGCGTGCACAATGCGGTTTACGCTGTGGCCTCCCTCGCGGCCCAGGTCCAGAGTCCGGCCGGCCTTCATGTCCGTTTTGCGGGTGAAACGAACGCCATAACGGATGAGGTCGTCAATGGCCGAGGGGCCTTCCCGAACCAGAATGTCCACGGCTTCTTCGTCGCAGAGCCCGGCCCCGGCCCGAAGAGTGTCCTGCGAATGCAGGAGCGGCGAGTCATTGCCGGCCAGCGCCGAGGCCACGCCGCCCTGCGCGTGATTGGTGTTCGAGACGCTGTCGCGCTTCTTGGTCAGGAGAATGACACGCCCATGGCAGGCGGCCTTCAAGGCGAAGATGAGGCCCGCAATCCCCGAACCCAGAACAAGAAAATCGGTTTTCTCAGGTTTCATTTTTTCTTCTCCAGGCGTTGGAGCCTCTCGTGGGCTCTTTTTCGGATCGGCTGTAGGTCCCTGGCCCAGGAGGGCGTGACAATTTCCAGGGCCCCCCGATACGCGCCAATGGCTTCCGCACGCCGGCCCAGCGCTTCCAGGGCTACGGCTCGCTTGTAGTTGCACTCGACCTCCGCGATGCGGCTGTGCGTGGGACGCGACTTGTATTGGCCAAGGAGCCGGCGATAGCCGGCCTCCGCTTTTTTCCAGTCTTTCATGCGAAAGAGAATATCGCTTCGCGCCCGGAGGAAAATCGTGTTGGATGGGTATGTGCGCAGAAAGCCATCGGCCAATGCCAGCGCGGAGTCGGTCCGTCCTTCGGCGTAATAGGCCCACAGGAGGGAATACCGCGCCGGGTGGTTCAGATAACGTCCCTTGTTCATGGCCAGCCGCAGTTCACGACGGCCCTTTTCGCGCTCGTCCATGAAATGGAACCACCGCACAAACCGGGTCACCTTGCCTTTCCAATAATGATAAACGCCCAGGCCGGCATAGGCATCGATCATGGAATCGTCCAGCTCCAGGCTCTTCTCAAGGGCGGAAATTCCTTTTAGACCATGAAGAATGGAGGAAATCCAGGACCTGGTTTTCTCTTCATACGAGGCCATGGCTCCATAGCCAAGCCCTCGGTACAAAAACAACTCGGCCCTTTTTCCCTTGCGCAGGTTCTCGGAGCGGTCCAGCGTCGCCTGGCAGAGGGCATATAGGCTTTTTCCATCCCGGTAGTCCTGTTCCTCGATCATGCGGTATTGCAGCAGGAGGCACTTGAAAAACGGTCCGGCCGGATGCTGGGCGGGGATTTTCCCAAAAAGCGACTCGGCGCTGGAATAGTCCTGGTGCCCGGCTGACTCCAGCCCGGCCCGGATCAGGCCGTCGATCGAAACGTCGTTGGCCCAGGCCTGGACGGCGAAGCATACAAAAGCGGCAAGCAGACGGATTCCGTCCAGGCGTTTTGGGGGCATCAGTTCCGCCCAATACGAAACGCCACGGTCCTGGTTGAGCTATTGCCGGCGGCATCGACCACAATGATGCGCAGCACATGCGGTCCGGGCATTAGTTCGCGCGTGCGGCCGATGCCAACCCGGCTCCGCTCGGGATCGTATTCGTTGATCCAGATTTCGCTGTCGATCCACGTTTTAATCTGCAGGTCCGAGCCGATACCGCTGCCTTTTTCCACAATCCGGAAATGGATGTCGATTGGGGAGCTGAACAGGCTCTGGTTGTCGGTGATGGAGAGATCGCGGATCACCGGGGCCACGGTGTCCGTCATGATCGCAAATGGCCGCAGGCCGGAGGCCTGTGCGCGAAGGCGGCGCGATTTGGCATCGTAGCGGCTGTCGCAATGGCCCCAGTCCCTTCCCGTCCACTGGTAGATGGCCGTGCGGGCAAGGTGGGTGGTGTCATCCAGGGTGATTTCCATTTCGAAGCGCCGATCGGTATAAAACCACGATGGGTTCGCGGAGTAGGCTTTGCTGCGGTGCGCAAGACCGGACGACGGATCACCCGACAGATCGTTTCTCTGACGCAGCTCCGCGATCAAGGGCCGGATCACGCAGTTGTTGGGGAATTCCAGGCCGGCCAGGCTGTCGAACGAGCTTAGATAGCCACCCGATTCCGGCCGAATGCGATAGGGCCGAATCATGTGCGTTTTCCGGACCGAATCATCCGGAAAGAATGCGAGGACCTGGCCGCTGTTAAGATCTCGCAAAGACAAATCGGCCTGGCCGGTCCAGGTTTCCGGGGCTGTGCGGCGCAGGGGAATCGAGATCGCGCCGGAGGTGTCGGCGAACCGAAGTATCAGGCGTGGCTCCCGGGACGATTGGGGCGCGGCCAGGACCTGAATCTGCGCGGTTTCGCCGCGCCATGTCAGATCGAGACCGGAAATAGGCGGCTCTTTGCCCGGATCCGCAAGAGCACAGTATAGCGGCTGTCCCGCCTGTCCAAGGGAATCGACAATGCTTCCGCGGAGTAACTCCATACCTTTTGGTAATCGCGGAAGGCGTATGGAGAACGTGGAGTCGGGGAACCGGACCCTGTGCGCCGCCAGTATTTTCCAGGTTCGGGTGTCGCTCGAACCTTCGATCCGCAGCCATTGAAGCGGAAAGCTGCCGCGTTCAATCCGGGCCTGCACGGCATCGCCGGTCGAGTCCCTGAAAGCCCGGAACAGGTTTAAAGCGGGCGGCTGACCCAGCCCCAGAACGCCTTCGGTGCATGTGCGATTGCCGGACGCGTCCTCCAGTTCAACCCGAATCCGGTGCAGCCCGGGTTTGCGTTGCGCCGCGCGAATCAGCCCATCGCCTTCCCCGAATCGGCCGTAGATGGGAAGCTTGCTGCCGAATTCACGATAGAGTTTTTCAAAGGACGCCTTGTCCCATGGGCTCCCCTTGTTGTCGCGGTCCAGGAGAATTTGCCGGCTGATTTCGTAGGGCAGGGTGTCATAGTGAGCTCGAAACACCAGAGAGTCGTTGATCCAGAGCGCCCGGGCATAGTCGGCCAGAGAGTAATTCAGATCCGCCTGGTCCGAGCCGTCGATGGCAAGCCCAATGGTCCCTGATACCCAGGGGGTGTCGGCCAGTGCGCTTGTTCCGGCCGCGGAACGCGCGCTTCTCCATGTCGCGACCTGGTCCGCGGCGTTCACGGTCGAAGATGGATCGATTGGACGAATTAGAATATCGCCAATCATCGGCGGCCGGCTGTCGCTTACGGGAAATCCATAGCGAAGCGGGTTGAGGGGATATTGATGGACGCGGTCGCGGATTTCGAAATGCAAATGAGGAAAACCGGCCCCGCTTTCGCCCGAGTACCCCAGGATATCACCGCGCGCAAAGCGGATCGGCTTTTTTGCATACAGCGGATTTTCATCCAGGAGAAGATTGATTCGGTAGCGTCCGGACCGTTTTTGCTCGGAATAGACGATCCGATCCAGAGCGGCGCAGAATCGTTCGAGGTGCGCGTATACGGCGATGCGGCCGTCGTCCAACTGCAGGTAAATGGCCCGTCCGTATCCCCATGGCGAAACGGAAAGGCGGACCACGCGGCCCGCGGCCACGGCCCGCACGGGTTCTCCGGCGCGCCCGCCGGTGGAAAGGTCAATGCCCGAATGAATATGGCCCGAGCGGTATTCGCCGAACGACGAGGTCAGGACGGGCTCGCGCGCCATGGGCCAGAGATATCCGGGAGAAACGGGCGGAGCGGCGCTCAAGGATGAAAAAACCAGGATTGGGATTGCGGCCGCAGCCAGGGATTTGGAGAGGACTCTTTGCAATTGAAACAGAGGTCCGACTGCTAAAAAGGTTTCTCTGAATCTCATGCTGGTGAGCTGACCGAGGCGTCTTTGGACTGCGCGGCTCACAATCAATATTGAAACTCCGATCAGATGTTGAGAAAGCATAGAAATCTAAGATATTAAAAAACAAACTCCCCTGCGAGAAAGACGTTTTGAAAAACGGCGGAATGAATTTCCAGGGCAGTTAAGCGTCCAAGCCGCATTCCGTTGCACGAGTTCGGCATTGTTCGGATATCGCCAGGTCCGGAAACCAAAATTGAATTTAAAAGCCTTTTGCCAACCGGTCCAGCGCGACTACTTGGCGAATCAGCGTATCCAGCTGGGCCAATCGGAGGCTTGTGGCGGAGTCCGACAACGCTTTCTTTGGGTTGGGATGAACCTCAAGAAACAGCCCGTCGATACCGGCGGCGGCGGCGGCGAAGGCCAGCGTGGAAATCCTTGCCGCATCGCCGCCCGAGGCTGTGCCGCGGGCGCCGGGTTTTTGAACGGCATGGGTTGCATCGAAAATCACGGGCACGCCCAACTCGCGCATGGTGGGCAGGCCGCACATGTCCACCACCAGGTTGTTGTAGCCGAAGAGCGTTCCGCGCTCGGTGAGCGAGACATTGCGATTACCGGCTTTGCGGACCTTTTCAATGCTGTTGCGCATATCCCAGGGCGCCATGAATTGGCCTTTCTTGATATTGACCGGTTTGCCCGTTTGGGCCGCGGCCACCAGCAGGTCGGTCTGGCGGCAGAGAAAAGCCGGGATTTGAATGATGTCAGCCACTTTGGCCACGGGCTTTGCATGGGAAACGCAATGAATGTCGGTCAGCACGGGAAGGCCGAACTTCTTTTTAACCCCGGCCAGAATCTCCAGACCGGCCTCAAGCCCCGGTCCCCGGAAGGAATCGTGCGCACTGCGATTGGCTTTATCAAAGGAGGCCTTGAAGATGACGGGGCAGCGATGTTTCCGGCCGATCCGCTTGAGGGCAGCGGCAATCTCGAAGCAGAGATCCTTCGATTCGATGACGCACGGGCCGGCAATCAGAACAAGCGTCTTGGGCTTCTTTCTAGTTCCGAGAAGACTGAAGATTTCAGGCATGCGGAAAAAATACAATCATCTTCAGGCGTGAAGGAACTTGGGACTCAGGCTGCTTTCAAAGGCAGAAGTTCTTCTTCGGGAACGGGCGGGACTTGGAGATCGATCAGGGCCTTATTGATGGATGCGGAGGTAACTTGGGTCGGCGACACAATCTCAAGCCCGATGAGAGTGCCGGTTTCATTGTAGTCGGCTACAAGGTCCGGCCCAATACGACGGGTTTTCGCGCTCTTCTCATTCAGGTTCCGGGCCAAGTACAGATAGGCCGCAATAGGTCTTCCTCTGCGGAAGGTAATTTCAAGATAACGGTCTTGCATGATCAATCCAAGGAATAAGCTGTTATTATCACTTGCGTCTTTTCTTGCGAATCGGGCTCAATTACGATTTCCCACTTACGACCCCTTACAAACGAACTCGCAATCCATCGTCCGGGAATTGCATCAGGCACCAGTTTTGTTGCACTCTCCAACATTTCCCGAAGATCGATCTCGGTAAAATCACGCTGAACCATCCTCTTCTCAGCGTGCGGGGTGATTTCAATTTCCCAGTGCCACCATTTGGGCCGATCCATAATTGCCTTTCGGAACCCGGCTCATTCAAAAGATAGACCATTTTGCATGGGACTGGCAAGCTACGGTGTACACAGGGGTGCAACGCGTGGGCACATGGTTTAAGAATTGGGCAAGAGTCTGCCAATGACACCATGGGACGTTCCCCCTGTTGGCCAAACGGAGCACGGTTCTGTGAAAAACTGAAGGGGAAGATCCTTGGTTTACTCGACCCAACCGGCCTATTCTTCGACTCAGTTTCGATCTGTTCGATGTGCTACAAATTCGCGTGGCGATTTATTGTGATAACGCCTGAAAGCGACTGAGAACGCAAACTGGTTGCCATAGCCAACCAGTCGCGATACCGTATGGACCTTGTAATCAGTTTGGGCCAGGAGCTGCGCAGCGCGTTGCATACGCAGCCGCATCACAAGCCGCATCGGCGTAGTGCCCAGGTATTTCTTCACCCAATATGTGGTGTTGCGTTGGCACATACAAAGTTCCGCAGCCATTTCTTGCAGGGTCCACGGGTGGTCGAGCCGAGAATCAATGCATTTGATAAGATGGTTCAGCCGTTTGTAGGTGATATGGTTTCGCGCGGTCTCTTGTGTCTTAAGTTCATCGCGGACAAACCGCAGGATCAGATTGCATAGATGCCATCCGCTGTCTATGTGGTCTTCTTCGTTACCAACAGTTTCGCTGTAGCAGCAACCCAGGAGCCATTCCAATTCCTTGAATCGTCGTGATGTTTTCATTTCGATATCGACGGCATCGATAATCCAAACCTTAGGATCGAAAAAGAACCAGAATATTTTCCATGGGGCACGGAGGACTCTGAAATGATGTGGACAGTGTGCAGGCATGATCAGCAGGTCGCCGCGGGTGGCGGTTAGTTGTCGTCCCGGACTCTTACACACGCCGGATCCGCCAGTGGTGAACAGAAGTATGTGAAAATCGGGATTGCGTCGCGCGACCTGATAGTTCCCTTTTGTTTTCGCCAGGCCACAGTGAAGTACCCCGTTTGAGGAAAGGGCATCAAGACCGCCATGGCAGGAAATAGGCAGATAACGGGTTATACAGGTCGAGGGGATATTTGCTATTTCACGAATATCATTTTCCAGCCGTAACATCCTTTTGTAATAGATAATTGCTATTTATAATAGCATATGCATTGCCTTTAAGCAAATGTGCCATGCTGCCAGCTCTCGCCACGAACAACCTGTCTTCAGGAAGGACCAAAATGCGTGAAACAACCATGACCGCCAATTTCAATCATGAGTTTGGGCCGATGGGAATTAACAAAATGGCCCTGGGACAGGGAGGTCTGTCGAGTGATCCCATGTGGGAGAGCCGCGTAGCCGAAGTCAGAGCGCTGAATCCGGCCATCATTCGTTTCTGGGCCCAGGAGTACTTCAAGCCGATGTCTAAAGCAGAGCCTTGGGGCGTGCATTCGTGGTACATCCATGGAACAGATTGGGATGTTGATGCGTGAGAAAGTTCAGGCCTAACCATTTCTGTGGAATAGCGGCGCAATAGCCGGCAGGCTATGATACAACGAGAGCAGATATTTGCCCTTGATAAACAATAACAGGAGACATTCAGAGAAAATGACCGTCGAAATTGCTTCCTTTCATGATGAGGCCCGAAAAGATGCAATGGATGTTATCAATGCCTATCTCGAAGGCTGGCCCTACACGAGGAGCATTGATGAAAGTCTGTTCGCTCATTGGAAACATCTCAATGACCATTATCAACCCCATAACATGCTCCTTGCGTATGATAGAGGAAAGCCGGTCGCTTTTCTGCATGGCGAAATCATCGGCAGCAAGCGTGCCGGATGTTTGCTGCTTGCGCTGAACCCAGGAATGGTTCCGGCCGCAGAAGCGCTTCTTGCCCGGTTTGAGGATTATGCCCGCGCTGCCGGTGCCGAATCAATTACCGGGCCCAATAATGACGCGCAACCATTTTACTCCGGATATGTCCTTGGGCAGGAACCGTTTCATCCACACTTCGCGGTGGAGAGTACTGAGGTTTTTGTTCGTGCGGGCTATCGTATCAGCCATCCTGCAGTGATCATGCAAAGAAACGCTGGACTCACGAAGCAGGTGTGTTTTCCAGACGGATATGCCTTCACAATAACGCCGCGACAGGAGCATGAGGCACAAGGCATATCGATTTCCGTTATGGCGCAGGAACTGAGGGTGGCTCAGTGCGACGCGCGTGTTTACCCCCACTTGAGGAGCCCTGAAGGTTTGGTGGTTGGCCAGATCGGCCCGCTTGAAACAAAAGAACTCCACCGAAACAAAGGAATAGCGCGGGCCATGGTGTTGGAAAGCCTTCGACTGCTCCATGGTTTGGGCGCGGAGGATGTATTGATCGCAACAGGTTTGAACAACTATGCTGCTCTCCATTGCTATGAGAAACTTGGGTTCAAACGCCGGTACAACATCAATGAGTGGTCCAAACATTTATGAAGCGTCTGGCCTGGAGCACCCTATGGAGAATTCGCACAACCTATTGGCTCTGATGTTCGCTCTGCTGGCCGGGATTGCCTATGCATTGTTCGGTCTAAGCTATAGGGTCGTTATAACCAAAGGCTGTCGAAATACAGCGACTCTTTTCAGCTTGTCGATCTTTGCAGGATGCATTTCTGCATCAAGGATCCCATTCGAACCGTTGCTGTTGATGGATAAAGGACTGTTGGCGCTTGCGATCTTCAGCGGTATTCTACAGTTCACGGCGACAACGGCCATGATACATGCCAACACCTTGGGTCCCAACTCGATTGCCTGGACTGTTGTCAATCTCAGTCTCCTCGTGCCGATCACTGTCTCGCCTTTGTTGTTCCATGAATCGGTGTATTTGTCGGATGTATGCGCGCTCATTCTCTTCATTTGTATGGTCTTGTTCTTTAGACAAGGAATCTCCAGGGCCGGTGAAGTCGCCGGTGGACGCGGCTGGGTCCTGGCAATGGTATTATCGTGTGTCTTCGCCTGCAACGGCCTTTGGCTGGTATTATCGAAAGTAAAGGAATCTGTATTTCCGAATTCCTTTGCCGGCGAATACGCTACAATCAATTATCTGACCATGGCCGCACTGTCGCTTGCATTCCATGTTAAGCGATCCGGTTGGAGCGCGCTTCGGGCAATGGAATTGAAAGTCGGGGCCGCCGCCGGTGCACTCAGCGCCACCGGCATGCTGTGCACACTTGCATCACTGTCGCTGCCGTCAATCGTCATATTTCCCGTGGTTAATGGAATTTCGTTGACAGGCGGTGTGGTGATGACTGCTATTTTGTTCAGGGAGCGAATGAACTACTACAAAGTGCTCGGCATTTGTTTCGGTGTTATCGCTCTGTTGGAAATTACGCTTCGAGAGCAGTTCCCGCACTGGATGCATGTTGTTTTGGTGAAATAAGTGGATCCCAATTACCGAAAAATCAGGACCATAGCCAATTAAATTCATTTGAGTTATAATGGAGCAGTAGCGAAGGAGGGGTATGAACAATAATGATCGTGTGGTCAATACGCATGCCTGTGAGCTTAATATGAAAACCGCATTGGGCTGGTATCCGAAAATGAAAAACCAGTTTGCTCCTCTGGGATGGAAGGATAACCTGTTTGAGTTCCTTGTGATGTGGAACGGGGATATTGTCGCGCCCACGAAGGTTCCGCTCAAAAAGGGGCTGGAGAGTTACCATCATGCTGATGCGCAGTTCAACTTTTTCTGGAAGGTTGGGGACATTTTTGAATGCGGGGGGGACAAACTTCATGATAATGCACCCGTGTGGCAGGAATATTTGGATGGATGGAAGCCTGCGATTATAACCAATAAATTTGTCCAGGGACTTGAAATAACAGAGATGGCATTTGTTCATTCCCACAAAACCGGAGAGCCGGCAAATGGCGATGAAAACATGTTTTTGTGGCTGAACTTCAGCATAAACAAGGCAGTCCGGATACTGGTGCCTGAAGACGAATTAACTTTGTATGTTCAGATACATTCCCATTCCTTGCGGACCAGCATGGAAGCGGGCCGTAACAGCTATAATATCCCCTCTGCGGAACCATACGCCCATCAACTGCTTTTGCAAGATTATTTCCTCATGCAGGATGATGGGAATGCCAGAATGGCGGTAGTACCGGATAATAAGCTCGATATATCTTATTCGCCGGTTTGGGAGAAAAAGGATTGGCCGGTTACGAGCAAGAACGGAGTATTAAAGATCAAACTGAGGCTGACGGATGGAAAGGCTGATTTCGGACTGATCATTCCAATGCTGCCGCTGCCAAAAGATGAATTGTATTCCGAAATGCAGATCGGATGCAGTGCGGCGCTTCAGCAAAGCCTCCAGTTCTGGGAGAGGGCCTATGCGGAAGGTGTAAGCATTCAGACATCCGATAAAATAATAGAAAATACCTTTAGGACAAATCCATGGAGAATGTTTGTGACGGCTGAGAGAAATCCTGTTTTTAAGGAATATTGCATAAACAACGGAGCTTTTTCTTATGATGCTTTATGGCCAACGCCCGGCTGTATGAGCACTGTTTGGGGTTTGGATTACATGGGATATCATAAGGATGCCGATAAATACCTGGAGGTTTACAGGAATGACCAGGGGAACACATCGCCTCCCGGTAATTTCTATCTACCTCATTCCGGATTTTTATCCACGCCGGGCAATTTCGAGGCAATTAGATGGGTCAATGAGCATGGCGCAATCATATGGGCTGTTGCGGAACACTATCTGCTGACAGGTGACGGGCCTTTCCTCGATAAATGGATGCCCTCTATCCTGAAAGCTTGTGAGTGGATTCAGGTACAGCGAAACAATACGGCGCATCCTGGTGTCAAAGGAGTATTGCCTCCCGGAACCGCCACGGATGATAAGATTCACGGACAGTTCATCTGGAACGATGGCTGGATGTACAAGGGCCTGACATCGGTAGTAAAGGCTCTTGCCGCGGTCAATCATCCGGAAACGGAGAAATGGGAGAGGGAAGCACAGGAATATAAGAAGGCGTTTAATGCCATATATATGGAAACCTGCAAAAATGCTCCTGTTTGGATTGACGATAGCGGCTGCCCACATCCGTTTTTGCCCACCGAAATCTCAGGCAAGCTGTGGGACAGAAACAGGCATGCCTTTTACCTGGACACAGGGCCGCTATTTCTGGCTTTTTCCGGTCTTGTAGATATTGAAAGTGAAATTTATACTGCTGTATTGAAATGGCTGAGGGAAGGACCTCATGTGAAATATTGGAGATTTGACGGTTGCTGCTCGCAGCTACCTGTGCTGCATCATGAGATGTCAAGCTGTGAGCCATGTTATAGCTGGAATATGGATATAAATTTCCTCAGGAACGACAGGGCACATTTCATAGAGGGGCTTTTCGCGCAGTTTGCAGGGGCGAGAAATACCGATCTATTTTCCGATGTGGAAACAAGGAATGGAATGTTTGCCACTAATTTTACGACACCGGTTACTTTTCGTCATTTCAGGAATGCGCTTGTTTTTGAGAATGAAAACGTATTGGAATTCCTCAGGATGCTTCCTGCTGCGTTCGTTGGGCCCGGAAACAATCTGAGGATCAAAGGGCTTCCAACGTATTTTGGCCCAATGGATATTTTAATCGACTCCGATAGCAGCGGGAACCGTACCTGTGTGAATATCGGGATGTCACTTAGAACAAGGCCCGACAAGATACGTCTTTATTTTCCGCCGCAGGTATTATTCCGCAAAATTATCCTCAATGGTGAAACATATAACTTGAATTCAGGATATGTGGAGCTGGAAGGCGAGTATCCTGAGAAAATTGAGATGCTAATACTTTAAGTGGGTCCTCAAAATTAATTTCACACGGCCTTTTTGCGAATCGGACAACTCCGGTTATGGTTTTTTTATTTATATCGTCTTGGAGGTTTGGTAGGGACAAAACGATTCTATTGTAGTGTCTCCAACGCTTCTTTACATTTGGCAATTTTGGTCATGATCTTTTCCACCGATGCGCTCCAGACAAAAATGCGTGGACTCTGATTATGTGCGTCGATGTATTGTTGGATTGCACGGACCAATTCCGGGACTTTTTCAGATGTGCCGCGCCGAATACGTTTGTCCGTGATCTCGCGAAACCAACGCTGGACCATATTGAGCCATGAACTGGATGTCGAATGCAAATGGAATCGCGGGTGCCGTTTGAGCCAGGATTGAACGCGGGCGTGTTTGTGCGTGCCATAGTTGTCGACGATCAAGTGCAGGGACAAATCGACCGATGTTTTGACGTTGATGAGTTGGAGAAATCGAATGAATTCCTGATGCCGGTGGCGCGGCAGGGCAGTTAGGGACGGACCTTTAGAACTTTATTAACGGGCCTTCGACGCCGAATTAATTTACCTCCGACCGTGCCACCTCTGGGGCAACACTTAAAACCTAATGACCACTGTTCAGATAATTAGATAATCCGACCTCGATGACGGTGATGGAAGATGACGCCGGATCGGATGCACATAGGGGCGGAGATCGAAATGTCGATAATTCTGCCGTAGATAGAGCGTCGGAACGGGTGCAAACGCAGGATAATTATCGCGACAGAATCCCGGATTTCACAAAGCTCTCGATGTCGCCGGCTTCCTGCGGACCCACAAGCACCTTCCAGCCGGGCATGCTTTCTTCCAGCTCGCCGCTGATCTGGGCCACGTAGCCGGGCAATACGATTTTTCGGCTTTTTACCTGTGTATCGAGACCGATCTCTTTGGCGAACTTTCCGATGGTGGCGCCGTTGAATTTACCGGCGGCCCACGCGGTCAACACGCTCATGCCCTCGCACTCCGGAACCAGGAGCCAGGCGCTGGTGCCGCTGTTTTCGATCTCCCCGGAGACAACAAAGTAGGTAAGCGAAAAATTGGTGGTCACGAACACGGGAGAATCCGGGTTCGGCTCGCCGATGGGGTAGAGATTGGGCTCGACCTGGATCGGCTTCTGTGGGTCCGTAAAAATATTCAGGCGAAGCGTAATCAGCGAGCAGAATAGGGCCGCATCGAATTTTGGAACAATGCACACGCCGCCGTATTTGCAAATATCATTCACCGCATCGGAGGCGACATCCGCCGGCTCCCCTTCGAGAAACCGGATGAAGGTGTAGCCCACGGGTTTATGGTTGTCGCGAATTGCGCTGCGGCGGGCGATCGAGCTGACCTGGAAATGCTCGGCCGGTGAATGCGTCTGGAGTTGAATCAAAAGGTCGTTGAATCCTGCGGCCTTGATCTTCTCCGTTTGGGCGGCAATCGTGTCCAGGTCGGGACCTGTTACGGCCAGGGCATGGCCGTTTTCTTTGGCAATGGGCCAAAGCGTCCCGGCGCTTTCGGCGTCGGCCGGACAGAGTATGCTCCGCGATCCCTTGACAGCCACAGCCGCTTGTTCCAGCGCGGCCTTGTCATTGCTTCGCAGGACAAGGGCTTTTCCGGTTGTCGCAAACGCCTTGCTGGCCAGGGCGGCAAAAGCGGCCGGATCGTTCCCCTTCTGGGTCACGGCAACCAGCTCGACCCCGTAGGTCTCGCCCACCCTGTCGACTTTGTAGTCGACAACGGCGGCCAACGCCTGCTCGATCGATTCCGGGCTGTCGGTGTCGTTGATGTTCACTCCCAGCAATGTGGGGCTGACAAACGTCTTCTCGTGGCGATAGAGGACGGTCTCGCCGCCGAGTTTGAGCTGGCTCTGCGGGCCGCCCAGACTTAGCGTTTTCACCGGCGGCTCGCTGGCCGCGCCCAGAACAGCTTTCAGTTCCTCGGAGGCATACGGGCATTCCGTAAGCTCGGCCTTTTTGGCCGCCAGCTTCATGGCGAACGCAAGACAGGTGTTCGAACCGCATTCCTTGCAGTTCGTTTTCGGCAGGAGTTTCTGAATTTGAAGACCGGTAAGAGCCATGATGATTAATTAATATTGGTCCTTCGGACTTTTGTGTGGGTAGCCCCAAGATGTTGTGTCAAGGGGTTA
>CAYVZU010000089.1:0-16546 GCA_964455935.1 uncultured Fibrobacterota bacterium
TAGAGGAGTTTGACTATAAGCTATGACCAAAAATCTGATGAGTGTCCACGATGTCGTGGCACTCATCACCTAATCCCTATTCCCTTCTTGCGAAGCGCACAGGCTATCAGGCCGCGTGCCAGCTTTCAATGGCTGCTTCGGCTGAGGCAAAGAACGGAACAAGCGAATCAACGCCCGCTTTCTGCAGGATCAGCTTGACAAGTCCCCCGGCCCCAAAAACGCCAATCTCTCCGCCGGATGTCTTCAGGATAAAGTAGACATTGAGAATTTCATCAGCGGCTTTTATGTCCAGATACTCCAGCTCATGAAGGTCAAGCAGAATTCGGGTATTTCCGGCAAGAGCGAGCAGCAATTGCTCCTTTAGCTGCTTGCCGCCTTCGGGCATGCAAAGCATTCCCGAGAGCTGGAAAATGCCCACATCTCCCACGGCTTTGTACGAGAGATTCAGATTGTATTTGTTGCTCTGGTCATCGAGCGACCCAAAAAATTCCTGTTTGGATTGGAACGACTCGGCTCCGCTTTCGATTGTGAAGATCCAATCCAGCCGGGCTTGTTGAAAGACCTTGAATGGCTGACCGCGCAAGTCGCGAATCCGCAAATCCCCGCCTTTGGCCCGCGCTTCACGCAGGTACTGTACCAAAAGACCGATTCCCGTAGAATCGACAAACTTCAGTTTCGATGCATCGGCGGCCACAAAATTGCCGTTCTGCACCAGGGGACGCAGCAGCCCGCGCACCTTCTCCGCGTCACGGATCGTCACTTCAGCCGGAAGCTCGACGACCGTCCAATTTTGTTCCGCTGTTTCCTGCATACCCATCCTTGTCTTTTAAATTTACATCCGCACGTTCTCGAACACAATTGGAACAGCGGATGGAAAAGGTTTTTTTCGGAATAGTATCTTACGCACGAGCGCCCATAGCTCAATGGATAGAGCAACAGATTTCTAATCTGTAGGCTGCAGGTTCGAGTCCTGCTGGGCGCACGAACCCTCCCGCAAGAGTCGCACAACCACAAGATAGAATACATTGGGCGCCCACAGCACCAATCCTCCCACCAGGCAAACAAACATGCTGAGGACCTTGAAACAGGGTCCCGCGAACACCGCGGCACGAGCGTAATTATAGTAGTTCTGGTCTTTTTGCGAGAACATGCGCAGGAACCCGCCGGCCGAACTTCGATAGCGCTCCTTGGCTTGCGAACCGACCGAGTGGAGGATTTGACCCGTGGAAAAGAGAAGGAGCCCGTTTAGCAGAAGCAGGACCCCGATAATTTGGATAAAGACCCGGGCAGGCCTGCCGTCCGGCTCCCTTATCATTGCTGCGGCGCGATGTCGCGACTGCGCTTCCACCATAGATCCCAGATCTCCGCATCGTCTCCGTATTCCTTGCCGGTGATTCTGCGAAGAGCCGCGCAGGCATAATTTTCGATTCGAAACGGAAGACGACGATAGCCGCGCTCGATCCAAACTGTTTTGGTTCCGGCCGCGGCAACCAACGGCTCAGGGCCAAAGGCCTGACCGATCATAACGGCCAGCCCCTCGAAAACCCCGGAAGCCTCCAATGCTTCCGCAAAGGGCGCGTTGGATGGATTGCGGTATGTGGTATCGGTTCCCACGATTTCAATCGAAGGACGCGAACCGACAAAGCTTTCTTTTGCGGTTTCTTCCCCCCTGCTCATCTCCAGGGAAACCGACAGATTGGCTCCCGTATAGGCCTCGATTCCGCCGTCATATCGTTCCAGAACCGGTTCGGCCTGCAGGTCCGCCCTAAGCTCAATTGCGGCCGATTGGCCCGTTACAACCCGGAATCCGGCAGCTTTGAGTATGGCCTCAATCTTCTCGCCGAAAAGGACATGGTCACCCGCTCCATTCGTCATGCCGTATTGCTCAGTAACGGACAAAGAGACCGTGCCATGACTGGCTTTGGATCCCTCTGCGCACTGAAGCACCGGAATTCCTAAAAGGGCCACCAAGAAGATCTTACGCATATTTTTTTGCTTGAAATAATCCCTGGCATATATATAATAAATTTCCCAAGTGGCACAAAACCGCTCCGATCCGGAAGAAAAGCCGCGCTTTTCAAGGAAAGCCATAAATATGCCGATGTAATGAATGGATTTATTGTGACCTTGCTTCAGAGAAAAGTGAAGGAAGCGCCTCTAACTTTCTGGAGTTTTAAGCACTGAAGTAAGCGCGAACGGCAAAAGAGTTGTCAAAATTGGCCAAAAATAATAGATTTAGCATTGAGATGAAGAAAAACACAACGTCCAGGCGGGCAATCCTTGCCATCGGCTCCCATCCGGATGATATCGAATTCGGATGTGGAGGAACTCTATGCAAATACTCCAAGGCGGGCCATGGCGTCTACCTTCTCATTATGACCTACGGCGAACGCCGGGGAGATCCGGCGCGCCGCAAATCGGAACAAATTCGTTCTTCCAGAGTAATGGGTGTAAAAGAGGTCTTCTGGGGCGGATTGGCCGACACGCGCGTGTCTTTCTACGACGACGTCATTGGCCGCATCGAAAAAGTCATCGACCAGGTGCAACCCGATCAAGTGCTTGTGCATTTCGGCAAGGACACCCACCAGGACCATCGCCATATTCATAGTTGCGCGATTGTGGCAACCAGAAACACGCCCAACGTCCTTTTCTTCGAAGGCCCTACAACGGTCGATTTCACTCCCAATGTATTTGTGGATGTGGGCGATGAAATGAAAGACAAACTTCGTTGTCTCAAATGCCACTCGTCGCAGGTTATGAACACCAATATCGCGCAACAATCGATCATCGAAATTGCACGGGCCACCGCCAATTTCAGGGGTACCCAGTGCAAGCGACCGCAGGCCGAGGCGTTCCAGTCTCTCCGCCTTCTCCTGACGATGTAACCATGAACCCAAGCAAACTCAAATGGATTCTCGGGGCACTATGCTTGGGTTTCTTCTTTCTGCCGCCCGTAAAGCATTGGTTCGAGGCCTATGACTACGGCAACTACTACGTGCAGGGGCTCTTTCTTTTTCCCGTCAGTTTCCTGCTTTCGGCCCTCTCAATGCCTTTCTTCATGCGTCTTGGCCGCAAAGTGGGACTTCTGGACCACCCCGATCAGTCGCGAAAAGCGCATCGCCATGCAACCCCCCTCGTGGGCGGGCTGAGCATCTATTTTGCCTTCATGTTCACGCTCGCCTTCAACTATCATTTCTCGATCCAAATGAAAGCAATCGTCGTGGCAAGCACTCTGATCTTCCTCGTGGGACTCCTCGATGACCTCTTCGAACTCTCCGCCTGGGTGCGACTGGGTGTCCAGATTATCGCCGCTTCCATTCTGGTTTACTTTGGCGTGCGGGTGACATTCGTCCCCGACTACCTTGGCGGGGTTTTCACCGAAACCGTGATTACAATCACTTGGCTAATCGGGATCACCAATTCACTTAACTTCATCGATGGCATCGACGGGCTAGCCGCGGGCTCGTGCGTGATCTACTGCTTTTTCTTTTACTTGGTTTCAGCGGCAACGGGCCAGGGATATATGATGTTTCTGGTTGTAGCCATCGCGGGGAGTTGTCTTGGGTTTGTTCTGTACAATTTCCGCTTTGCCAAGCACGCTCTTGCTTTTCTGGGTGATAGCGGCAGCACGTTTCTGGGATTCTTCCTGGCCAGCATCGCCATTCTGGGCGAATGGGGAGCCAGCGTGACCGATATCGCGGTTCCCATCCTTGTGATGAGCGTTCTGATTTTCGATATGACGCTGACCACCGTGGTGCGCATCTACACCCGCGAGGTTCGCACATTCGGGCAATGGATCCATTACACGGGCCGGGACCATTTTCACCATCGACTATCGAATCTGGGTCTTGGCAACCGCTTGGCGGCCTTTATCATCTTTGGAGTCAGCATCTGTTTCGGCCTCGAGGCTCTGGCCTTAAAGGGCGCCCCCGCATCCGAGGCCGGCTTGATCCTGGTACACTCAATCCTTGTATTCTTCATCTTGGCAGTGGTTCTGACGTACCGCAAACACAAAGCCGATGCGAGCATTTCGGTCAACGGGGCGTCCCAATGCTAACCAACGACGAAGTCAACCAACTTATTCATTCCCTGGAAACCACACCGGCTTTCCCGGTGATCGAATCGCTCTATGCACGCAGCAAGGACTCACCTGTTTTCGCCGCAAAATCCGTGGCACGTTCCTACCAAGACCTGTTTTTAAAAGTCGAAGAGGTGGTTCTTAATAGCTTTGTGCGCAGCCGGTCGCGCCGGACCCGGGAACTCCCCTTCACCAGCCTTTACGCAATTTCCGAAATGATCACCTACCTGCTGCCTACGCATACCTCCGAGCTCCTTGTCGAGGCAATGCGGCCCGATTATCTGGACCACTATTTCCCCTGCCATCTATTGAACGTGTCGATTCTGTCGTGCCGCCTGGGCATGGAATTGAAGCTGAAACCAAAGGAATTGACCGATCTGGGCGTTGCGGCCCTGGTGCACGATCTGGGCATGGCTCTTCTGGACTCATCGCTGTTCACCCATGAGCGGGTTTTCTCCGAAAATGAGCGCCGGACCATCGAGAGCCACCCTGTTCTGGGATACGAATTTCTGGCCAAGGTGCAGGATGATTTCCCATGGCTGGCGCGCGTCGTGCTGGAGGAACACAAACGCGAGGACGGCAGCGGCTATCCGGCGGAAGGCTCGGGCGAGATCCATCCTTATTCAAAAATCATTGGGATATGCGATACGTTCGAGGCCCTGACACATCGGCGATTTCACAGAAAAGCCCTTCATCCGGCTGACGCCATGCGAATCGTGCTGCAGGCCCGCAACACCGAGTATTCGCCCACCATTGTAAAGGCGATGGTGGAGGCATTCTCTCTGTACCCAGTTGGAAGCTTCGTATATCTGAACAACGAGAAGGTCGCCAAAGTGATCGAGCCCGCGCCCGGCAACCCGTTGCGCCCCGTTGTGAAGCTGGTGGGGCAGGAAGCTCACATCATTAGGCTCTCAAAAGAGACCCACCTTTATATCGCGGGAATCGCCCACGACGAGACTTACAAGGAACTCAAGCCGTGAGCGAGCCTCAAGGCCGCTCTCTTTCCTTTCTCCGCAAAACCCTGGTCGCAATTGCCCAACACAAGACGGTGGAAGTCCCCACGCGCCCGCCGAATTGGAACGAGGTGCTCCATTTTGCCCGTCTACAATCGCTGGAGCCATCCCTGTATTCGGCGCTTTGCAACGCGCCGGACGTCCCGCCTCCTCTTATCGATGCTCTTCGGGAGCACTCGGTTGGGGCCTTCGCGAAAGCCGAATTTGCCTGGGACGTTCTCGCCGGTCTTGCCCCGGATTTGTCGGCCGCGGGCCGTTGCGTTATTTTGCAGGGACTGGCGCTACTGGAAACGGTATATCCAACCGACACAGCACGTTTTCTGGGGGATATTGATCTCTTTCTTGAAGGGGCCGATTGGGACCGTGTGACAAAGACGCTGGAAGCCAATGGCTTCCAGCCCTGGCTAAACTACACGACTGTCTGGATCCGCGAGGGCCTTACGCTGGACCTGCATGCGAGCCTGTGGGGAGAAGAGAGGATTCCCGGCCGCCGCTTTATCCTTCCGGGCTATCCCAACAGGTTTAGGCCAAGCAAGCGCTGTCCCGGCCTCTTTCTATTGCCCCCGGAGTGGATGCGTGTCCACACAACTTATCACATGGTCAAGCATGGGTTTTCCAGACTGATTTGGGATCTGGATCTTCTGTTGCTTGACCAAGGTGACGGCTCGGTTTCCGGAGCATCGGTCTTGGCCGGGAAACTGGCCGGGCTGGCTCAATACCGGACAGAAGCACTGCGTGAAATTGCCCCTCCCCGATCGGATTCCTTCGGCGAAACGCAATGGTACGTTCTCAAGCATGTCATGGCTGGTGCCGGCCGGCCGTTGTGGGGGGAAATCGGCCTTGCCATGTTGGCGCCAAACCTGTGGAAGGCTTTTCTCTATCTTCTTGGATCGTTGTTTCCTCCAAAGAGGGTTCTGCGTGAGATGTATGGCCCACATGGCTCGTTTATCCTCTATTTGCGGCGGTTTGGATCCTTCGTTTCTTTGGGGGCCGAATCAAGATGAAATATCCCCTGCGCCTACATCTGGGCTCTTTGGCAATTGAGCTCACTCTTTCAAACAAAGCTTTCTTCAAGCTCGCTCGCAATCGATATCACGATTGCCTGACCCAGGACAAACCTCATTTTCGGCTGGAAGTCCGCCTGAGTCCTTTTAGGGAAGGCAATCCTGGTTCCCTGGCGAGAGTCGAATACACGGACTGCTGGAAGGCCCGGCGTTATGACTTTCGGGCGGAATGGAAAGGCAAAACCGGCACGGTGCAATTTAGACGATTTCGGATCACCTCTTTCGATTCCTTTCTCCGCGTGTTTGTGGCGACGATGCTCCCGTCGAAAAACGGACTGCTCCTTCATTCGGCGGGGATCGTCCGCAAAGGCCGGGCGTACGTTTTCACGGGTCCCTCGGGTTTTGGCAAATCAACGGTGTGCGCGCTCTCCCCCCATGATCGAGTCTTGTCGGATGAAATCGTGGCCCTCAACTTTTCCCGCGGCCGCTTCTGGGTCAGGGCAACCCCTTTTTGGGGAAGCCTGGGAACCGGCCCCTGCCCTCGAAAACGTTATCCGCTGGCCTTGGTATCGTTTCTTCGCAAAAGCCGAATTCACGCCACGGCGCCAGCGGCGCCAGCGCAATCGGTCGCCAAACTACTGCGGTGCGTCTGCCGGTTTGATGTCCATGGACCTGCAGCCGAAAAGATCTTGGACTTTGTATCCGCACTCGTCGTAGAGACGCCCTGCCGGGAACTATGGTTCCGCAAAGACCCGGGCTTCTGGCGCCTGCTTGAATCGGAATAGGAATGGAACCCTATCAGAAGGAAGCCTTTCTGGAGGCCCTGCAAAGCTATGGGCAATGCGAAATTAGAGTTCATGGCGGCAGCATGCGGCCATTTCTGAATAATGGACAGCGGATTCTGGTTGCCCCGGCCAAACCGCGACCGCGAATTGGGCAGATTATCGGCGTCTTTGAAGAAGACCAATTAATTGTCCATCGAATCGCTCTTGTGCGGCGCACCGGCCGCGGCCACCGAATCTGGATTCGAGGCGATGCAATCCCTTTTTCCATGACGGCAATAGACTACAGTGAAGCCATCTGCCTAGTCTTGGGCAGGTGGACCGGGTCTCGATTCGAAAGACCGCGCTGGAACCGGGCCGCAGTTCTAATTGGGCCGGCGATTGGTTCCCTTCTCTGGCTCCGCCGCAAACTTCCTGCAATCCTAAGATCTTGATCCCACCACTCAAAGAAAGATACCTTAAACTTGAACTCCGCAACGGAGGTTCTGCATCCGCAGGCAACCGCGAAACTTGGATTGGATCGAGGATGCGTTGGCGTCTTTTTCAACACCCGGGAGCACGGTTCGCCCATGATTTCAGCACTCCTCATCGCCCATAATGACAAAGAACGCGAAATCCTAAAAATGCTTCTCGAACAAGCCGCGTTTAAGGTCGTTGACTCGAAACCGAACTACGCCAATTACATTCGAAGCATTCAGTATAAGCCCGAGGTGGTGGTCCTGGAAGCCCCTCGTTATTTCACTGAGGAACTCAATTTTATTCGTCTGATCCGCAAGAATCGGATTGTGTCCAACTCTTCGATCGTGATCTATGGCGACCACAGCGATCGCCTGATTATCAACAGTTTCAAAAACAACGGAGCGGACTTTTATTTTATGCGGCCACTCAAGTCGCAGGAACTGCTGCACACAATTCGTGGCATTCTCCAGCGCCGCGGCAAAACCATGGCCAGCAATCCTGCACAAACGCAGGAAGAGCGCGTTGACGAGAGCAAACTCCTTCTCGACAGGAGCGTGGCTGGTTCCCGCAAGCTGGAAATCATGGTCAAAAGCATTGGAAGCCTTTTGGCCTTCCCTTTCGCCGTAGCCAAGGTCCTGCAGCTCACAACCGACAGCGATTCCGGCGCCGAAGACATCTCAAAAGTGATTCTTACGGACCCGGTCATGACCGCCACGATTCTAAAGCTGGCCAACTCGGTTTTATTCGCATCCCGCGACCGGAAGGTAACCGAGGTGCGCGAAGCCGTGGTACGCATCGGCTTCCAAGAAACCCGCCGCATCGTGATCTCACTTGCCGTGATGAAGCTGTTCACAAAAGAGGAAAAGAGCATTGGTTTCGATCGTCTGGAGTTCTGGTATCATTCGCTCGCTTGCGCGGTGATCGCCGAGCGCCTTGCGAAAAATCTTCAATACCCCCGTCCCGCCGAGGCCTTTGTGTCGGGACTGCTGCACGACTTTGGAATCATTCTGCTCGATGAAGTCTTCCCAGCCATTTTCGGCCAGATCATCGAGCGAACCACCAAATATGGCTCGTCCTTCGCCAAGGAAGGACGCGACCTCCTTGGGGTTGGCCATGACGAAATGACGCAAAAGATGTTCGAACTCTGGAAACTGCCGGACCCGGTCATCTACACCGTTCGAAATCACCTTGCGTTTTTCGAGTCCAAGCCCAATCTGGACAAAAGTCTTAATGATTTGAATCGCTGCGTGGGATTGGCCAACCTGCTTAGCAAGTGTCTCATCTTTGGTCATGATGTGGATTTCTATGTCTCGCCGGTACCCAATCAGATCCTGGAGGAAATGCGCATACCCTACGGTTTGGACAAGCGGTTCATTGATGAGACCTGCACACAGCTCAACATGTTCGCGAGCTTTCTCAACCTGGACCAGCGGACGTTTCCGCCTAAAGAATCGCAGATTCGCGGGGCCGAAAACATTCGAATCGCGTTCTGCGATCGCAACGAATTCCTTTGCAACCCCTTCTTCTGGTATCTCAACAGCCAGCATTATAATATTCGAAAGCTTGGAAGCCTGAACGACTTCAGCGTTGGAGGCCGTGCGCCCGATCTAATTGTATTGCATGTATCGGGGAATGAGAAACCCGAGGATATTGGTGGACTTCTTAAGCAAATCCGCGCTTCAGTTTCAACAGGAAATGCCACGATTCCAATATTGGTGCTTCACGTAGCGGGCCGGGTTGATCTTTCACAACTCAAGTCTGAGATTCAATTTCGCGACTTGAGCGACCAAATGGATCTTCGCAATCTCGACAGAATCATCGAGAGGGTTATGGGCGGCGACCAAACGGAACAGGCGAAGGAACTGCAGATCTTTCTTAACGCCCTTGGCGGCGGGGAAAGCATCATCAAGGCCGTAGGCAGCCTATCGGTTAACAATTTGGCCGTCCTGCGCGACACGGTCAATGACCTCACTGCCGGTGAAGGCAAGCGTATTATCTTCGACCTGGAAGATGTTGACGCCATCGACAGCAGTTCTTTGCGGACCCTGATCAATCTTCACAAGAAGACGGAAAAGGCCGGCGGGGTTGTGATCATACGGCCCAGCGCGGCGGCCTTGAAGGTGCTGGAAGCCGCGAACTTGCACCGGGTTTTCAAGATTCACAAGCATGAATCGGAGATCGTTCTGCTGAAGCCGGTCATTGCGATGACGCAGCCGCAGCCAATGGAGAGCATGGCAGCTCAATCTCCGGCCCTAGAAGAAACCCCAAAAGAAACAACCGGCGATACCCAGGCCCAAAATAACAAGCCCAATGACGCCGCGGCCGAAGACGTGATCGGAAGCCTATCGCTTTGATTGAAGGAAATATGAAGGCGGAAAGATGAACGAGGCGGGATTCAGTAAGAGAATAAAGGAGAGAATAAAGGAATGCAGATACTGGATCTTCTGCATTTCCACTGATTCCTTTTTTCCCTCATCCATTCACCCTTAACCTACAGCTTTTTCTATGACCGACACTCCGCAAATAGACTTTGACACCATCTTGGTCCATTCCCGCAAGCATGCGCAGCGCGAATTCGAAGGACAGATGCTTGTAATTACCTCGAAAGACAGCAAACTCCATCGGTTCAATCATGTTGGCTCTTTTATTTGGGGATTGTTGGAAAACCCAACACCAGTCGAAGTAATAATTAAGGAAATTGGCAAAAATTACGCGAATTTCAATAAATCAACGGACTATGACAGTGTAGCACAATTCTTGCTTTCACTTAAGGATAAGGGCCTTATTGTGGTTGACAGGGTCCCTGCCGAACCCTGTTCGAAAAGGGGAAAGGAAGCAGCGGCTTGGAGCCGTCCGCAACGAGAGCCTGGAGCTTCCAAGGCGCGGGATCGATTATGACGCGGGGTGAGCCATGAGCGGTGTCTCAATCTCTGAATGGACAAATCGACAGGCATCACAACACAACCTCCCGTTAAGCGTTCTTGCCGAACTGACGTATCTATGCAACCAGAAATGTTACTACTGCTACAATCGCCCCAGTAATCAACGCCGCGAACTCAGCGACAAAGTCTGGGAAAAAATTCTTGGCCAGCTCGAAGAAATGGGGACTCTTTATCTGACCATTTCAGGAGGCGAGCCCTTTTGCCGCAAGGATATTCTGGATATTCTGTTGCTGGCCGTGAAGCGGTCCTTTTCCGTTACGCTCTTTTCGAATGGCACTTTCATCGATGCGCCCACGGCGAAATTTCTGTCGGAATTAGGGCTCTTGGAGGTGGGAATCAGCTTTCATGCCTCCGATCCGCAATTGCATGATCGGCTGGCGGGCTTTGAGGGAAGTTTTCATGCGGCTTACAAGGCTTTATGCCTTCTGCAAAGCCACAGTATCCGCACCATTATCAAGCATACGGTCACCCGCGAAAACTTCGGCGAATACGAAGCTCTATCCCGCATGGCTGCGGAAGAAGGCGCCATTTTTGAGGCTGACTCAATCGTCTTTCCGTTCGAAACCAGCGGCGCATCGGAATTCTGCATATCGCAAGGCCAGCAGAGAGCCCTTCTGGAATTCATGGAGCTCAAACCCTCCCCCAGCCCAAACACGGAGAACCTGCATTGCGATGCAGGCCGTAGCGTGATGGGGCTGAACCCCTATGGGGATATCCTGCCCTGTATTCAATTGCCGGTGGTCTTTGGTAATGCCTGCCGCAAGCCGATAAAGGATATATGGCATGGCCCGGCGGCACGGGATTTTCGCGCCCGGGAAATGGAAATGGGCGCGGATTGCGGCACCTGCGAGAAGCGAAGTTACTGCGCCCGCTGCCCGGGTCTTTCGCTGCTGGAAACCGGTCAATGGAGCGGCGGCTCGCCCAGTACCTGCTCCCGGGCCACGCTAATTGAATCCATTGCAAACAGGACACAGTGAAATTTAATTAGTAATCGTGCATGGATAATTATGAATTAGAAAGACAATGGGGATCGATGGCGAAAAACGAATCCGCCTTGTCCTTTTCATTCCATAATTCAAAGCTCTTAATTCATAATTCATGATCAGGGGAAAACAGAGTATGTCGAACAAGAAGCCCGATCCTAAGCAAGATTGTGAGAAGCCTCGATTCGAGCCCCCATCTGTTGAATCCGAATCAATTTTCGAAAAACGCGCCCTGGCCTGCGGAAAATGCAGGTCCGGGCCTCACAAGCAGCATGCATGCATGCGAATGCCCAGTGTTTCTTAGACCGAAAGGACACAGGTGACCATTCAGTATCCAACGCCCTTATTTTATCCTTCCCCCGCAGGAGGAGAATGTTATGCCCCTGGAGTGTATCCCGAACACGGCGGGAAGGGATTAAGGAATCGTCCTGAGCAGTTGCCTGGCCAAAAACATGAATCATTTTCGCGCGGGCTCGCCGCGTTCTTCTTGCTAGCCGCAGTCTTCGGCGCCTTCTCCCTTGCATCAGCCGACGTATATACCACATGGGCAACATCGCAAGGCACCGGCCAGAACCAGTTCACAAATCCCACCAACGGCTACAACGCCCCAAGCGCGACCTACACTTATGCGGTCGCGAACAAGAACCAGTCCTATGACGGTTTCTCGAATGGGGGCCACACAACAGACATTATCGACTCGGTCTTTGTTGTCCTTCAAGTCTACATCAGCGGGGCGCTCTTTAATGACTACTCAACGGTAACCCCCTACCTGGGCGGCAGCCTTTGTACGCAAACCGTAGGCCAGGGGTATTGGAATAACCACATCGGCGTGGGGAATGTTGGGCCGGAAACATTGAATGTCACTTCATGCCGAACTTGGGCATGGACCGATTTCGCAACACTTGAGATCCGTTTGACAAATGTGAAATCCGCCTCACCGGACAATCAAACCTACTATTATGATGCCGTTGGGTACAGAATCTTCTACACGCCTGTAAAGCCGACCGTGACAATTGTTTCGGCATCCCAAATCTCCACGGATGGTTCCGGCAAGATTGCCGTGACCTATAACATGACACATCCCACCTCCCTAACCAGCCGAATGCTGATTGAATACAATTATACCGGTACATGGAACGAGGCCTATATCTCGGCAGCTTCCGCGCCGGCAACCATAGACAATTCAGGCATAGGCACCGGACTCGCGCAGGTCAGAACTATTGCAACCAATGTATCGGGAGCTACTTTCGAATGGGATACCAAAAACGCCGGCAACGAAGGCGGCGCCTTCTTGGGTGAAGATAATTCGGTTCAGATTAGAATTACGCCAAGCGACGGGACTAACACGGGTGATGTCGTAACGTCCTCATCCTTTTCCGTGGATAATGCAGCCCCAGCCGGGTACGCTTGCTCCACCCCTACCGATGGAACCGATTGGCCGGGCCCAAAACCAACATTGACTTCCTCTGCTGCAACGGACGCCCATACCATCTCGTATGAAATCCAAATCGATACGGCCGCAAGCAATTTTGCGGGTGGAGACTACCAGACCAGCGGCTGGCAGGCTGCCGACAATGATTGGGTGCTCGTAACCAATCTTGATGTCGGAGGCTTCTATTGGTGGAGAGTGAGAGCAAAAGACAATCTCGGTAATGCCGGAACCTGGGCAGTGGATACATTTAGCTTTGAGGTTTCGCCGTACCGGCCCAATTTGGTTGTGGATACTGCATATCAGGCCACCGACGGTTCAGGCGATGTCTATATCCAATACGATTTTACCGATCCGGACAACTCCAATCCGGTCCGGCTCAACGCAATTCAATACAGCACCAATAACTCGACATGGAACAATGCGGCGATCGCCGGCGCAAGCACAGGTACCATCAGCTCCAATACGATAACCGGCATTACGCAACCCATTACGAATGGCTGGTTTAAGTGGGCTGCAGGAACGAATCTTGCCAACACCGAAGACGGTACCGTGTGGATACGGACAATTCCCAACGATGGAACATACGACGGAGTAACGGTTTCCTCCATCAGCTTCCTTGTGGACACCAAAGTTCCAACAGCCCCTGCATACGACTCCCCTTCTGATGGGGGTACCGGAGTGGTGTTGAATCCCACGCTCGCCTGCAACGCCTCTACGGATTACTCTTCGATACAATACCAATTCCAAGTCGCAACGAATACTGCCTTTTCCACAGGATTGCAGACCAGCTCTTGGCAATCATTCACATCTTGGTCGCCTTCGAACCTTGCCGGGAATACCGTCCACTATTGGCGCGTCAAGGCCCGGGATTTCTACTTGAATGAAAACACCGCCTATTCCGATACCTTTTCGTTTACTACAATCAATGGCTGGTCGGTCACCATCACCAACGGACCTGTCACGGCCATAATTCTGGGAGATGGGGTGGTTTATGTTGGAACCGGCGGAACACTACAGGACCTCTACTGCTATCGGGTCACCGACGGCAACCAGAATTGGAGCTATAGTCAGCCCTTAAACAGCGCCAATATTACTTCCATCGCAAGCGAATACATTGCCTCCGCGGGCAAATATGCCGTGTATTTTGGGACAGCGAATGGCCGCATTTATGGGTTGTGGGATAACGGCGGAAGCGCTTCCAACCGCTGGGGAACACAACCCAGAAATCTGGGAACGTCGGTAGGCGTGGGAGAAATGATCCCAAGCACCGACGGGAGTTATTTGTATTTCCCATTCAACAATGGTGCCTATAAACTAAACGGCTCGGATGGAACCAATGCGGCAGGATGGCCCAAAGCCGGCATCAATGCCAGCAATGGAGCTGCCTCGATCGAGGATGGAACCTATGTCTATTTTGGAGGAACAGGAGGCGTGTTGTCGCGCTATGCGCCGGATGGCACCGGGCTTAATACCTGCGCCACCTTGGGTGCCGGTTCCATCGATAAGCCGTTGGGCATGTGGAGAAATGCAGTATACGTTGCCCAAAACGGAGACAATGCCCTGGATGCGGTTGACGCTTCCACAATGGGCCAGAGCTGGTCCTCGGCAACATTGGGTGCCGCGGCAACCAGCGGACCGTATTGCTTCTCCGCAACGGATAAAATCTTTCTGGGTGCGGGTAGCGTGCTCAAGCGCGTTGATGGCACTGGGACTGTGGATGCCTGGAGCGTGACAACAGCGGGCTCGGTAAATGCGACGCCCATGGTCACCTCATCAGGCGATAAGATCTTCTTCGGATGCAATTCGAATACGGTCTACGGAGTCGACGCCAACGGAACGGCATTGGCGGGCTGGCCCAAGACCCTGACAGCCGGTTACACTGTCACTCTTAGCCCAACGATAGACGAAGCAAACGGGATTGTTATATTCGGGGCCAGCAATGGCACCAGCGGAATTGTTTATGCATTCGTTTTGCAATAAAGCGCAAGGTCTGGCCGTTGTTCTCCTGGCCGGCTTGGCCTGGGGCACCATGTTCCGGGCTGACGAGTGCCGCAGCGGCAACAGCGGCTCAACGATTCGTTTGCCCTTGATCAGAACCATGATAGCAGACATTGGGTCGACGATTCTCTCCTCCCCCGCTGTCGCAAACGACACTGTGTTCATCGGCGCCCGCGACAGCAGTGTTTATGCCTTCCTTGGCCAAAACCGGCTTTGGCGATTTAAAACACACGATTGGGTGGATGCTTCCCCTCTCTATCGAGACGGTAAGGTATATGCGGGATCGCGTGATGGGCTGATTTACATCCTGGATGCAAGGACGGGCGATTCGGCAGGCGCCATCCTCAACGGCGGAACGCAAATCTCCTCTCCTCTGATAAAAAACAATCTCGTACTATTCGGTTCCGGGGCCTGGTCCACGAATATGTCGGCACGGCACTTGGCGGATGGTAGCAGTGCCTGGAATTTCACAAGTTCAATCGTCTATTCCTCACCTGCCCTTAAGGATTCCACGCTCTGCTTCGGTAACAACAGCGGCGAGTTGATCGCGCTCAATGTCATGGACGGAAGCCTTCGTTGGCGGGTTCAAACGGGCGGCGGCGTATATTTTTCCACGCCTGCCATCGCGGGTGACGCGGTGTATTTCTCGCCCGGCGACTACGATCTGAATCTTTATGCCGTGTCGCTGGCGGACGGCGGATTGATTTGGAGGAGCCAAAGCGCCAACATAGCAGCCAAAACAATCGACCTTTCTCTGCTCCGGCAACTCCTTTTCTACCGGCCCGAAGCGCGCGAAAAAATGGTTGCCAGAATGGGCGCCGCCAAAAAGCTCAACGCAATACAAGTCGACCTGCTGCGGCCGATTCTCTCCAAAACGGGTTCCGCTCATGCGTTTGTTCCAATCGGGGGAAGCGCCACTTCCTCTCCGGCCATCGGAGACTCGTGTGTGTTTGTAACCCACATGGAATACGGCTATCCGAACCCGCGTTTCATGATCTCCGCTTTCGAAAGGAACAACGGCCGGGAGCGATGGTCCTTTTCCGAAGTTCGAAGCTGCGTGCAGCTGGGATTCTGTTCCAGCCCCGTTTTGGCCGATTCGGTCGTCATTTTTGGCTGGGGCGAAGGCAAAATCTATGCCTTTCACGCAAATCGGGGCACCAAACTTTGGGAGGATAGCCTTGAGGGGGACTTACTCTCCTCCCCGGCTATCAGCAACGGGAAGCTATACGCGGCCACAACGGCGGGCAGGATCTACGAATTTCAAAGCGCAGCCACAACGGCCAACCCCAGCGGTTTCGAGGACGGCACCTATTGTTACCCCAATCCGGCCAAAACGGTATCGCGGATACAATATTATCTTCCCAATTCAGGACGGGTCGAAGTCCGGATTTTTGATATGGGCCATCGGCTGGTTCGGGTATTCCAATCCGGCGGACTACCAGCCGGGACAAAAGGGACCTTCACATGGGATCTTCTGAACGTGGCCAATGGAGCATACTTCGCAGTCGTGAAAGTGAAATACGACAACGGCTTGACCAATCGGAAGACCCTGAGAATGGGCGTGCTGCAATGAGAAATCCAAACGCCCCGCGCGGAAATGCGAACTTGAATACGGAAAGGCCAGGCGCATGACCACCTCTGCGCGAAAACCAAACACCAAGAGCCCCCCCATGTCAATGTTTTGGAGACTTTGGATTCTTCTCTTGCTATCTCATATGGCTGCGCTTGCTGATAATGGCGACAACCATCAGGCCAACGCAGCCAATAGCGCACTTGCGTATCTCCGGCTGTCCCCTGGGGCAAGAATCGCCGCCATGGGTGGGGCCATCTCCTGCCTTGGAAACGACGCCGCATC
>CAYVZU010000090.1:0-16173 GCA_964455935.1 uncultured Fibrobacterota bacterium
TATAACAATCCCACTCAACCGCTCCGGATTGAATATGGCACCGTGGACCAGACGGTCTCCGAATACAGGCTGCTCGTGGACCCGGTCACCGGAGTCCAGCGCACGAACTACGTTCGCCAGCAATACACCATTTCCGTCCCCAACGACGTTCGTTACGTACGCTATGACGTTTCCCTGCCCGAACCCATGCCTGTGGACTCGTTCTGCCCGCGCGCCGGTTACCTGCAAACTACGCTGACCTATGCCCGTCCCAACCACATGGGCCTGCACCAGAGATACGACGATGTCCATTTCGACCTTCGGTCCCCTCCGGTGGACAGCCTGGTTTACAATTGGAGCCGGGTGAGCATGGATACAACCGGCGATTCGATCGCACAGCGCTTCCGGCTTTCGCCGCAGGGCGCCGGCTCTTTTACCGAGGTCCGGTCCGATACCGTCCGCGAAAAAATGGTTTTCGACGAAACGGCCGGGACCTTCGCCGATTCCGTGTGGGTCCTCGACTCGCTGGCCCAGGCCCTCGCGGGTACATTCGACACGGGTCCCAACCGGATATCCTGGCAGGAGCACGCGGCCGGTATAGAAGCGCTCTATGAAAACGACAGCTTGCGCGTGCAGGGCGCCGCCGGAACCGAACCCATGATTTTCCGGCCTTCGACCGCGGGGCTCGCCTGGACCGCGGAGGTCGGCGACTACCGTTTCAGCTATTCCTGCAAAGCCCTGCCGGAGGGAAGCCTCTCTTTGGGGATCACGGCGCTGGACGCCGACAGCACGCTCAAGGTCCAGAGCCAATCCCTTTACGTCCGGTTCGGCGGCCTGGGAACAGGCTTGGTCCGCATCGCGAACCCCGACCGGCCCGTAGATGTGGGAAGCGGCGATTTTATCGACTACACCTTGCATATCGATTTGCGCCGCGGGTCCCTATTCAGCGGGATCAAACTGTTCTAAGGTCGCATGGGTTTTCAGATCCGTTATTTTCTGCTCGAGTCGCTGCGGACCTTCGGCCGCGCCAAGTGGATGTCGATGGTCACGGTGCTCACCATCGGCATTCTGCTTTTTCTGGCCATGAGCTTTGCCACGCTTTTCTGGTACGTTCACCTCTACATCGCCGGCGCCCAGGCCAAGCTGGAGATGGTCGCCTTTGTCAATGAAGCCTATGCCTCGCTGGATTCCGCGGTCGTGCTGCGGCGCGCGATCGAAACGCTGCCGGGAGTGGAACGCGCCAGCTGGGTTTCGAAAGACTCGGCGATGGAAGCGTTTCGCGCCACCTATGGGAGTGAAATGCTGGAGGCCGTGGACCAGAATCCTCTCCCCGCGTCGTTCCACATCAGCCTGGCACCTGCCAGTCGGAACAGCCGGAGCATGGAAGGCCTGCAAGCTCGGCTGGATTCGATACCCGGAGTGGAGGATACAAGCTACGGGAAGGAATGGTTTCCCAGACTGGAACAGCTGCAGCGGGCCTTTGGAGCCGCAGCCCTGGGAATCGGCCTTATCACGTTTTTCGCCTTGTATTGGACAATCTCCAACACGGTCCGCCTATCGCTGTTTGCCCGCCGTGACGTAATCAAGATCATGCGCCTGGTTGGCGCAACCGATTTCTTCATCCGGATCCCGTTTTACCTGGAGGGCGTCCTCACGGGTCTTTTGGGCAGCGGACTGGCTGTGGTCCTTCTGACCGCCGCGTACCGGTTTATCCGCGACTACCTTCCGGAACTGGCCGGCGCCGCATCCCACGCGCCATGGCTTTTTGCCGGAACAACTCTTTTGGGCATGTTGATGGCTTTGGCCGGCTGCCGAAGCGCACTCAAACGATTCTTTCCATGATGTTTCCCCGCGTCACTGTGCTGCTGGCCTGTCTGGCTGTTTGGGCCGCGCCAACGCAAGCCTCCAAAGCCAAGGAGATCGACCGCGAACTGCAGGGGCACGACCGCGAGCTCAAAGAAATTCAAAAGAAAATCGAGGAAGGCCGGCGCAAGCTGGACCATTTGAAGCGCGAAGAGCGCGATGTCATGAAAAAACTGGACCAGATCGATGACAATCTCGATTTGGCCTTGCGTTATCTGCGCACCCTGGATGACAAGGAAAAAGGCCTGAGCCAGCAGATTTTCCTGCTCGAAAACAGAATGATCGAGCTTCAGGACGAACTAGCGGCCCGCAACGAACAGATGAAGCTCCGGCTTCGACGGATCTATAAGCAGGGCAAGCAGGGATTTCTTGATGCCTTCCTGGGAGCTCAGTCGCTGACCCAGGGATTCGAGCGAATGCATTTCTTTCAGTCGCTCAATTCCTATGACCGGAACCTGATCGTGATCCTGGGCCGGACGCGCGAATCGGTCAAGGAGCAGAAAAGCGAGCTTGAAGCCAAGCTGGTCGAAATTCAGGGCGTTCAGAGGGAAAAGGAGCGGCATCGGGAAAGCCTGCTGGGCCAGCGAAAGGAAAAATTCCTGGTTCTGGGGGCGATTGAATCAAAGAAATCCAACTACGAACAGATGGTCAAGGAACTGAAGGCCTCGCAGAAAGCGATCACCAATTTGATCGCCCTGCTTCAGTCGCGCAAACAAAAAGAACTGCATACCCAGAAGCCGGGAACCCCGCGTGTTCGTCCGGAACCGGGAAAGCTCAAAGGCAAACTGGTCTGGCCCGCTTCCGGGACAGTGGCCCGGCGGTTCGGAAAATATACGCACCCCAAGTATAAAACCACGACACTGAACCTGGGAATTGATATCAAGGCCGAATCCGGGGAGCCGGTCCGGGCCATCACGGAGGGCACCGTGGTCTATGTGGGACGCATGCGGGGCTACGGCAATCTCCTCATCGTGGAACACGAGGAGTCGTTTTACTCGCTCTATGCGCATCTAAACGAGATCGCGGCAAAAGCGGATCAGAAGGTCCAGGCCGGCGAGATCATCGGGCGCGTGGGCGACACCGGTTCATTCGAAGGTTCCAAGCTTCACTTCGAACTTCGCCGCGAAAAAGAAGTGGTCAACCCGGAAGAATACCTGCCGTAAGAAATATTCAGGCGTTGATCCGACGCGAGCGGAAAACTGTCCGGCCCTGAAGCGGAGAGCGAGACTGGAGTTTGAAGGAGTGCCATGCAAATCATTGCGGGCCTGATTCTGACCAGCTCGACAACTCAACGTCTCGATACCTCAATCTCCTATTCTCCTGCCCATCCGCTCAGGATTTCCGCGTAGACTTCGGCCGCGCGCAGAAGGGACCTGATCTGGACGCGCTCGTCGCTTTGGTCAGTCCCGGCAAGCGCTCTTGCAGGCTTTCGAGACCGCCAATACCCGTTTTCCATGCTTGATCGCATCCGGTTGCTTTGCTATATTCCTTGCCGAGTGGATGGTTGGCTCAGTTGGTTAGAGCGCCGCATTCACATTGCGGAGGTCGCTGGTTCGAATCCAGCACCGTCCACCATACTCATTTATTATTTCCCTCTCCAATCGCGACATGAATTCGCATGGCATGCGCGTGCTTGAGAGGCAACGAAGTCCAACCGTCACGCATAAATGCGTGCCAAAAAAGAAATCCGGACGGTGTTTCCCCGCTTATCAGAGCCCCCGTGCTGCCATTCGCAGTGCCGCAGGCCGGATCCAAAATTCGACCGGCGTGGTGCCGATGAGTTCGCCATCGGCTTCCACAAACACCGGGGGTTCGGTCTCCATCTTCGCTGACGTTGCTTTTCCCAGCAACACATCCGGTGAATGAATGTGGGTTCCTTTGAATATTCGAGATAGGAGTGCAATCAATCGTAATCGCCCAACGGGCTTGCCCCACACAGTCGCAAAATGATCATGAGCCGGCGAAGCCAGAGGGGCAATCTGCATGCCATTTCCAAAATATCGACCCAGGGCCGCGGCAAACAGGAATCCTTTTTCATAAAACGGCCGATCATCCAGACGGCCCGAGGCCGCAAAGTTGCGCAGGCGAACAATTTCAAAAACAGCCGCAGCCAGATAGGCCTTGCTTCCGAGACGGCGAAACCGGCCCCGGTTGACCTGTTCGATCACCGCGGCATCGTAGCCAAATCCCAGGACATTGATAAATGCGCGCTCGACCAGCCGGCCATCCAGGCCGGTGGCGCGGCAAAGACCGACGCTCGCCTCAATGGTCGCAGAGCCCAGCGCAGTTTGAAAGCATTCGCGCAGATTGCGTCCCAGCTTCAGGTTTCGGACAAAATCGCATCCGCGGCCCAGCGGAAGAACACCGATCGAGGAAATGCTCTCTTTCGGCCCCCGGCAAAGCCCGTCGACCACTTCGGAGAGCGTGCCGTCGCCGCCGGCCACCACAATCCGCTCGAATCCCCGCTGAGCGGCCAGGCGCGCAAGTTGCGCCGCATGGCCCGAGCGTTCGGTTCTCCATACGTGAATCGCCGGATCGGGACGCAGGGAATTCCAGAGCTTGAACGCCGCGCCGTTTCCGGCAGCCGGGTTCAGAATTGCCGCAACATTCATGAACGAAGGTTATTAGGAAAGGCCGCAGCTAAGGCTGCGCGTCCGTGTTGAACATTTTGTTTTCGAATTCGAACCGCTGCTTGCGCCGGCTCACGCTCTTTTCGCTGACGCCCGCCGCTTCGGCCGCGGCTTTTGCGTTTCCTTTGCTTCGTTTGAGAAGTTCGTGGAAGTATTCCTGCTCGAAAAGCTCTTTGGCCTGCTCATAGGTCAGATCGGCATAGCGCGTGCGCCGCGGGAAATTGCGGATTTTTTCCTGCATGTTCGCCGGCAGATGCTCGGATTTCACGCTGGGCGGATCGGCCATGGCCACGGATGACTCGATCACATTTTCCAGTTCGCGGATGTTTCCGGGCCAGGAATACCGATACAGCCGCTCCATCACATCGGGCTCCACCCGTTCGATCGAGGCCTTGCGCTTCTTGGAGTACTTCTGAAGGAAATGCTCGACCAGAAGCGGCATGTCGTCCATCCGGTCGCGCAACGGCGGGACAAAGACATTAACGACGTTCAAACGGTAATACAAGTCTTCGCGAAAGGTCTTCTGCTGTACAGCCTCGAACAGGTTCTTGTTGGTGGCCGAGATGATCCGCACGTCCACATCCACTTCGCGGCTGCTGCCCACGCGCTTAATTTTTCCCTCTTGCAGAACACGGAGAAGTTTGACCTGTGTCGCTGGCGAGGTTTCGCTGATCTCGTCCAGGAAAAGGGTTCCGGAGCTCGCCTCCTCGAAAAGCCCTTTTCGCTGGCACATGGCCCCGGTGAAGGCGCCTTTTTCGTGGCCAAAGAGTTCGCTCTCGAGCAATGTCTCGGTCAGCGCTCCGCAATTGATGGTTATGAAGGGATGGCCATCGCGGTCGCTCTGTTGATGAATGGCGCGCGCTACCAGTTCTTTTCCCGTTCCGCTTTCACCCTGAATCAGGATGGTGCTGTCGGTGCGGGCCGCCTTGGCGATCACGTGCAGCACCTTGCGCAGCTCCGCCGACCGTCCCACAATCTGCGAACTGGCCACAAGCTCTTCCTTGAGCATGCGGTTCTCGCGAAAAATCGTACTGAACCGGCTTGCGTTTTTTATGGCAATGGCGGCATACGTGGCGAAGAGTTTGAACGTCTCCACATCCGCTTCGGTAAACGGGACCGGTCCGATTTTGTTGATGACCTGCATCACGCCCACCGTATGCTCCTGGTATTTCATGGGAACGCAAAGCACGGAACGCGTGACGAATTTGGTGTCCTGGTCGGGTTTGGGATTAAAGCGCGGGTCCTTGGATGCATCGGGAATCACCACGGGTTCGCCCGTATTGGCAACCCAGCCGCAGATGCCCTCGGGGACCTTCAACCGAAGCCCTTTGAGTTTCTCGCCCACGGGCCCCTGGGCGATCTCAATGACCAGCTCATTGGTCTTCTCGTCCAACAGGTACAGCGTTCCGGCCTCGGCCAGCATCACGCCCTTGACCTCTTCCATAATGGCCAGCAGCACTTCGCGCAGATCCAGCTTGGAATTGATGATATTGCCGGCCTTAATGAGGGCGGCAATCTGCGGATTGGATTCAAATGGGTGGGCCATAGAGGTAAGTTTAATTTACCAGGAAGGACATGTCAATAAATACCCGAGAAAAATGGCCGCAAAGGCGAAAACCGGGCCCAAAGGGACCCGCAAACTGCATCGATTTATTTCGACCTTACCCCGTATGCCCAGTCCTCACTACGAACTACAATATCAATTTAAGTCCTTCGGACTTTCGGTTGGGTAACCCCCATGTGTAGTATCCAAACGGCATGCCCACCGGATTTGACACGTGATACATGGCTGGAGGAAAATTAATCAATTAGCAAAATTTTGGGGGACAGACCGGTAACAGGAACGGCCCCCCAAAACTTTGTCTAGCTCATCCCGACCCTTTCTCGCATTGGCCTTTGGGGAGGAGCGGCCCAGCAGTACCGTGACATTCCATGCGGGGGTTTCCGCCAAGGCGTGAGATTGGAAGGCATGGGGAAACTAGACGCTTTCTTGTCCGTGTCCGCCGAAGTTGGGAAAGCGGTTAGTATATCAATAATCGCTTCTCGATAAGTTGAGATGAGCCTCCCCGCAAGTCTATTTTTTTATTCCAAACGCCGGGAGATAGCTTCGCAATATTCCTTCCTCCGCCAATACGAAAAGCCAGAGCCCAAAGGCAGGAAGATCGTCAACCGACCGGCTCCAAGGATGACACATGTTGAAGCATATCTGCAGGATAGCCATTCTGGCACTGGCCATCCACATGCCGGCCACCCATGCCCGGGGGGCGCAACAATGGCGTACCCTGGAACCGGGTCTGGAATTGGAGTTTTTTGCTCTTCCGCAGGACCCGTCCTCTCCGGACTCGGCGCTTGCCATTTTGCGCATGGATCCGGCACGGTTCCGGTTGCGGCTCCTCAATGCCTCGGCCACCAAGAATAAAAAACCCCTAACAGCCAGAGACTGGCGCCGGCGCTACCGCCAGATTGCCACAATCAACGCCAGCATGTTTCAATTGGAGAATCCATTGCGCAGCGTCTCGCTGATGAAGACGCGCGCCCATGTTAATAGCGCCCGGGTCTCGAAAGATAAGACTATCCTGGCATTCGACCCGCTGAGAACCGGAATACCCGCGGTTCGGATGATCGATCGCGAGTGCCAGAACTTTGACTCGGTGCGCCATCTCTACGGAACCCTTGTGCAAAATATCCGGATGATCTCCTGCACCGGCCGAAACACGTGGGCCGGCAGTTCCGGAAAAACTCCCCTTGCCGCACTGGGCGTGGACGCCCGGGGCCGCGTGCTCTTCATTCTGGGCCCGGGACGGCATACAGTGTCGGCTTACGCCCAGGCGCTTCTTCTTATCCCCGGTCTTTCAATCAAAAATGTCATGTACCTGGAGGGAGGCGGCGAGGCACAACTCTCGATTCAAACCGGCCGATTCGAATTGGAGCTGGGCGGCAAAAGCGGTCTTTATGATGCAAGCGGACAACCCATTCGCCCGCTTCTTCCAAACGTGATTGGAATTGAGCGGAACTAAAGAAGAGTTCTCGGTTCACAGTTGTTGGTTCTCCGTTGACCAAGTTCGCGGACAAATATCACGGTGAGGTCGACATGGCCAACCCGACATCTTCAGAAATACCACCCAGGGCCTGAACGATCTGGTCCGCCAGCATGGGCAGCGAGGGATCGCGCGCGCCCATTAGAAGCACAACATCTCCTTGCACCGCCCGCGAAGATAGTTTGGAAATAAGTTGCGGACGGTCGCAGCAAGTCGCGCTAGCACCCCTATCAACGACAGCCTGTGCCAGATCGGCCGAAGAAATGTCTCGCAACGCGGTTCCGCCCACGTAGTAGATGGGGAGGAAAATCGCCTCATCCTGCGCCCGGAGCGTTCGGCCGTACATCTCGATCAGTTCATTCTTCATGAACCGCGTGGGCCCAAATCCATGCGGCTGGAAAACCGCAAAAATCCTCTTTCCAAATTCAAAAGCCGTGAGAAGAGCCGCTTTAATCTTTTCCGGGTTGTGAGCATAATCATCGATGACCAAAACGCCCCGTTTCGTGGAATGGATTTGGAATCGGCGCGCCACGCCCTTGTATTGCGATACTGCGCGCGCCAGCTCCTGAATGCGCCAGCCCAGAGATGTACACACGCACAGTGCGGCCAACAAGTTCGAAAGATTATGGCCGCCCGGGATGGGAAGGGAAACGGTCTGGCCACCCATATTGATTTGCACACAGGGAGCCAGTGAAAAGACCGAATCGGGACGGCACAACGCATTGGCGGTTAGGCCAAAGCGCGATCCGGCCTCGATTTCACCAAGTCCGGGATCGTCCGCATTCGCAATCACAGCCGTGGAATTGGCAGCTATGGATTTAAACAGCGCCAGCGTTTCTCCAACCGGTTTGTGGTCTTTGGAAATATTCAGAAATATCGAAAGAAATGGATGGTATTTCACAATTGTCCCGTCGCTTTCATCGGCCTCGGTCACCAGCAGATCGGAGTCACCGCGAAAGGCATTGCCAATAAGGCCCTGCTCCTCAAGGCGGACAAGACCCGCGCCGCTGAGAAGAGACGGTTTGCCTCCGCACCCGGTCAAGAACTCGAAAATCATGGCGGTCACCGTTGATTTCCCGCTGGTCCCACAAACAGCAATGGTCTTTTTTGACGCAACGATCGCGGCCAGGATGTCGGATCGGTGAAAAACGGGAATTCGCCATTTGCGCGCCGCGGCAACATCGGGGTTATCCTGCTCAATCGCGGTGGAAACCACCACGGCCTGCATTCCGTTTACGCCGGAACCATCCTGAGGCAATATGCGGCATCCTGCCTGTTCCAACTTGAAGCGGGTGCCCTTTGTTTCGACAGCCTCGGAGAGCCGGTCGGATCCGCTGACGGCCAGACCTTCCCAGCTTAGGTATTGGGCAATCGCGCTCATTCCGGAGCCCAGAATCCCCGTGAAATGAAACGAGGAGAATTTTCCACCCTCAACCAATAAAGACAAGGGTTCCTTCCTCAACCTGACTGAACAGATTGATCACATCGACGTTACGCATGCAGACGCACCCATGGGAGTTTGGACTGCCGATCCGGTCTTCATGATTTGTGCCGTGAATGTAAATATAGCGCTCAAAAGAATCGATACCCCGGCCCCTGTTGAATCCCTCCTCCAGGCCTTCCAGGCGCAGAATCCGCGAAAGAATCAGATCCTCGGAGGAACATCCCGGAATACAATTCTCCCCCGAGTCTTCCCGGTCGCGAAAGATGCGGCCCGCAGGCGCGTTGTGCCCGTATTTCTCTCTGACGCGGTGAAGTCCCGGCGGCGTCTGAAACGAACCATCGCAATTGCCGATTCCATTTTTTGCAGTGGAAACAGGAAAGCGAAAGGCAATGGCTTCCGGCCCAAGGCCAAACAGCATTTGCCGGTCAATGTCGATGAGCAGGAAAAAAGGAGGGACGCCTTTGGCAATTTGGAGCATGCGCTTCTGAGCCCTGAAGAGCAGGCCGGGACTTGGTTCTACCATGAATCAGAACCGCCTATTTTTGCGATTCCTCTTTTAACTCATCAAAGGCTTCCTTTACCTGCTGTTTCGCCCGCTCGGCATCCGCCTCCTGGTCTGCCTTTTTGGACCCGGCGCACTGAAAACCGAACAGCATGACTGCGAAAAGAAGCACAACGCGGCGCATGGGCACCTCCGGTTTAGGGGTAACACGAAAATCTTTTTCTGCCTGGCCAAACTGCAAAGAACAAAGGGACCATGGGCATCGGTGACGAGTAAAGAGGGCGAAAACAAACAGGGGCGATCCGTGGACCGCCCCTGCACATCAATCGGAAGTCTATTCTATTTGCCGTTGTCAGGGCTACTCGGGCAGCGGCCGCCCAAGTCATGTCCCTTCATTCCTGCCCCTTTGCATTCCATCTGGCCGTCCTTTTTCCCATGCTTTCGGTCCTGCATGAGAGCGCGGGCTTTCTGGCGCTGGTCTTTGTTCAAAACGCCAAAAGCATCGACCATGAATCCAAGGCGCTCTTTTTCAATTTTCGCATTGGAACCGGAAACTTTATCCGCCAGAGACTCGATTTTCGATTTGCTGATATCATCGGACTCCAGAGCGGTGCAAAGATCCAGTTCGGCCAGTTCGACTTCGCCTCGCAGCTTGATCATGCGAACCTGATGTTCACGCTGCAGGTCCTTGATTTTGCGGACCTGATCGTCCGTCAGCCCCAGGACCTGCTTCCCTTTTTCAATCAGCATTCCCGGCGCAAAACCCGGATGCATGCCTCCCCGATCTCCCTGCCGGCACCCGCCAGGCATGGCAAAGACGGACACAGCCATGAGCCCGACAAGAGCTAAACTGAGCGACTTTCGCATGAGACCTCCTTTTTTTTATTGGTGAATTGTTCATTCATGAATTGGAAACAATTGCTCATGCAAAGGTTAAAACTTGCGAGTCGTGGGACGGCAGCGGAATATATTAGCGGATCATCCGTATAAGGAAAGGTTGTCTTGACATATTTAGGCGGTGGATCCATTTTATCATGAACCCATTCTGCGAGGACTTGATGCCAAACACAGCCGCCCGTTCGCCCTGGGCCTGGGTGCCCAGCCTTTACTTTGCCGAGGGAATTCCTTATGTAATGGTCATGGCCGTCTCGGTCGTGCTTTACAAAAATCTGGGCACTTCGAACACCCAAATCGCCCTTTATACAAGCTGGCTGTACCTGCCCTGGGTGATCAAGCCTCTTTGGAGCCCTCTGGTTGATATTTTCCTGCGCAAACGGATTTGGATTGGTGCCATGCAATTCCTGATTGGCGTCGGCTTCTCCGCAATTGCATTCTTCCTGCCAAGCGCGGATTTTTTTAAAGCGACATTGGCCATATTCTGGTTGATCGCCTTTTTCTCGGCCACGCATGACATTGCGGCCGACGGATTCTATATGCTAGGCCTCTCCGAACGAAGCCAGGCGGCTTTCGTAGGCGTGCGCAGCACATTTTACCGAATCGCGGTGATCACCGGTCAGGGCGCCTTGGTGATGATGGCCGGTGAACTGGAGCGGAGGGGGTTGGCGATTGCGCAAGCATGGGCCGCCACGTTTTTCGTCCTCTCGGGCGTTTTTCTGGTTCTGGCGGTCTATCATTCGTTTCTTCTGCCCCGCCCCGATGCGGACCGGCCCGTACTTAAAGCCGCTGGCAATCCCGTTGCCGAGTTTTTGCGAGTGTTTGCCTTGTTCTTTCATAAAAAAGGAATCGTCCTGATTCTCGCCTTTCTGCTCTTCTACCGTTTTGCGGAATCGCAGCTTGTGAAGATGGCCGCCCCGTTTCTGCTTGACAGCCGGGCCGAGGGCGGGCTGGCGCTGACAACGAGCCAGGTTGGCTTCACCTATGGGACAGTGGGCGTTCTGTCCCTGATTGTTGGGGGCCTTTTGGGAGGCTACGCAATCTCGCGCAAAGGACTGAAATACTGGATCTGGATCATGGCAATCGCGCTGAATATCCCGGATTTTGTTTACGTTTTTTTGGCCCATGTTCAGCCGCAGAACTATGCCTTCGTCAATGCCGGCGTGGCACTGGAGCAATTTGGCTATGGATTCGGATTCACAGCGTACTCGCTGTTCATGATTATGGTTTCGCAGGGCGAACACAAGACAGCGCACTTTGCCATCTGCACGGGGTTCATGGCCATGGGCATGATGCTTCCAGGCATGGCCAGCGGCTGGCTTCAGGAACAACTTGGTTATCGACTCTTTTTCTGGTATATCATAGCGGCTACGCTGCCCAGTCTGGCGGCGCCTTTTCTGGTGAAGATCGATCCGGAGTTTGGAACCAAGCGCGCCTAAATCAGGAGTGCCAATGAAGATTTACATTCTCGCCGACATGGAAGGAATCAGCGGGATCCGCGACCCCGGCCAGGTTTTGCCCGAAGCCCGAGAGTACGAGCACGGACGCAAACTGCTGATGGCCGAAATCAATGCCGCGGTGGACGCGGCCTTTGAGGCAGGTGCCGCGCAGGTCGTGGTAAACGACGCCCACTACAAAGGTCTGCAGATCCGCATGGATCAAATGGATCAGCGGGCAATCTATGAAACACCCTCCGCAAGCCGGCTCATGCCCCTGTTGGACAATTCATTTCATGGGTTGATCCTTTTGGGACAACACGCCAAAGCCGGGACCATGAACGCGTTTTTGGACCACACCATGAGCCCGGATGAATGGTTCTCGTTTTCGATCAACGGCCGGGAGGTGGGAGAAATCGGAATTTTGGCAGCCTGTGCCGGGCATTATGGCGTGCCGGTGATCGCGGTCGGCGGCGACGAGGCGGCATGCAAAGAAGCGCAGGAATTGCTGGATGAGGTGGAGTGCGCGGTTACCAAATGGGGTTTGGAGCGCCATCGGGTCCGTTGTCTGCCGCTGCCGCATGCTCACGAGCGCGTAAAAACAGCGATCCGGAGCGCGCTCAAGTCGATGGATCGATTCAAACCCTACCAGCCGCTGTTGCCGGCGGTTCTAAGCCTGACACTCACCCGCACCGACAAGGCGGAAAAGCTGATCGCGCTTCGCGGCATGGAGCGTGTGGATGCGCGCACCGTGCGCAAGAAGATCAAATCGTTTGATGAAGTTCGGATGTGGTAGTCGGGAGTTGGCCGTTGTCTGTTTCCGGTTGTCAGTTGAACCTAAGTCCTCGCCTGGTCTCAACTGCCGAGGGTAACGAGTGGCTGCCTGGACCTGTACCGAGAACTGAGAACTTTCTTCTACTTCTCACTTCCCAGCCGCTCGGCAGCGCGGGCAACTTGGAACAGCGTAGCCTCATCAAGGACCTTGCCCACGAATTGGATTCCAAACGGCAGATTGCCGATTCGGTCGCAGGGCACCGAGATCCCGGGCAGGCCGGCCAGGTTGACCGAGATCGTATAAATATCCGACAGGTACATCTGCAGGGGGTCCTCTGTTTTTTCACCCAGGCGGAAGGCCGGCGCGGGCGTAACCGGCGAGGCAATGACGTCACAGGTTTCCCAGGCTTTTTCGTAGTCGCGGATTATGAGCGTTCGCGCTTTTAGTGCCTTCAGATAGTATGCGTCGTAGTACCCGGAACTGAGCACATAGGTGCCCAGCATGATCCGGCGCTTGACCTCGCGGCCGAATCCTTCCTGACGAGTTCGGCAATACAGTTCCATCAGGCCATTTTCGTTTTCGGTGCGATAGCCATATTTCACGCCATCGTAGCGGGCCAGGTTCGAAGAGGCCTCGGCTGTGCAGATGATGTAATAAACTGCGACCGCATATTCCAGTGTGGGCATGGAGACTTCGACCAGCCTCGCTCCTTCTTTCTCCAGAGCTCGCAACCGGGCCATAATTGCGTCGGCAATCTCTTTCCGCAGCCCATGCCCGAAATATTCCTTTGGCACGCCAATGCGAAGACCCTTCACGCCGCTTTCAAGGCCAATCATATAGTCGGGGACCGGGTCGGGTATTGATGTCGAATCACCCGGGTCATGGCCGGCGATGACGTGCAGAAGGAGCGCCGCATCCTCCACACACGCGGCAAACGGGCCGATCTGATCCAGCGAGGAGGCAAAGGCAACAAGACCGTATCGGGAAACCCGCCCATAGGTGGGTTTGAGTCCGACCACACCGCAATGGGAGGCCGGTTGGCGGATCGAACCGCCTGTATCGGAACCCAGCGAAACCACGGCTTCCCGGGCCGCAACGGCAGCCGCGGATCCTCCGCTGGAACCGCCCGGTATGTAGGCAGGATCGGCCGGGTTGTGTGTTGGCCCAAAATAGCTGTTTTCGGTCGAGGAGCCCATGGCGAATTCATCAAGATTGGTTTTTCCGAGAATCACAGCATCGGCGGCCAGAAGTTTTTCGACAACGGTGGCATTGTACGGCGGAATGAAATTCTCGAGCATCCGGGAGGCGCAGGTCGTGCGTATTCCTTTCGTGCAGAGGTTGTCCTTCACGGCAACGGGAATTCCGGCCAAAGGCCCCAACGTCGCACCGCTGCGTCGGCGCCGGTCCAGGTCTCGACTGACCTCCAGCGCGGATTGCTCATTTACCGATAGAAATGCATGGACCGTTGGTTCCTGGCGCCCAATAATTTCCAGATAGCGGGCCGTGACTTGTTCGAATGTAAGTTCTCCGGCCTCGATCTGCTTCCGGATTTTGCGAATCATGTAAACCAGCGGAAGATGTAGACCGAAACGGCAATACCAACCAGGCTGAGCAGGCTGAACTGACAGGTCATCCCGAGCTTGAACTTAATGGCGCTGAGATCCACGAGAACGGCATCGGGGCTGAAGCCGAACCCGAACGAAACAGATTTCGTGAAGAATTCCTTGACAACATTCTGCGGCATGAATGTGAAAAGCTGCGTGAGAAAAGACCCGATTACAAGGCCAATGGCCACGGCCAGAATCAGCCCCCCCAGGCTTTTGTGGTTCGTATGATGGTTTGCCATAGAAAAAAGACCCCTTTTTCAAGAATAGTGCCGAATGGGAAGACCTTTGTCAGCCCGGTACCTTCTGGGTTTCATCCGAATGGTTTTCCTTCAGGTTCCGGAGAAGCCAGCGCCCAAGCGCCTGCGCGATATACAGGAAACCCAGGCCAAACAGCACGGGACCGGAAAATTTAATAATGCCCACCAGAATGACCGCGGTGATCAAGCCCCGTATGCCCAAGCCAAAGTTGCGATAGAAAAATTTATAAAAAACGTCGAACTCGACCGTGCTGACCATAAGAAAGCAATTCATGATCACAATGGCGCCCAGGAGCAATCCCATCTGGCGTTCGTTGCCAAAAGCAACCTCGTACTTTTCGAGGAAGTCCAGGCAAAGGATGTACGAGGCAATGAGCCCTCCGGAGGGCGGTGTCGGGAGTCCGTAGAAGCACTTCTTTTTTTTGCCGTCGGTGGTCACATTAAACCGCGCCAAGCGAAAGGCCGAAGAGACGAGAAAGCAGATGGGCAGGAAGGTGAACCCGATCTCGAAATTCGAGAAAAAACGGGCATACATTAGAACGCTGGGTGCAACACCAAAAGCAATGACATCGGCCAGGGAATCGTATTGGATCCCAAACGGACTGGAGGTTTGCGTTAGCCGGGCCACTTTTCCATCGAGGCCGTCGATCATGGTGCAGGCAACGATCAGCCAGCTGGCAAGAATGAAGAGACGGCCCATGGAGGGATCGCTTTTTGCATGAAGGCACAGAAAGATGGAAACAATCCCCAGAATCAAATTCGCACTGGTGACAAGGCTGGGGAGAACAAACTTGGATTTTTCAAAACGGCTCATGGGATTTCTCCTATGATTGTGGCCCCGCCCTGCACCTTATCGCCCACGCGAACACGCAGTGCGGTGCCGGCCGGAACAAACAGGTCGGTTCTGGAACCAAATCGAATCAGTCCAAAGCGTTGCCCGGTTTGGAAGGACCGGCCCGCTTCGGCGTAACAGACAATACGGCGCGCAATCAGGCCGGCAATCTGCTTGACGACCAGCTTGACTCCATTGTCGCACTCAATTCCCACAAAGGTATGCTCGTTGTCCGAGGAGGCCTTTTCCTTCCAGGCCGAGAGAAACCGGCCGGGCCGGTATTCTTTGTAGCGGACTTTGCCTTTCATGGGAAAGCGATTGATGTGCACATCGAAAACAGAAAGGAAAATGCTCACGCGAACCGCTCTCTGCCGCAAATACACGGGCTCTTCCTCTTCCTTAATTTCCACAATGCGGCCATCGGCAGGAGCCACAATGACTCCGTTCCCCGAAGGAGCGACACGTTCGGGGTCCCGAAAAAAATAGATGGCCAGCGCCCCCAGCAGGGTTAGAATGGCCGAGATGACATATCCGGTTTTGGAATGCAGCAGTCCCGCTGTTGACCACGCCAAAATTATCACAACCCAGATCGGGATTAGTATGGGAAGACCTTCTTTTGCCATTTCACTCCTATCGCAAGCGCCGGTCGGGCTCGAGGGTCAACGCGATCCGGGTCTCCTTGCGCCCTCGGTCGCGCGCAATTTTCAAATATACAACATCCCCCGCAAAAAACTCACCGAATTCGATTTGAATGTCCTCACTGGTGCGCACAGGCCGGTTGTTGACCCCGGACACGATATCACCCGGCTGCAAACCGGCCCTGGAGGCCGGGCTGTTGCGCTCCACCTGCGTAATAACTACGCCCCCGACATTGGCGGGTACGCCAAGGGCCCGGGCCACATCCGGGGTGACATCC
>CAYVZU010000091.1:0-16076 GCA_964455935.1 uncultured Fibrobacterota bacterium
TAAAAATCGTTTTCCCGCTGTATTATGATTTAATTTTAGTTTTAACGGTTTTACCGGGACCTGAAAGGAATCGCTTTGGAAAAACCCAGAGTTCTGGTTATCGACGACGAAAAACCCATCTGCGAAATTCTCAAGAAGTTTCTTGAGAAGAAGGGCTATGAAGTCTCGACGGCCAACAACGGCGCCGAGGGCGTAGGGGTGGCCAAGCAGGAACGCATTGACATCGCCATCTGCGATATCAAAATGCCGGGCATGAGCGGGCTTGAGGTCACACGCGAAATAAAAAAAGTCGACCAGCGCATACCCGTTTTGATCATTACGGCTTATCCCACCATGGACAGCGCCATCGAAGCTCTCAAATCCGGGGCCTATGATTATCTGGTCAAGCCTGTTCATCTCGAAGAAATCGGGGAAAAGGTCGATCGGGCTTTATCGAGCCGCAAGCTGCTTGAGGAGAATATCCTCTTCTCGAAAATCGTTTCGCTCCATGAGGTGTCGCGCAACATCGCCATGGTGCATGAGTTCGAGAAGCTCCTGCGCATTATTCTGGAATACAGCATGAAGCTGGCGAAAGCCGATTTCGGCGCCTTAATGCTGCTCGACGACCAGAACGAATTGAAGGTCCTTTCGACGCTGGGTATTGGCGAGGGCGTTGAATTCGACGAGAGAGACCGGATGAAGATCGCTACCTGGGTAGCCATTAATGAAGAGCCTCTGCTAATCGACCGTGTTTCTCCAGTGCAGGCTTTCCTGGGCAAGCTCGATCGCAAAAACGTACGTTCCTCCATCACATTTCCGCTTAAGACGCCCAAACGGCTGATTGGCGTGCTTCATCTGAATCGGGCCCAGGACTCGCCCAGTTTCTCCAATATCGACCTGGAAATCATCAATGTATTGGCATCGCAGGCCTCGATTTCCATTGACAACGTCAAAGGGTATGATAAAATGCAGGAGCAGTACCTGCAGACCATGCGCGCGTTTGCCTCCGCCGTCGAAGCCAAGGACTCCTATACGCGCGGCCATTCCGAGAAAGTGATGGAGTTGGCCGTTCTCCTAGCCCGGCGCATGGGGCTGGAAAGCGATGAGCTGGAAGTGGTCCGGTTCGCGGGGTTGCTTCACGATATTGGAAAAATCGGGGTGCCCGAGCAAATTCTTAACAAGCCCGGCCGGCTGACTCCCGCTGAATTCGAGGAGATCAAAAAACATCCACAGGCCGGATTCAATATCATTTCCGATGTTGCCTCTATGAAACCGCTGCTGCCTCTGATTCGGCACCATCATGAGACATTCAATGGCAAGGGGTATCCGGAGGGACTGGCAGGCGGTGAGATTCCGCTGGGAGCCCGGATCCTGTCGGTGACGGACTCCTACGATGCCATGACCAGCAATCGCGTATATCGCCGCGCGCTCAATCGCGAAGGCGCCCTTGCCGTGATCGACAAGGAAGCGGGCCGGCAATTCGATCCGGATATTGCCCGGCTGTTCACCGAGTTGATGAGACAGCATGACTCTCAATAAAAAAGAGCTTGCGGCGGTCCTTGTGTTGGCCGGTTCGGGCATCCTGGGCTGGGTCCTTGACCGGACCTGCGGAGATGAGATCCAAAGTTCAGCGGGATTGCGTGTGGAGGCGGACACTTCCTTCTGCGCGCCTTCGCCCGCGGCACCGCCTTCGGCAGCCCAAACCACGGAGAGTACTGTCTGCCTTAACACGGCATCGGAAACCGAATTGACGGGCCTGCCTGGCATTGGGCCGGAGTTGTCGCAGCGAATCATTGAATACCGTAACCGCCATGACGGATTCAGATCCGTCGAGGAGGTTATGCGCGTGAAAGGAATTGGAAAAAAGAAATTCGAGCGGATCAAGGGCCGGCTGGTGGTTTCGGCCGCCATGCCTTCGGGCTCCTGATACGCCGGTCTGATCATGGAGAAGAGCGCTGTTCTTGCCCTGGACATCGGGTTTAGTTCCATTCGTATCCTGCAATACGATCGCCACGAGAAGATCGTGGACCTGGTGGCCATCAATCCTCTCGAGCCCAAGGTTGCCGAAAACCCGGCGCGCCTGGAAGAGGAAATTCAAAACACCATCGAAGGTTCCGGCGCGACCGCGACCGACGTTCTGGCCTGCGTGTGGGGCCGCAACGTTGTGATGCAGCGATTCCGGGTACCGGCCGACGAACCTAACCCGCAGGAAGTCCTGGAGTGGGAAATCGGCCAGCAGGTTCTTGGAACTCTGGACGGGTTTCGGATTGACCTCCAGGAAATCGGCGGGGCAGGGGAGGGCGAGCGCGAATACCTGGTCGCGGCCTGCCGCAGGGAATACGTCGACCGCCTCGCGGGACTCCTGCGCCGCATTCGGCTGAATCCCGTTCTGGTTGATGTCGACGCGTTTGCCCTGCAGAATGCCTTCGAGGCGAACAATCCTTCCGAGATTGAAGCCGGGGCATTGCTCGTTTTTACGGAACCTGGCCGCACAAGCCTGGCTGCATGCCGCAACGGAATGGTTTATGGCTGCGCCAGTCTGCCCGGCCCGTCCGCGGGTCAGGAAGGAAAGGCCGAAATTCAGTGGCTTTCGGCCCGAATGAAGGACTTGCTGGGAACACCGAGCAATGAGGCGCTGGCACCAATCCGGAAAATCTGGCTGGCCGGCGCGGTTTCCGAAGGTGACGATCTATGCAAAGGGCTCGCCACCGGTTTTCCAGAGATGAGCGTTGCCGTACTGAATCCATTCAAAGCCATTAAAATCCGCGAGGATCTGGCAACGCAGATCAAGGACCACAGTGCGCTTTGCTCCATTGCGGCCGGGCTATTGGCGCGCGGCTTTGAGGATTTTCCGTCGTGATTCGCATTAATCTTCTTAAAGGAAGCGTCTTCCAGGGTGCACGGCCCAAGCGCGCGCCCCGTGAGGGCGGCCGGAAGGGGCTTGTTGTAGCCGGCCTCATCGTATTGGCTGTCTTGGCTGCAGGAGCCGGCGGTTTGTTTGTGCTGACCCGGCCAAAGCCCGAGCCAAAAGCTGAAGAAAAGAGGGTGGCCCAACCGCCTTCGGCCTTTGCCCTGCGCGGAATCGAGGAGACGGTAAAGGACGTCGACGAGGCCAAAGCCGTGATCAGCTCGAAAGGCCTGCTTCTGCTTCCCTATGAGGAAATGACGCAAAACGAAAAGCTGCTCTACGGCTCCATGTTTCTTCGCCGCGCATTTGCCAGCATCAATGGACAGGCAGGCGGCGGAGTCGATTTCAATACCATGCGTCTTGAGAAATTTGCCTCCTTTTATATCCTGGGTGTAACGCAAACGAGGGACATCTTTTTGGGATTTCGGGGCCGGCTGACGAAAGATCCGGCCTGCTCGGGCCTTGAAGTGGTGTCGGTGCGGCCCGCCGGCTATGCAGCCGGAAAAACAAGATTCGAGATCAAAGGCCGTCTCCAGTATGGACTTGATTATGAATCCCTGATTCAGAGCAATCCTTTTTCGCGAATTCCCGGGCATTCGGAGTTCCAGAACCTAAGCCGCCGAATTCGGGAAATGGGCGAGCCGGGAATCCGGTGGATTGGGTTCAAGGCTTTGGGCATGGAGCCCGAGGGCGATTATCGCCGTCACGCCTTGCAGATGGAGGGGATCACTACATATCGCACCATTGTCGAATTCCTCAACCAGCGCCTCCCCGAGCTTAACAGCATGGTATCGTTTCCGGAATTCCATGTGAAGGCCCTTGGGAAGGGAAGGATCCGCTTCGAGGCAATCGCCTTTTTCTACACCAAACCCGACTAATCAAGAGAACGGATTCGCATGTCTGTTCGAATTCTTGGCGGCGAACTCAGAAACCGCATCCTTCATACCGCGGCCGGGCGCAAGGTCCGGCCATCAAGCGGCTTGTTGCGCAAAGTGATCTTCGATCTGATCGGCCCGGGCGTGCGTGATGCCGCGGTTCTGGACCTGTATGCGGGTCCCGGAACACTGGGAATCGAGGCCCTCAGCCGCGGCGCCGCCTCCTGCGTATTCGTGGAACGGGATCGGGAAAATTTGGAACTCCTCCAGCGCAATCTCCGCGAAATGAATCTTAATGCCCGGGCGAAAGTCGTCCGTGCCGATGTGGCGGCGTTTTGCCGGAATGAAACAGGGGTCTTTCAAGGAATCCTGGTCGATCCGCCATATTCCGACTGGGCCCAGTTACGGGGGCTCGGCCTGGAAAGGCTCTTGTCGCCGCACTCCTGGCTTGTCCTTCAGATGCCTTCGCACTCGCCCGACGATCCGCTGGTGCTGGCCGGACGAAAGCGGCGAACAAAGACACATGGAATTTCGAAGATAGTGATTTATGAATAGCGGCCGGTTGGACACGAAAGCGCTTGTTGCGCAAAGCCCGGAATTGTTTGGCCTGGTGCCCTATGATTCGGCGAGGTATTACTGCTGTCTTCCATTGAACGGCAATGACGCCATATCAAAGCCCTCCTGCGCCTGCGATGGTCAGTCAAATCTATGAGATTTGGGAGGGGCTTTTCAACCGCAGTGCCTTCAAAAGACGAGACAACTGGTAACATTTGTTACCACTCCCAAATCCGAATTCCTGTCCAATTCATTGACAACCAGGTACTTGCGGTTTAAATTGAAAAAATGCGCCGTTTTCACGATTCGAATGCCAACTCATATTTGGAACGACCCATGATTGTCCCCTTCGGCCTAAATATTTATCTTCGTACAACATAGTATGCACCTCAAAGCGGCAATTCTGCTTATTTTCCTCCTTGCGCCTGCCCACGCCCGAATGGCGGTGAAACAAGCCTCTGCATCGCCTGCGGATACCACGGTCAAGGCCGTCACGGCGCCGGCCCAAACCCCAACTCCGGCGCCGGTACCCGCTGCCCCCGTTTCGGCGCCAAAACCGGCGGCCAAGAAGACAGCAACATCCCAACCCAAGGACACCGCCCAGATTCAACAGGCTACCGCTCAACAGCCCCCGGCCGCCAAACCCGTAAGCATCGTTCTGCCTGACAGCTTCACACCGGGCGTCTTGCCAATTCCCGACAGCATCGTAATTCCGGTCCTTGACTTCAAGAATCAGGACCTGCGCGACGTGCTCCGTCTACTTAGTGCGCCATACGGCATCAATCTCTTTATGGAAGAGCAAGTTCGCGGACAGTTGACCTTGCGGCTAACGAACGTTCGCCTAAGAGACGCCCTCACTTTCATCATCAAAGAGAACGGCTACGACTTCCGCATCAATATGGGCATCGTCCAGGTCTTCAAGCCAAAGCCGTTGCCACCCCCGGCTCCTCCGCCCCCACCCAAAGTCGAACAGATTCTCGAAATCAAGGACGGCATGCTCACCGTCAATCTGTCCAACTTTGAAATGGACTCATTGGTCCGATGGGTAGCGGCACGCGCCGGAATCAATCTCATTCCCGATAAAGGTGTGGCAGGGAAGATCTCCGGCTATTTCATGAATATGCCCGTCCAGAAAGGGCTGGAAGTCCTGCTAGCCTCAAATGGGTTCGATCTCAAGGAGTCCAATAAGGTCCTTTACATCACCAGGGGTGAAAGCCGATTCGCCGGCGGCACGGAGAAAGGTCCTCGTCTCGCGGTTACGGTCCGGGACAGTTTGGCAACACTTGAGGTCTCGGACGCGCCCATTGCCCCGCTTATTCGCGAAATTTCCCAGCAGGCGAACCTGGATATTTACATCTACGGGAGTATCGAAGGGACGATTACCGCAAAAATAGCCGGCGAAAGGGTGGATGACGTTTTTGAAAGCATCTTGCGCAACACCAAATACACCCACTGGAAATCCCGCAATATCTACTTCATCGGCGAACGCACGATGTATGAAACGCAGAACTCCGAGCTTGTCGAACTCCGACACATGAAGGCCGATATTTCTTTTGCGCTTTTACCCGAGACTCTCACGAGGGGCTCGATCCTCAAGGTGGTCAAAGAGTTCAACGCCATCATGGTCATCTCGCCCAAGCGGGAGAACATCGAGGAGATCAAAGCCTATCTCGCCAAGATCGACAAGCCCGTTGCTCAGATCCTCATCGAAGCCTGGGTTGTCGATGTATCGGTGGATAAGCTCCGTTCCCTTGGGCTTCGCTTCTTTACGCACTTTGGAAAAGATTCCCTGCCTGCTTCCGAATCGTTCTTTCCGGATGTTAAGATGCGGGGCGGCAAAAAGGGCATAGAGAAGAATGCCCAGAAGTTCCTGGATTTCTTCTCGGTCAAGCAGGTCGTGACCCTTCCGGAGAATTTCGCGGCTGAGATCGAAGCCCTGGAACAGGAAGGCGTTGCCAACGTAATCTCCAAGCCTCAGATTGCTACCCTAAACGGCCACCCGGCATCCATCAGCATTGGTTCTACGCAATACTTTCTGATCGAGAAGACAATCGTCGACCCCAATGACCGCAATACGGTCATTTCAACCGACAAGCGGTTTGAGACCATCAATGCGGATGTAACGCTCTCGGTAACGCCCTGGGTCGCGGCAAATAACGAAGTCACGGTCGAAGTCCGGCCGGATTTTAACGTTCCCAAAGGCAGCCTCAACCCTGATACCGCGCCCACGATCAACCGTCGTTCTCTTAGCTCCACGGTACGGCTTCGCGACGGCGAGATGATTGTGCTTGGTGGTCTGATCTCCAACTCGAATCAAGACACCCGCAGAGGGCTTCCCATCCTAAGCTCCATACCTATTTTGAAATGGCTCTTCTCAACTAAGAGCACTGCCAGCAGCAAGAGCCAGCTCATGATCTACCTTGTGCCCCATATTTATTATGGCAGCGAAGGCAAAGTGGACCCGAAGAATATTTTAAAGAAATAGCGCGTTTTCAATTTACGCGAGGGAATTCATGAGATTCTTCAATTCTCTTCTGATTGAGCAACATCCACGTGCCCAATTTATTCGACATTCACAAACTCTTATACTGATTATATTTATTATCGCCCTTGCCCATCAGAACGCATTTGCCGCGGGTGAACTCCTATTCGGGCCGCAGGGAACCAGTTCCGCTTCCTTTGATACAGCGAAATGTCGTTACGAGAGGTGTCTTTCTGCACTCAACGGTGCTATATCCAACATTGCCAACGACAATACCTATCAAAGCGCAATCTCGCAATCGGGTATCTATATCAGCGAGGCTATCGGGCTCCAGACAATAATGGAACTGAGAATGCTCAAGGCGATTTACATTGCGACAACTATGACGCCGGCTTCGCCCTCTGGCTCAATTGCCGAAAAAGCATTAAGAGCCGCAAATAATGCGGGCATTGCGGAATGTGCTGGTTTGATTTTGGCACTGGACGACTCGCCACCAAGCGGATTATTGGATAAAGCTCTGCAGATACTCAGACAGCCAAGCACATATTTTTCGGATATTTCCACGGTTTGCCTATCCTACACGGTAACCTACAATGAGAATCCTGCCACCGTTCTCTGGAACGAGGCCCGATTCTTAATGGATTTGGTGCTCGCCACTAGCCTGATGAAGGACCACCTAACCACGCAAGAGATTGCAAATTTGGAGCAAAACTGGATACAACCGATACACGATCATTTGAAAGACCTGATCGGTTCATGCCGTTCTTTTTCGGACATGAGCGCCCTTTATAAGAATAATATCGGCGTGCGGGCCTATAGTGCTTGCGCCGCGGCCGAGTTGTATCTGGGTTCCATCAGCCAGGCAACTCTCGACGAGTTAAACTCCTACATTAAATACCAGACCTTTTATGTCTACGGGGTCGGTGCCGGCTGGGCGGAGGGACCAGGCTATATTGTGGATGCCATGTCGATGCATTTGCCGTGCAGGCTCATGTTCGCCATCAACGGCGAACAGCAATACTTTGGTAGCACAAGTTCCGCTATTGCGGCACTAACGAGTTGGGTATGCAACATCTCTGGTCCACAGGGCCAAATGCCGGAGTTCGATGATACACCTAAGGACGCCTACGTACCCTTTTTACTTTTCTATAGGTATGTGAGAAACGAGAACTATCGGTATTTCTATCAGAAATTCGAGTCGAATCTGAACTACTACAGTCCGGATCCCACTTTTGAATACCTGCCAACCGTCGAATGGCCTGTTGCCGCATTCTCGTTTTATCAGCATAGCTGTACACCGGTCGGAACAAATCCTCCGGATATAAAGATACGCGCGCTCCCATCGCCAGTTAGGACGAATGGAAACCATCTCGGGATTGTAACATTTCACGGCCCCTCTGTGTACCTTGCAATATCCGCCGAAAGTGGGCCGATGGAGACAAACGGGCAGGGCCATGATCAGCAGGACGGCAATAGCATAATTTTGGCTGCTGGAAACAACAAACTGCTAATTGATCCGGCATATCCAGGTTGGGTCAAACGGGGCTTGGTTGCATGCAGTGACATACATTCGAATCTATTCTTGGAAAAGTTTACGGATCCTGCGCCAGGGAAAACAATAAATGTGTTGAATGAATGTGGTGGTACTAGCGCAAATGGCGGCTGGTTTGGTCAGTATGCTGGCTCAGCGCCTGTAACTGTGGAAGACACTTACCAGCCCGATGCAAGTAGCCCGTATTTCTTTTACAAAGGCAGACTCCAACTTGGCAGCGCACCGTGGACCGGAGTTTCTCTTCCAGGTACGCGCTGTTACCTGAATTGTTTTCTCTGCCCTGACGCCCTTATCCTGCTGCACGATTTAAAGTGGACAAGTACTGGTGGTGGCATGGTTGATCCCAATGCGTTTTTCCAACTTAATCTCGGTTCCAATGGCAATGCGGTAGCTTCAAAGAATGCCAACTCCATCAATGCGCAATGGTCCGTTGGCGGTACGAATGCCAGGTCCTCCACTTGTTCTTTGCTGCATCCTGACCTTGCTTTGTTGCCGATTCGTCGCATGGATGACAACGGAGACGGTGTATCCGATCACGATGTTTTAGAAATCAGGGGTCCTGCTATTGGGGGCAGGATTCTTCCTTTTTTCTCTGACATATATGCAACAGCTATAAACTGGACTGGCTCAAATACGGCGGTACAAACGCTTTCCGCAGGCACAAACCCGGCATTTAAGGCGACAATCGGAGCGAACACCTATCTTGGCATTGTTGGTGATGGAAATCAATACAATGTGGTTGCAGACGGTTCGAATATTAGGTTTGACGCGCAACTCCTTATTCTGCGGAAAACATCCAACGTGCTGACCGGTATTCTTTGCTGCCAGGGCAAACTTGTAGTTGTGGATAGTAAGACGTACCTGAATAGCGCCACATCTGGAACTGTCTTTCTCGATCTCACTCAGCCCGCCGTGGGAATCAATCGACATCACATCTTTCAAAATCTATTGCGTTAACCATGATCGATCACAAGATCAAAGATCTACCGTCCCTGCGCATTTAATGGGAAGGACCAAAATGAAGATAATCCAACATGCCCTGTGCTTTGTCTTGATATGTTTGTTGTCCGCATGCGTCAATGGCCCGCAACCTGAGCAACCAATCGAAAACTATTCCTACCCACTGGCATTGAACAATTCCTGGCTGTATTCGCTAACTACGCGTAATCTCAACTGCAGTCTCTTGGTTGCCGATGATTCGACTTACGTTCCGCTTACTGACACAAGCAACACTTTGTTTTATTTGAATGTCATAGATACGGTGCTTGTGAGTGTTGATCGTCTTGATTCGGTTCTGCTGGATACCATTACCTTCGTGTTGAAAGACACTGTGACCGGTGGTACCGACGCGAATACCGGTTCCCGTTACCTGTGGTATCAAAACAAAAGCGACGGACTCTACCTTTACGCACATGTTTATAATTCTTTCGATGTTTACCCAAAGCTTGCCAATGGAACACTATATGAGTTTGGGGGGAAAGCATTTGCAGGTATTCGCGACCTGCTCAGTCCGGCAATGGATTGGGGTGTCAAACCATTTTCGAAGAAGGTTAATTCGGCTTGGGATCCAACGATAGAGCAACCGCCCAAGAAAACGCTTCAATATCCCTTTCAGATAGGCTCAATCTGGGACCTGAGAACGGACCCTTTACACCTTGCGAGGACCTATGTAGGAAAAGAAGATATCATTTGCCCTGCTGGCACCTTTTCTTGCTATAAAATCAAGCGGCTATGGGACCTTTCACTTGTTGGGAACTGGGATGCTTCAATTGAAGGTTATGAATGGGTAAGTCCGGTTTACGGGCTTGTTAAGACGGCAATCACAGCTCGTGGCATGTTGGTGTATGATGGGCTGGGAAGGTTGATTGGCAAATTTGATAGGACAGGTGAAGCAATCCTGATTGGCTACCAGATCATCAACACGGCCTCCGATTAGGAAGATCGGCTTTTGCAAACTTTTGGGTCGCTGGTTCTTCATCAACTTTCTGTAACCGGGGGAGGAGTTTGGTAATTCCTTTGCACCGGTACGCATTTTGGCTCTTTCAGAATCTTTACAGGAGCCCCCTCTGGCTCCCAAACCACCGGCTGGCCTTATGGCTCGCAACGGGCGAATGGCGGCTTTCCGAGTTCTGCCGCCGCGGGAACTCCTTTCACTGTCTCTGGACCGAAACCGGCCCACCCTCCGCAGACTGGGCTCACCTTCAATCTTGCATTCACCGTCGAGGGTTGCGCGGCCGTGCGGTGGATCTGGTCACCTGTCGGCCCGAAGTCATGTCGCTTCTCGTTGACGTGGAGGCCGGAACCGACATAAATGCCTGGCTTCTGGGGAGACCAAAAGACATTCTGCCGCCGGGCGTCCACTGGGAGGACACGGCCGTCACTTTCCTGGAAGCAGCGCAAAACCAGAATGGGTGCAAGCGCTTCTTTCTGGACATAGTGCGACATTCCGATCTGGGTGCGTTTCGAAGCCAAATTAAAGCCACCGGTCTGGTCTTGAACTCCTGCTTTGCCGGCGGCCACTTCTGGCCGCGTCTCGTTCAACCCGCGGACACGGAAAAAATCATCATCCTCCAAGGGCCGGATTGTACCTACGCGGCAGGAGGCGCCCAGGTCGGGGACATGGTCGTTTTCACCGACCCTCCAGCTGGAATGCCGGCGGTCATCAACGAGAAGCTCTGCGCATATCTGGGCCTCAAAGCACCGGTCATACATCATCTGAGTCTTCTCGGTGACAAAGATTCTTTCTCCGGAGCCAAGGCAACCCTTACCGGCTCATTTGCCCGGATCAACGCCGGTGATCTCCCCACGGCCGAGGCCGCCTATATCAGCAGCGAACACATCTATCTCGACCTTAATTATAAGGACATTGCCGGCCGGGCCAAACTCCGCCTGGAGCGAAAGCTTTGGAATGTGGTCCGGGCCGCCATTGCGGCGCCTGTCCTTGTCCTTCTTCTCATCTCTGCGCTAATGGGGGCAAGCAAGGGTTCACTGTGGTTGTGGAATGCAATCATGAAACAAGAGCGCCGGCAGCTACAGACCTACAGCACGAGCGTGGACCAAAGAAAAGTTCTATTGAATCAATGGAAGGGCGCGGCCGCGGTCCTTGAGAAGCAGAGCAATTTCGCCGGTCTCATGCATGAGATCGGCAGCGCCTTGCCATCCAATGTCTGGTTCAGCGAAATAAACGCTGAGAAACCCAAAACCGGGGCCGGCCTTTACACCATTCTGGCAATCGGTCATGCGCCAGATCCGGACGCGGTTGCCAAGACCGCTGCGCAACTCGAACGGGCGAAAGGCGTTGCTGCGGTCCGGGTTGTTTACACCGAAGCATTGGGCCGTCAAAGGATTCGTGGCCTGGCCGGCAGCAGCATCGCAGGCCAGGAACTTGTCCGGTTCAAACTGGAGATTTCCGCCGGTGACCGTTTGGGAGCGGCAAAACAGGAAGGGATTCCTAGATGAAGCACAGACTCTCTCTTGGTGTCCTGATACTGGCTCTGAACTACTTCGTATTTGCCTCTGCGCTCCCATCGGCTCTGTCTTGCATTTCTCAAGACGTGCGGACCCTTTGGGCGGAATACCAGAATTCGAAGGTCGCCAAGGGGCGTTCTTTTCAGCAACTCGATAGAGAAAACAAACTGCTGAAATCCAGGCTCGATCTCCTTCGAAAGTACCTCAATATCCGCAACGAAAAAACGGAACTCCTGTCCTTCTTACAGGACGCGATCACCTCCTCGAAACTCACACACGCGGAACTCCAATCATTACCCGAATCCGTGGCCGGTGGTGTCAGCGAATTGCCTTACCAGATTTCGGTCAGTGGACCTTTCCACCAGATCGCCACGTTGATAAACAAGCTTGAAATGGGCGGTCCTGCCGTGAGAATTCGTGCCGTGCAGCTTGTGTCGCCCGCCTTGGTTTCCCGTGAAGTCAAAGCGAACCTTCATTTCTCGGTATTTTCAAAGAGCGGGGAATAAGTGCAGGCCGGCAACAAGAAACTCCTGATCGTTCTGGCCGTAATCGCCGCGGGCGTTTGGGTTTACAACATGCGCCTGTTCAGAAGCGGCCCCGAGAACACACAGCATATATCGGCCCCGGCCTCTTCTTACAAAGCTCTTCTCTCGTCGCAGTCTTACACGTACGTCGCTGATTTCCGTGACCCCTTCGAATGCCCACTTGTGCCCAAGGCCAAACCCTCGCAGGCTGCGAGAAAAAAGGAGCCACAAGCAGCGCCGCCATCGCCACCACAGCCGCCGCGAATTTCAATCGGTGGGATCAACTGGAACGCCATGAGTCCCATGGTTCTAATGCAGGGGCCTGCCGGATCCAGCCTTGTTGGGGTGGGTGATTCCGTGGCAGGCGCTCTGATCAAGGCGATTTTCATGGACTCCGTATCGGTGCTCTTTGAAGGCCGGGAATTCACGATTAAATGAAACCGGCTACCGGGTCGCGCTCAGCTCTGCGCCGCGACCAGCGCGGTTCCGTCCTGTATCTCGTTCTGGCTCTTTTTGTGATTGCGACTTTTATTTTTGCTATCGGCCTTCAAGCGCACGTTTATGCGCGATCCCGGTTCAACCGGGAACACAACAAGCTCCAGGCCGCGGCCTTGGCCTACTCTGGGATTTCCATTGCCTCAGCCAGGTTGTCCGGTTTGCCCCGGTTTGGTGCCAACCTAAAACCCGATACTCTGTCCATCAAACCTTCAGAAGCCTCGATTATCACCGTGGTCATGGAACGCCAGGGAGGCTATATACAGGCCCGGTCCACCGGGCAGTACCGGAACCAGCGTAAGACTTTCACGGCGGTTCTTGGCGAAGAGCCTGGATCTGCCTTCTCCGGCAGCGTATGCCTCACAAATCCAGGCAAAGACCTCACCCTGGCCCGTGGTAGCCGTATCGAGGGTACGGTCTTTCTTCCTCAGAATCGCATTATAAAGATGGCCGATCGCAAAGGATTCAGGCCGCACGGGAATGCCTTCAGAGGCAAAGTCCGCCAACTCAACCCCGACCTGATCGACGAAACCGCAGTCACGGTCCTTGACAGCCAGCTCGCGGTTTTTGCCCGGAGCCCGGCATCCAAACAGCCCCAACCGAAGCCGGCCTCCACACAAGCCGGTTGGGCCGGCAATATCAGACTCCTTTCCGACAGTTTCCAGTGTTGGGCTGTGGGATCCCTCCGCCTTGGTGACGGCCAGACTCTTGGAACGGAAAAACAGATCCAGGGCCGCCGCTTATACGTTCTGGGCGACCTGTGCCTGACCGGCAACAGCCGGGCAAGTAAACTCCACGCCTATGTCACGGGAAATGTCGAGCTTCGAGACTCAAGCAGGATGTCGGACTGCGATCTCAGTTGCCTGGGAGAACTTAAAATTCTTGATAAAGCTTGGACAGATTCTCGTTTTGTGGCGGCCGGAGGCATTCACGTGGCCGGCAATGCCCGGCTGGACTATCCATCTTTCCTCTACCTGTCTTCTCATCCATCAAAACCTCGCGTCTCCAATGGTTCGCGCCTTCAAATCCTTGGCAATGCAAGCGTGCAGGGAACCGTGGCCACGAGCGCATTTCTTCTGCAATATGAACGAGATCTCCACCGCTCGCGAATCGAGCTGGGGCCGGCTGTGCGGGTTACAGGGCTCATCTTCACCCCGCTTGCCCTGCAGCCTGAAGGGAAACTGTCGGGCAGTATCCGGGCATACGAGGGTACATATCTGGAGAAGTTCACGATATACCCAAACTGGTTCGTGGCGGGCGAAATATCCTCGGTTTCGCTGACAGGCTTTGTCGCGCCCCGCCTTTTCCAGAAGCAAGCGCGGATCGCCCCGCTCCGCATCGAGGATGCCCTATGAGGAATCCCAATCGATGCCGAAGCCGAGGTGCACAAGGCTATACCCTCGTCGAGGTGCTGGTTGCCTTCACCATCCTGATGGTCCTCTTTGTTCCATTTGCGTTGGTGTCCATGAAACTGGCACTCAACCCGGCCGTGCAGCAGAAGATGATCGGCCTCGAAATCCTTCGGGGCGAGGTCGGCGTGATCGGGCGAACAGGCCAACTACCCGCCGCCCGCGATATCGTCCTTGAGAATGGGACATATCATCTCGTATGTGATACCGTGGTCCAGGACAGTTCCAAAGTGGAGTGGCGCCTTTCCGTGAAGAAGGGAGGCGACCCGCTTGTTTCTGTTTTCGGAATTCTTGCCCTGCAACCGGTTGGCGGGGATACTGCAAAGCCATGGCAATAACTACTAAAGATCAGCCAACCCAGGCTGGCGCCCTTTATCAAGGAGGTGAATTTTTCGGAGTTGCCGCTCGGTTCGGCTCCCCTCCTTGGTTAAGGAGGGGTGGTGCGCAGCGCCGGGGTGGTTTGGATAACCGGGGTACCACGCTCGTCGAACTCATGACAACCCTCATTCTATCCGGGATATTCGTTTCAATGATCTTCCTGTCCTACACGATTCTTCAGAAACAGTGGATCCTGTCACAGAAAAAGGAAGAGATCACGACTTTCGCAATCACCGCAAACCGGGCTCTATACAAGGCCCTCTCGCAGGCAAAAGCGGTTCAAGCGCTCCATCAAGGTTTGTGGTATCTCCAGGCCGATTCAGGTCGTCAGACACTCCGGTTTGAAGATGGCCGGCTCCTTCTCGGGGAGAAAGCGCTGGCCAAGAATTGCAATGTGGCTGAATTTGCCATAAAAAGCGTATCTTCGCAAATTGGGCCACCCATAGTGGAGTATCTGATTACGGTGGCAAAGGCGGATCGGCGCGCGGCAGTGCAGTCGCGTGTGGCGCTGCTCGCAGGTTCGTGGACGGCGCTAACCGGTTCAGAGCCGGTCTCTCTGGACTCTCTCGAAACCAAGAAGATGGTGTGGGACAGCAAATGAGTACCCAAGATTTGGCGGACATCCGCAAGATTATCGACTACTCCATGGCCAAGACCATGGCCATGTATCCGCTTGAAGACAGCGGAACTCATTTGATCTTGGCTTGCGCCGACCGGCCCGACATCCCTACCCATAAGCGTCTCCGCTTCCTGCTGCGCCGCGATCTGGTTTACCGCCCAACGGATGCGGCCGAAGTTCTTGCCGCAATAGAAACCTCCTATACACCCGAGGAGAAGCAGATTTGTCTCCACGCTTCCAGGCCTATGGATACGGAGCAGGAGGCCCTGGCTTTTGACCTGTCGGCCGGCTCTGGTGCGACCGGCGCCGTGCGCCTGGTCAATGACCTATTCACCAAAGCCGTTCAGAGCGGCGCAAGCGATATTCATCTGGAGCCAAACACGAATGGCATTCGCGCACGCTATCGTCTGGACGGCGTTCTCTACGAACTCGCCAACCTTGGATTAGACCAAAAAGACGCGGTCCTCTCCAGAGTGAAGATTATGGCCAACCTCGACATTGCCGAGAAGCGCCGACCCCAGGACGGAAGAATACTCATTGAGAGCGGTACGCGCAGGTGTTCCGCCAGCTAATTCATGAGCACAAAACGGTCTCATAAGTGGGTGACACTTTTCTCCGGTCTTGTGATTTTAATATAGCCCTTCTTTTCCAGCCAGCTTTCTACGGCAATGCGCCAGGCGACCTGGCCGGATTCCGCGTCTGACTTTCCCATACTTGCTAAAATAGACATTTTGAGCATGATCAGGTGCTCATAGATCACCCTCCTTTCCTGTTTGTTGGTAACCGTTCGGCGATCTGCGTGTTGATTTGTTAATTGGGGGTCGTTTTTTGG
>CAYVZU010000092.1:0-15990 GCA_964455935.1 uncultured Fibrobacterota bacterium
CAGGGTATGAAATACACCCTTTTCTTAGTGTCCACCAAATCGGGGAAGGCTCAAATTCCTTCATATGACTGCGCATCATATCGTACAGGCTCTTTGCGACAACGACATCAAATTGTTAAGGGGGACCTATGCCCCGTTCTTGATGGCAAGCATCTCCAAGTTCCATGAATTGCGCCCCAAAGCGTCACCGGATTCCTGGCGTTTCCAACCGCAGTTCAATATTGCCGCCGCCCCGCTCATGGACCTTCTTGACATTAGTGGCTATGCCAAGCTCATGAGCGAATTCCATAAGGACCAGGGAATGTGGGCTGAGGTTGTGAAAACGTGGGACGCATACCTGAAAGACAAAGAGACCCATAAGGATACTCTACAGTTTTTTGCAGCCTGTGTGTCCTTGGTGGATAGAAGCTTGGGAATACCCTTCAGGGGTATAACTAGGACAAGTTGGAAGCAACAGATGGATAGGATGGTTGACGGTTTACCAAAGATACAAAAGGATGCGGACGGGCATGGTATACCATTGCCGGAAACGCAGCATGATAGCCTGCTAGTTAGAGTCTTTGCCGGTGGACAACTCGGGAGCTTGTGCGACGGCATCGACATCTTCGTTTACGAATATTTTGGTAAGGCTCCCGGAGCCGAAGGGCTGAGTTTTGGAGGCAGAAGGGAACGGTTTGGGGAACAAATGCAGAGAAGGAATGAAGCCGAAAGCCAAGAAAACGATTCCGGAGGCAATGCTGAAGCATGAGACGCCAAAAACCGGCCCGTAGCCCCCATATGGTTCATCACTTCCCAAGTCTCTCGGTGTCTTACGAAGTGCACCATTACCACCATATGTTCACTGAAGATATCTGTCTCGGCATAATGCCAATAGGGGGCAGGTCTGAAGAGAGGAAGAACTTCGACATCCGGCTTGTCGGTGAAACAGTAGAGCAAGACCGAGCCACTAATTGCTGCGCATCGCTGGCACACTACGGCCATCAACACCAACCTTCGGCCTTGGTTTCGGATGCAGTGGAAACAGTGGCGTCTTCTTTGGGGTACAATGGAGTGTGCCATTACGAAATACTGAATGACAGAAACGATCCAGCTTGTCCCTATTTACATTACTTCACACCCAAAAAGCTTATCCGTCTCCCAGGTTGGTATTTCCAGTTTACACCGCGGAAGGACTACCGGTGGGTGAAAAAACGCTTTTCGGCAATAAGATCATCTGCGGTATGGCGAATCGCCCTTCCATCTGCCTTGGGCGGCACCCGAGCTCACAGAAGGCTCCTATGGATGCTGAAGAAAACGAACCCACTTTGCCCGGCGTTTGCCAAAGAAAATATCAATCTCATTCAGTCCACACCGGGCTATGATGTGATTGCATATGCGAGGTCGACGAAACTGCTGGTAAACAAGCTTACCAAGAGATGGGGATGGAATAGGCGTGATCTGGTATCAGAGAATGCGACGGAGTTTTACGGCATATTTAAGTACGTGTCCTTTGAATGGGCAAAGGCCCTCTTGCGCGAGCATATCATTCAGGAAATCAACTCCTTGTTGAGGGATCTCGGTATCAATTGTTTTATCAATGTTGTTGGGCTGCCTGGTAGTCAGGACATTCTGAAGGCAAGGCAGGGGTTACTCGATGGCAGTGTGTCGTTCGATCAGGTGTTTGATTTGGTTTCTGCGCATTAGCTTGGGCTTTGGGTGCTGCCCGCAAGCGGTGTTTCCTCCTTTGCGGCGAGTAAGAGCCTGGGATTAATCCGCCCTCATTCAGCAGATCATTTCCATTCCCGCCCCAAGGCATGGTGTAGGCATGTGCCTGCCCGCCATTTGGCGACGGAACTGGTTGGGGGCGGTTGGGGACGTACCTAGAACTTTATTGTAGAAGTTAAGACTTGATCTGACATTTCCGATAAACTGGGGGCGAACCCCGAACAGAAGGAGTGTCAGATGACCACGCAGCAGAAAATCATTCAGAACAAGGTTGGGCTTCTCCGGCTTTCGGAAACCTTGGGCAATGTATCCCAGGCCTGCAAGGTAATGGGCTATTCCCGCGACAGCTTTTACAGATTTAAAGAGCTTTATGAGACTGGGGGCGAAATTGCCCTTCAGGATATGAGTCGGCGGAAGCCATTACCAAAGAACCGCGTCGAACCGGGCGTGGAAAAAGCAGTGGGGGCAGATGGGGAGGGGCAGATGGGGACGGAGGGACAGAAAGATGTCACGCCCCTTCGGGGCAATATGCCGCGATTTAGGAACGTGCAGACGTCTCCCAGCTTCTTCGTTTCCCACCCCCTCTTCATACCATCGCCTTGCCCCATTCCTGCAATCTCTGCTTCAGTTGCTCCTTGCTCGGCAGATAGAGCTGATATTCCCTTGCGTGGATATTGGCGTCCTTGGGCAGCGTTATTTCGACCAGCGCCTCGCTCTTCTTCTTACAAAGCACAATACCGATGGTGGCATTTTCCCCTTCGGCCCTCACATGGCGGTCGAAGTAGTTAACGTACATCTGCATTTGGCCAATATCCTGATGCGTGAGCTTGCCGATCTTGAGATCAACCAGCACGTAGCAGCGTAGAAGACGGTTGTAAAAAACCAGGTCAACAAAGAAATGGTCGCCCTCAAAAGTAAAACGTTTTTGCCGGGACTCGAACAGAAAGCCTTTGCCCAATTCAAGCAAGAACCTTTCTATCTGGTTTATGATACCAGTTTCGAGATCATTCTCGGAATACCTGGCCTGTTCGTCCAGGCCGAGAAACTCCAGAACCAATGGCTCTTTGAGTAGATCTTTGGGGCGGCTGACGAGCTGGCCGACTTTCGCGAGCCTGGAAATGCCCTTCTTGTCACGGCTGAGGGAAAGGCGTTCGTATAGACTGCTATCGAACTGGCGCTTCAGTTCCTTTAGAGTCCAGCATTGGCTTTCTGCCTCGATTTCATAGAAACTGCGCTCCGATGGATTCTTGATCCCCATCAGAAATACATAGTGCGACCAGCTTAGGGAAAACGGCCTTTTGGAATCGAGCGTGCGGAATTTCCCAGATTCTTTCTGGGATTTTGCGGGGTGCGGCAATTTCCCAGACGGCGTCTGGGAAATGTTGAGACGCGAGGAATACGTCAAATAGAACCGCCGCATGTATTCGAGATTGCTTCGGGAAAACCCGTTGCCAAATTCAACCACCAATCTTTCCGAAAGCCGGTTCAGCACGCCAAGCCCGTAGGCCGCTCGCCCTTTTCCGTGCTGTTCGTGCTCCACAATATGGCAGCCGATTTCAAAACAAGTGTACACCTGCACATAGTCAACGCCACGGGAAACCGTTTGCCGTGCGTTGATGATTAGCTCGCGAATGCGCCGGTACAGAACGTCTTCCGGAACCTTCACGGCCTGTTTTGATGCGCCGCGCTGTTTCGAGTTCACAGCAACTCCCGTATCGAGCATAAAACCTTCGCGCTCTCCGCATCCAATTCGGCAATTTCCGCAATAATTTCTTTTGGGCTGCGGTGTTTCACTTCCTCGCCCCCTTAGCCCGGTCCTGCTCCCGCCCATCCAGGTACTTGAGAAATAGGAGCCACGAAGTCTGTTCGGTGTAGTCGAGTTCTGTAGTGCAGCCGGCTTCTTTACGGAGCACATCGTCAATATTCCTGTGCGCTTGTTCGAACATGCGGTCCCTTTCCCTTCCGGTCAGCAATTGATGGCCACTTAGCCGCGGCACGCAGCTTTGGGCAATTTTGTCATGATTTCAATTAACTATTTCACAGCGAGGATGCAAAAGGTTTTCTCGCTGGTTGCTGCTGTGTCTTCAAAACTTTTTTCCACAGCACCGGGCCAAAAGGCGAGCAGCGATGCTGGCCCGGCTTTTGCATAGCTTTTCTAAAACCGGCGGTGATGGTTCCGCCTATTTCCACTCACAAAAGGACGAGGTCATGGCTAAGAAGCTCTATGTCGGAAACCTTCCGTTCACCATAACAGAGGAGGAGCTGACCGAGTTGTTTTCGCAATATGGCGAAATCAAATCGGTAAGCGTCATCAAGGATCAATATTCGGGACGCCCACGCGGGTTCGCATTTGTGGAAATGGAAAACGCGGATGAGGCGGCCAATGCGCTTAACGGGAAGGATTTCGGCGGACGCGCGCTTACCGTGAATGAAGCACGGGAAAAAGAACCCCGGGCCGAGCGCGGCGGAACCGGCGGCGGAGCAAGACGAGCAGGAGCCGGCAAGCGCTGGTAAAGAGCATTCACCGATGCGCAGATGAACGCAGATTTCCAATCTGTGGTCATCTGCGCAATCTGCGGATGGAGTTCTGAAAAGCCCTAGCGAATTCTCTCCAGGCGGGCGCCGAAGATGCCGTCGAGGCGGTCCACCCAGGGCAGAATTCGAAGAAACCCGTCGCGGTCATATTTTTCCGGCACAAAGCCGCGCGCAGGGGCAAGGGTGAAATCGGGGTTCTGCGCAAGAAACGCGCGAACCGCATTTTCATTTTCCTCCGGCTCAAGGGAACAGGTGCTATAGACAAGCCTGCCGCCGCGCTTCACAAGCGCAGCAGCGGCCAAAAGCATGCGCGCTTGCAGCATGGAAAGACGCGCAATATCGTCCGGCCCCTTTTCCCATCGGCTTTCGGGGCGGCGGGACAGCACGCCGGTGTTGGAGCAGGGGGCGTCAAGCAACACCGCATCAAATGAGCCGGGCCGAAATGCCGGGCTTTGCCCATCCGCAACACTGTATAGCGCTCGAGTGCCAAGTCGCTCGAGATTGCTCTTGGCAATCATCAGTCTTCCCAAATCGAGATCCGTGGCGGCCAGCAGCCCCAAACCGATCGTTTCGCCCACCCCGGCCGCTTTGCCGCCGGGCGCGACACACAGGTCGGCAATTCGTTCGCCCTCCCTTGCGGCAATCAGATCGACAACAAAACCGGAAGACGGGTCCTGCACATAGGCCCGGCCTTCCTTGATCGCCGCGATGCTGCCAACGTGGCCCGGCCTGCGCAGAGGAATGTAGTCTCCGGCAATATCCCCGGCATCCAAACCGGCAGCCAGAAGCTCCTCACGCAGGGCCGCGGATGAAATTCGCCGGCTGTTCGCCCGCAGATAAACAACAGGCGGGCGGTTGTTCCATTGACAAAGAGCGGAACAGCTCTCGAAACCGTAGCGATCCAGCCATCGCTCCATTAGCCAGAGCGGATGCGAGAAGACAATGCTCAGGTGCCGCGCCGGCTCTGTCCGGGGATCGGGATCGTGAAGACGGTCTTTCTCGCGAAGCGCCCGGCGCAGAACCGCGTTGGCAAACCCGGAAATCGGTTTTCCAAGCTGCTGTTTGGCCATTTCCACGGTCAGGTCGACGGCAGCATGCGCCGGTATATGATCCAGAAAAAAAAGCTGGTATAGACCCAGCCGCAGCAAATTTCGAAGCTCCTTGGGCATGGCCCGCGAAGGGTCGGACGAATAAAGAGCAATCAGGTAATCCAGCCGCAAGCGCCAGCGCGTAACGCCGTTGGCCAATTCCACGGCAAACGAGCGCTCTTGCTGATTCAGGTGCGTATCAAAAAAAGCCTTGTCCAGCAGATCCTCAAGATAAACACCGCGCCGGACCTGGTTAAGAGCATCCCAGGCAACCGCCCGGCTGTTGGGCTTCCGGGACCTGTCTTTGGCCTCCGGACCGCCACCCTTATTTTCTTCTTTTTTCACCTTCAAGTTACTCCCGATTCCCAACTCACAACTCCCTCGGCCAACTGCTGTCAATCTGGGCTTTAAGCTGGCTGGCCGACTGCGCCCCGATTGCGCGCATAATTTCCTTTCCTTTCCAGAACAGGACAATGGTTGGAATGCTCTGGATCCCGTGCTGAAGGGCAATATCGCTTTTTTGTTCCACATTCACCTTGACCGTTATCAACCGGCCCGAGTACTCTTTGGCAATCTGTTCCACAATGGGCGAAACCATCCGGCACGGACCGCACCATTCGGCCCAGAAGTCCACCAGAACCGGCTTGTCCGCCGAGGACAAAAGCTCATTGAACGATTTCGGCCTTTGCTGTTCGTCCATTCATGCCTCCCTGGAAGTGCTGTAGTATTCCTTTAGAAATGCGTCCATCACCCAGCTCGCGCGTGATGCACTGACTCCCTTGCTGGGACATACGCCCTGGCCGCGCAGTTCCGCCAGAATGGTCTCGATGAGCGGCTGTTGAATATGGGTTGGGTTCTCTATGGCAAACTCCTGCGTTCCGCATTGGCTTTGCAGCACAACCGCCGAATCACCGAATGTCGAGAAGACGAGAGTTCCTTTTGAGCCGATGATTTGATTGCGGTCCGCATCCATGGACGCAACGAAACACCAGTTCCCGGTCCCCGCAACGCCCGAGGCGAACTCGAACCCGCCCCAGACAGTGTCCTCGGCCGGATAGAGCCGGCCCTGGTTGGCGGCAAAACCCGTGACTCGTTTCACCGGCCCCAGAAGGAAATCGAAAATATCCAGGGTATGGGAGGCAAGGTCCACGAAACGGCCCCCTCCGGAGATTTCGGGCTTCACCCGCCAGGTTCGTGAGTCGGCGTGAAGATCGGTGGGGTCCGGCGGGGAATGCAGCGTCATTGTCACACTGCGCACCTCGCCGATTTCACCGGAGTCGATCAATTGTTTGATCTTGAGAAACCGCGGTAGGGCCCGGCGGTAGTAGGCAACGAACAATGGAACGCCGGCCTTCTCGCAGGCATCGATCATACGCTTGCATTCGGCAAAATTGGCGGCCATGGGTTTCTCGACATACACGGGCTTGCCGGCTTCCGCGCACAGAAGAGCGTAGTCCATATGTGATGAAGGCGGAGTGGCAACGTACACGATATCGACGTCGTTGTCTTCGATCAGCTCGCGCGCATTCGTGGTCCACTTGGGCACTCCATGCCGCTGGGCATAGTCGTTGGCCTTGTCGCCATTGCGGCGCATCACCGAGACCAAAGCGGAACCCGGCGCTTTCTGAAAGGCAGGCCCGCTCTTCACCTCGGTCACGTCGCCACAGCCGATAATTCCCCAGCGGATGATCTCCGATGCCGTTCGTTTTTTCATGGCGAACTGAATATAAACAAGCGCCCTGTTGAAGTCGCGAGTCATGAGCAGCCGGTCACGGATGGCCGGTTGCGATTTGTCGGTGGTTTGCATACGCCGATCCACCCCAAAACGTAAGCTTCTGACTCGCGGTCCATAGCTTCCTTCTTGTGTCCCTTTCCTCCGACTCGCCCCTGGCGCCTGTCCACCGCGACTTCTTTCCCTGACATTACTTATTTTCTCTTACTATGATTCCCCGCAATGCACTTCTGGAAATGAAGCCCTACGTGCCCGGCGTGAAAAAAGAGGGTGCGATCAAGCTGGCCTCCAACGAGAACCCGCTTGGGATATCCCCAAAGGCCGCCAAGGCCATTGCGGATGCCATTGGCCAGGCATACATCTACCCGGACCTGCACTACAACGAGCTGCGCCAGGCCCTGAGCCGCAAATACGGGCTATCGCCGGAGCGCTTTGTGGTGGGAAACGGCTCCGATGATGTCATGCTCATGGCGACCGGCGCTTACCTGAATCCCGGTGATGAAGTTGTGGCCTACGATTCCACGTTCTCGGTCTACACTTTTGCCGCGCAACTCTTTGCGGGAAAAATATCGTGCGGTCCGTTGGACGACGGCCAGATCCGGCTGGACCGGATCGCGGCGTGCATCAACGCGAAGACCCGGATTGTTTTTCTCTGCAACCCAAACAACCCAACGGGCACGTATTTCTCACATGCCGATCTTGTCCAGTTTCTAAAACGGGTGCCGAAAAACGTGCTTGTTGCCCTGGACGAAGCCTATGCGGAATACGCGGAGGCAAACGATTTTCCCCGCGCCCTGGAGCTGGTTGAGGACTTTCCCAATCTTCTTGTCCTGCACACATTCTCGAAAATTTACGGAATGGCCGGCCTGCGCGTGGGCTTTGGGTTTGGGTCCAAGCCTGTCATTGCGCACCTAAACCAAGTGCGACAGCCTTTTAATGTCAACCTTCTGGGCCAGAAAGCCGCCATCGCCGCCCTGGACGATACGAAATTCGTGGCGCAATCCCGGCAGAACAACCGGCAGGGCAAGGAATTCCTTTATTCCGAGTTCCGCAGACTGGGGCTGAAATTCTACGAGACCCAGTCGAATTTCATCCTGTTTTTTCTGGACCAGGACTGCATGACGGCCTTTGAAAAGCTGATGAATTTGGGAGTAACGGTCCGACCCGCCAAATCGTTCGGTTTTGATAAGGCAATTCGAGTCACAATTGGAACACCGGACCAGAACCGCGTTTTTATTGATTCTCTAAAGAAGATCCTTTAGGGGTCTTTCCGCAGACCAAGATTCAGTCCACAGATGGCCCAGATTAACACAGATCTCTGAATCTGCGCTGATTTGCGGCATCAGCAAATCTTCTTCACTTAAGTCTTGCTTGTACTACGCATCTTGCGCATATCGCTTTCGCCGCCTCGCCTGTTCGGTCCCAAAGACTATTACTCGCTTAAGGGTTAAATCAGGGCAGAAACAGGGATCGAAACCCTATGGTTTAGCTTAAAGTGGGGTATTTTCTATGCCGATAAAGAGAATGAAAGGTGGTGACGGATGATGGATGCAAGCATCGTCTCGAGAGTTTCCGAAATCATCCTGGAAAAGCGCACCGGAACGGTTGTACCGGACCGGCCGCAATCCAAGATGAAAGGAAACGACAGTATCCAGATTTCGTCGGTCGCCAGTGAAGCCAATCGGGTTGCCCGAGCTTTGGCGGAAGTAGATGAGCAAAGAGCGGAGCGCGTTGCGGCCCTGAAAAAGCAAGTCAATGGCAAAACGTTCGAGCTGTCCGACGAAATGGCCGAGGATATTGCTGAAAAAATCGCCAGCATTTTCATCTAGCTGGCAATCGGAGTTCGACAAGGCTTGATTATCATGCCCTGCAATGCAGGGCATTTTTTATTTCCGGGTGTTGGACAACATAGGAATGTAGATTACAGCCATCCTGCTATCCCGTCCAATTAGGGGATTTGGAAACTATGGATATCCAATCCATTCTCACTTCCCTTGCGGCGATACCCGAGCAAGCGGACGTCCTACGCGAAGGCGAAGCGCTGAAAGGCCGCGTTGTCGCAAAAAGCCCCGAAGGATTTTTCGTCGTTCAGATCGAAGGAAACGGTCTGGTCAAGGTGAAGCCCGATCAGGCCCTTGAGGTGGGCAAGCTCTATTCGATTGAGGTGCGCGGATCAGGCGCCGCGAGCCGGCTGGTATTCACGCTGATGCAGGAGAACGGCCCGCCCGCTCCAACCTTGGTCTCTCCCTTTGCGGATGGGCCCGGGGGGTCTTCGTCTGCGCCCCCAACAGCCGCCACAGCCCTGTTCATTGCCGGACGCTTCCTGCAACCCGAGATCCAGGCGCTGACCAAGGCGCTGGATGCCTTACTCCCGGCCCCCGCTCAAAAAATGCAGGAAAGCGATAAGCCGGCTGCGGGTACTCCATCCCAACCAGCCGAAAAGATCCCGGCCGACCCGGTTATGGAGCTGGCGCGGGTCGCCCGCCAAAACCGTGAGCTGCGCTCCAATGCGGCCGGGCCGGTTGCCGCCGGCTTGGAGCGCACCGAGGGCGGCCTGGAGCAAAGAATTCAGTCGGTTCGCGAAGCGCTGGTCATCGCGGTGAAACAGACCCCTTCGCCGCAGACGGAAGCCGCGATCAAAGAACTCGATCAACTGTTGCGAGTTCTCCGGCTTCCCGCGTCCACAACCGCGGAAACGGTTGGGGCCACACCCAAGACCGCGGCCCGGGGCCGGACGGTCGAGGCACAACTGCCTTCCTGGAATCCCGCATCTGCTCCTTCGTCAATTCCGTCCGCTTTGGCGAAAACCCGGGCGCCGGCCGAGCCCCCGATTATCTCCGGCTGGGTTGTGGAATCCGCATCCGGAAAAGCCGTGGTTCAGACGCGGTCCGGAACCGTGGAGTTGCTGGGCCCGTTCAGGCCTCCGATCGGCAGCTGGGTGATGGCCACCGTGCAGAGGCAAGCGGAGCCGTCATACCCCAACGAGCCCTTTGTCAAAGGCGAAGTCCCGGCCCGGATCGAATCAAATCTGCGCCAGCCGATCGCGCAATGGAATTTGAGCGACACCATCGAGAGCCGCAAAGCCATTCTGTTTTTGCTGGGACAAAATGGATTTGTCACCCGGGACGACCTGCGAAGTCTGGTTGGAGCCATGGATCTTGTCCGCCCAATGAACCCGCTTTCCGCGGCACCCGACCAACTGCCGGGAACACTGTCCCAACGCAACGCCAATCCTGCCGACGAACCCGGACTGGACGCGATCTGGTCCGCTCTCAGGGTTCTGCAGAAGTCCGCAACCCCGGTCACGCCGGAATCGCTATCGCGGCTTCTCCAACTGACGCCCGCACAAACCGCGATACGGCAGGATGTTTTGTCGGAGCAATCACCGGCCAAAGTGATCGAGCTGCTCGAACGGATTTTGGCGAATCCGCAAAAGCTTTCCCATCCAGTCGCAGTCCGGATGCGGGAACTGCTGGCGTCCCTTCGGCAAATGATTCTGCCGTGGCCGGACAGCGAATCGGTCGAGCGGACCGCGGCCGAGATCCAGCGGGCCATCGGCAACTCGGGTGTGTTTTTCGAGTCCAGGTTGGCCAAAACCCCGGCCGGCGGCAAGCTGGATTTTGTGCCGGCCGATGATTTAAAAGGTGCCCTGCTTGAACTGATCCGGCTGGTTGACCAGACCGGATCCGGAGGAGCGCCCGAATCGGCCTCGCTGCGCCAGGAAGCCGGCCGCCTCCTGTCGCGAATCGAGCAGCAGCAGTTCTTTCCATCGCAATCGGGCGAGCAGTTTGTGATTCCTTTCTCCCTCAACGGCGAGCAGGTTCCCGTGAACCTGATTTTCCAGCGGCAGGGCAAAGGCTGGAAACAGCCGGGCACCCGCACCGTATCGGTCCACTGCGATACAACGCAGGCAGGTCACATCCGGGCCGACATCCGCATGACCGGAAAGCGCGTATGGCTAAGCCTGGCCTGCGCACAAGAGGATGCCGCTATTCTCTTCGAGAAGGAGAGCGCGCCCCTTCGGGAGCGGCTGGCCGGGGCCGGAATTTCCCTGGAGCGCTTTAGCGTGCGCGGATTGGAGAACGCCGGCCAGGAGACGCTTGACAAGGCGAACCGGATAGATATAATTATATGAAAACAAAAGATGACCCCGGAAGACAACCCAGGGCTGTAGCGCTCAAGCATGACATCGAGGCTGAGGCGGCCCCAAAAGTCGTGGCCAAAGGCCGTGGCTATGTTGCACAGAAAATCATTGATCTCGCCCACAAGAACGGCATTCCCATTCACGAGGACCCGGACCTGGTCGAGATTCTTGGCGCCATCGAACTGAATCAGGAGATTCCCCCGGATCTATATCGTGTTGTCGCCGAGGTCCTGGCAATGATCTACCGTGTTAATAAAACCCTAAAGGCGGGCTGACCGAATGAGAAAATTCCTGTTCCCCTGCCTTTTAATTCCTCTGTTGCTTGCCCCGGCCAGTGCGGACACCTTAACCGCCGCCTACCTGGGATTCGAGCGCGACAAAGCGCCGGAATTTATTTCCACCTTGGAGAAAGAAGTCTTCGAGAAGATCGTCTTCTTTCCCGGAATCCGCTTCCTTTCGCTTGACTCCCTGACGCACGCCCGCCGCAGGGGAATTCTGTCGGGCACGGTGCTTTCCCCCGAGCAAGCCGAGTCGGCCGCCGTTACCCTGGGCTGCCGGATTCTGGTTTTCGCCAAGGTGGGCAAGGCCGAGATCCGGCCTTATCGGATCGCCCTTCTCCCGCTCTGGGGCCGCTATATAGGTGACCTGGAACTCCGGCTGTGGATCTACGATCAGCAGATCCAAAGTTTCCGGATGATGGACCCTCTGCAAGTCCATGCCAGCGGCAAGACGGCCTTTGCGGGATTCGGCGGATTCTCGCGCCATATTCCCCTGACTTCCGAAGAACGGCTCGCAATCCACAAGCAGTGGATTTCCAATGCCAAAGAACAGATATTTAACAAGTTGCAGGTGAACCTTTCTCCCCTGCTGACGCCGGCGCCGGTCGAAGAGACCCCGCCCGAAACGGTACCCCCCGAATCGACAGCCGCACCGGTCAAAGCGGCGGAACCGGGAGATTCCGTGCTGGCCGCGCAGGAAAAACCGACTGCGCCGACTGCCGATACCACGGCAATGGCCGCGGATTCATTATCGGCGCAAGCGCCGGCGGAGAGCGGTCCGGATACGAGCAAATAATCGGAGGTCCTATGGCACGCGCCGGCGGTTACCGAAACGTTTTCGATGATCAGAACGAATTTGACAAGCTTCAGAACCTGATTCTAAAGGCAATTCAGGATTTTTCCGAATACCGCAACGGAAGCCTCACGTACGGCGAAATCATGTTCGTCATCGAAAGCATTCTCGACTCCATGCGGCAGACCTCGGAGAAGGACGCTCACACCGCCCGCATCAAGGGAATGCGCGAGGCGCCCACGTTTTCCACCCTCTACTCGGTTACGGCCCGTCTTCTGGAAGTCGGAATCCGTAAGGGAGTGTTCAGCTCCGAAGACGAAGCCTATATTCTGCACGGCGAGAAGAAGTAACGATGGGTGAACCTTCCTTCATGTCCCTGATCTGGGTTGTCAATCTCTGCGCCTTGACGCTGCCGTTATCCCTGCTGGCGGCCGAAAGCATCCGCACCCGCAAGCCCGAAGAGACGGCCCTTTCCTTGGTGATCCTGGGCCTGGCCTGCCTTGAGCTTGGCGTTCGTTTTATCGCGGGCGTGTCGCCCGAGTCCGATTGGTTTATCGCCTACCGCATTGCCAACGGCCTTCTTTTTGTCGCCGCCTGCTGGCTGGCCTTGTTCCACGACATCACGTCCAAACCAGTTTCCTATCCCTGGATTCGCGTCAATGGAGCGCTGGCGGCCGGCGCCCTGGTCGTTTTTTGGGCGGCCTGGCGCAATCCGCTGCTGGCCGACAAGGCCTTTTTCCTATGGCAGGTGGTGGCCGGGTCCGTAATCGGTTATACCGCCTCGCGCAGGAAGAACCGCAACGTGGGACTTATGCTGCTGGTGATCCTGCTCTGGATTTTCAGCCATGGCGTACACGATGTGTTTTTCCTTCCCTTCTACGCTCTGCTGGCCCTGTTCCTTCTCAAGGACCGGGTAAAGGGGCTGGTTGAGATCGATATCCTGCGCAAGCAACTGCTCCGCGAAAAAGAAACCATCTTCAAGCTGATCAATGAAATCGGCAGCTCGGTGCGCGATATCACCACCAGCGACGCCGTGCTCGATTTGATCATGCGCTCATCCATCGAGGCAACCCACGCCAGCTCGGGAGCCATCTTCATCTACGAAGAAAGCCTTGCGACCGGCGAACGCTATCTCGTGTCCAAGGCGGTCATGGGCGCCTTCACGCCGCTGCACAACAGCGGATCGTATTCCGCCGGACAAGGGCAGATGTTCCTGGACGCCGACTCGAAATTCGTGGACCGCAAAGTGGTTCAGGAACGCGAGACCAAGATCGGCGAGGCCCTTGTGGCCGCCGTGGAGAAGGCGGGGAGCGCCGTGCTGATCGAGGACGCCCCGGCCGACATTCGCATCAAACGTCTGGGGGGCAGCGCGCTCAATTTTCATTCCATCGTGGCCGTGCCGGTCAAGATCAAGGAAGAGCTGTTGGGAGCGCTGGTTTGCGTCAACAAGCGCAACAGCAAAATATTCTCGGTCGACGATTCGTCGGTGCTGCAGACCCTGGCCGATCAGGCGGCCCTTAGCGTGAACAACGCCCGGATGTATGCCAGCCTAAGCGAGCAGGAACGCATTCAGCGCGAGCTGGAAATCGCCAAAGAAATCCAGATGCGGCTTCTGCCCAAGACACTTCCCACCGTCAACGGTCTCAGCGTCTCGGCCCTGATGAAGACGGCCCGCGAGGTGGGCGGCGATTACTACGATTGCATCAAGCTCGATGACGACCACATGACCCTGGTCATCGGCGATGTGGCTGGAAAAGGCGTTCCCGCCGGCATGATCGTGCTGATCGTGCGCACCGTGCTCCATATTCTTGTTCACGAGATCCATTCCCCGCGCCAGATCATCTCCGGTCTGTCCAGCCGCGTCTACTCGCAGATGGAATCGCGGGAGTTCATGACCTTTCTTTGCCTGACCTGGGACAACACCAGGCGCATACTCAAGTATGCGGGCGCCGGCCACGAGCACATTTTGCACTACGATCACGTCACCCGCACGGTCAATCGCATCCGCACCGGAGGCGTGGCCATTGGAATGCATCCCGAGATCGACCAATTTCTAAAAGAGCAGGAGATCCCCGTTAAGCCCGGAGATCTGGTGGTGCTCTACACCGACGGCATTACGGAGGCCAAGAAGCCCACTGGCGAAATGTACGGGCTCGACCGCCTGCAGAAGCTTATCGAGAAACACGGGTCCAGGGCGCCCGAGGACATGAAACAGCTTGTCTTATCCGATATCGATCGGTTCACCGGCGATGTGGAGCAATACGACGATATGACGCTGATGTTCTGCCGGTTCAATTAGGAGTCTCAATGACGCGCGCTTTCCGCAAGGACGAAATCGAACTGGAATTTCCGGCCGACATGGAGTACATCCCTCTAATCCGGAAACTGGTTTCGGAAGTCATGACGGTCAACGAATTCTCGCCCAAATACGCATACCGGGCCGAGATTATCGCCGACGAGATTTGCATGAACGCGGTCAAATTCGGGTCGCCCCGAATGGAGTCGCGCATCCTGTTCCGCTGCACCGTGTTCCCCGAGCGGGTGGAAATGACGATTAAAGACGAGGGCGGCGACCCCGATAATCTGGCACGCCTGCGCCGGGTGCTTGAAACCATGGATCGGGAAGAAGAAAGGCCTGGACCCGACGGCATCAAGTCCAGGGGGCGGGGCTTGGAAATCGTGCGCATGCTGGCCAACGGTGTCGACATGAAAGTGGATCCCCAGGGCCTGACCGAGATTCATGTCATCAAGTACCGTCAGGACAGCGAGGCGAAGTAGGAAAACCATGGAAAAACGGCGGGAATCAAAACGCAAAGGCGGGGTGTTGAGAATCGAACACGAGAAATCCAAATTGTGCGCGGACGTGACCGTGGTCTCGTTCCAGGGCACACTCGATGCCTGTGATTTGAACCGGGTTTCGGAGGTCTTCGACGGACTGATTGAAGACAAGAACTTCTACATCGTGGCCGACCTCGCGGAGCTGACGTTTATTTCCAGCCCGGCTGTGGGCCTGCTCATGGGCTACAAGCGGCGTCTGGTCGAGCAGAACGGGAATCTGGTGCTGGTGGGCGTAACGCCCGAAATGAAAACCAAGTTGAGCATGATGGGCGCCGACCTCATTTTCAGCTTCCACGCCACGCTGCGAAGCGCGATCAACCGCTTTCATTGGGAATACCGCAACCGGCCCGATGTGATCAATCTCGCGTTCCCGGCGGATTTGGTGTACGTGCCGGCCATTCGCCGATTCATATCCCAAATTGTCCTTCAAAAAGGCTATAACCGCAAAGACGGCTTTCGCATCGAAACCATCGTGGACGAAATCTGCAACAACGCCATTGAACATGGCGAGAACGTCAAATTGGGCGAGCCCATACGGGTGCAGTGCCAGGTTGATAACGAAAAGATCAACTTTGTCGTGCTGAACAGAACGAATGCCGAAAAGGCCAGACAGATGGAGCAAGTGCTCCAGAACCTGGATCAACAGCCCGGATCGGCCGATTCCACGAGGGGACGGGGGCTCTCATTGGTCAAGAAGCTAGTCAAGGAACTCGACGTCAACTTCACCGACAATGGAACCAATGTACATATCACCAAATTGAAAGAGGAATAGGCCATGGATACCCAGATCGAACTCAAGATGACCGACATCCGCGACAAGCCTGGCGCCAAGCTGGTCAAGTTCGTCGGCGACCTGGACGCGACCAACGTAGAAACGA
>CAYVZU010000093.1:0-15810 GCA_964455935.1 uncultured Fibrobacterota bacterium
GCCGGAGGCGTTAACCAAATACAAATTGTAGTGAAGAAATCAGGGCCAAAAATGCGAAATCAAATCAAAATCGCAATTTTCCACCGCCAACTGCGGAAGATGGGCTAGATCAGGCTTGCGATGGTGTCGCCCATTTCGCGGGTGCCCATTCCCATTTTGCCGGCGGACATGCTTTTCACTTTTCCGCTCTCGAGGGCTTTGAACACCGCGCCGTCAATGGCCCTGGCGATTTTTTCTTCGCCCAGTGTCTCCATCATCATGCCGCCCGCGCAAATCGCGGCCAGCGGATTAATGACGTTCTTTCCCGTGTACTTGGGCGCCGAGCCGCCAATGGGCTCGAACATGCTGACGCCTTCAGGATTAATGTTTCCGCCCGCGGCAATTCCCATCCCGCCCTGGATCATGGCGCCCAGATCGGTGATGATGTCGCCAAACAGGTTCTCGGTCACGATCACATCATAAAACTCCGGGTTCTTCACCATCCACATGGTGCAGGCGTCCACGTGATTGTAATCCTGCTTGATGTCTTTGTAGTCGCGGTCGCCCATCTCTTTGTGCGCGCGCACCCACAGGTCTCCCGCATACGTAAGAACATTGCACTTATGGACCAGCGTCAGCGTCTTCTTCCGGTTGCGTTTGCGGGTGTATTCGTAGGCGTATTTGATGCAGCGGTCAACGACCGGCCGCGCATACGACATCACCTGTGTGGCGACTTCCCAGGGCGATCCCACCATGGAAGCGCCGCCCATGCCCGTGTAAATGCCGCCCGTGTTCTCGCGGATCACCACAAAATCGATTTCGGCCGGACCTTTGTCCTTCAGCGGGGTCCAGACATTGGGATAAAGCTTCACCGGCCGCAGGTTGATATATTGGTCCATCTTGAAGCGGAGCTTGAGGAGAATCCCGAGCTCGAGGATTCCCGGCTTCACATCGGGATGGCCAATGGCGCCCAGATAGATGGCGTTGTATTTGCGGAGTTCTTCGATGGCCGAATCCGGCAGCGTCTCACCCGTACGCATATAGCGCTCGCCGCCAAAATCATACGCGTGAAAATCGAACTTGACCCCAAACTTCTCTCCGGCGGTCTTGAGCACCTTGACGCCTTCGGCCAGCACCTCCGGCCCTGTCCCGTCTCCACCCATCAATGCAATGTTGTAGGTCTTCATTCTTCTCCCTTCAATAGAAGCGCAGCGCGCCGCGCCCTGCGTAGTTATTTGGCAACCACTCGCGTCTCGCGGAAAAGAGTATGAAACCACAGAGTAATCCTGAGGCCGGAGACGAGGACACAGAGAGGAAAAAAGATCTATTCCGGCGCGGTGCGCGCCAGAAGGATTTTCCCTCTGTGTTCTCCTTCTTAACTCGGATTTCTCTCTGTGGTTTCATGAGAACCTGAGCAGTTACGCTATTTAATCAGTTCCTGAATTCTCTTAAAGGATTCTGTTCCGGCCTGAAACGCCATTTCGAACAGGAGCATTTCCGCCGATGTTTTGATGGCGCCGGCCTGTGCCATACGCTCCATGGCCAATTCGTGATTCTCCGGGTTCCGGCTGCCGCAGGCATCGCCCGCCACATAGACCCAGTAATCGCGATGAAGAAGGTCGTGGACCGTCTGATGCACGCAGACATGGGACTCGATTCCGCACACGACCAGTCTTTTGATTTTGAGGGCATCCAGGCGCGCCGTAAAAGAGCTGCTCTGAAGGCAGGAGAACGTGATCTTCTCGGTAACCTCCATGATCGGAAAGCAGTCGCTGATGGCCCGCACGGTCTTGCCCAGTCCTTGCGGATACTGCTCGGTCACCAGAACCGGGAGCTCGAACAAATGAAAGGCGTTGATCAGGGCCGACGCATTCTTGACGATCTTGTCGAAATTTGGAATGGCCGGCGCCAGTTTTTCCTGGAGATCGATCACCACCAGAGCCAGTCCCTGGCGTTCGGCAAGAATCGGGTTGCGGATCGACGCCTTGTGGCGGTCATCGTGCTTTCCGAACATGTCGACCTCCTTGTTTGGAGAAGGGGTTAGGGATTAGGGTACTGCCAACCGCGAAGGAAGCATGGAAATAAAGTGACCCACGAATTGCGCAGATGAACGCGGATTGCAAAATCTGCGTATATCTGTGCCATCTGTGGATTCTTTCGGTTTTCCTCCGGCTAATCCCTAATCCCTCACCCCTATTCCCTTCGTAGCTACTCACAACTCTCGAAAGAACCATGAAACCACAGAGTAACACTGAGGCCAGAGAAGAGGACACAGAGAGGAAAAAAGATCTATTCCGGCGCGGTGCGCGCCAGAAAGATTTCCCTCTGTGTTCTCCTTCTTAGCTCGGATTTCTCTCTGTGGTTTCATGGGAACCTGAGCGCTCGCGTTCCCTTTTAGTATTTCTCGTCCGCGAATTCCACCCAGCCGCCTGCCTCGACCAGAGCCATATCAAAGCCGGGGAGGTTGAAATCGACGGAGAGCTTCCGGCCTTTCGCATTGACAAAATCGAGCTTGCCGGCATCCGGCCGGATCGTGCAGTCCACCGGCTTGGCTTTGGCCAGCTCAAAAATGGACGCGATGGTTGTGGCCGGAAGTTCGATGGCCAGCATGCCGCCGTTGAACATGTTCTGGCGGAAAATGCGGGCGAAATTTTCGGCAATCACCGCGGTGATTCCGTTGACTTCCAGGGCCCAGGGCGCGTGTTCGCGCGAAGAGCCGCACCCGAAGTTGGCGCGGGTCACTACCACGCGCGCCGCCTTTGGTTCCGCGCCTTTGGGATCGAACCCGGGCAGAAGCAGGTCTTCAAGTAGATGAGGCCCAAGTGCTTCTTTTTTGAGTTCGGTCAAGTATTTCGCCGGAATGATCTCGTCGGTGTTGATGTCCGACCGGTCCAGAAAGAGAACCGGCCCGCCGAATTGTTTCATGGTTGATTCCTTTTGCGACGGACACGGCATGCCGTGTCCCTACACATTTTTCTACAGAAATTCCCGCGGATCCGTCAGTTTTCCGGTCACACCGCTGGCGGCCGCACTGGCCGGGCTCATCAAGTGCACCATCCCGCCCTTGCCCATGCGGCCCGAGAAATTCCGGTTCGTGGTTGAAGCGCACACCTCGCCTTCGGCGAGCACGCCGTTGGACATGCCCAGGCATGCCCCGCAGGTGGGGTTGGTCACGCAATAGCCCGCATCCATAAATACCGCGAGGATTCCCTTGTCCATGGCCTGCCGGTATACGTCGGGTGTGGCCGGACTGACGATGCCCCGCACACCCTTGGCCAGCTTTCGGCCGCGAACGATCTTGACGGCCTCTTCGAGATCCGAAAGGCGGCCGTTGGTGCAGCTTCCGATATAGACCTGGTTAATGCGCGTATCGCTCAGCTCTTTGAGTTTCTTCACCTGATCGGGCTTGTAGCCCACCGTGGCAACCGGCTCGAGATCGGGCGCATGGATGGAGAGTTCCTTTTTATAGGCTGCGCCGGGTTCCGAATGCAGCGCCTCAAATGCGGCAAGGGCTTTGGCCTTGTCGTCTCCGTATTCTGCGCTGATGAAAGGCCACAGGTATTGCAGCGTAACTTTGTCCGGCATGCAAATGCCCGATGTGGCCCCCGCTTCCACAGCCATGTTGCAGACGGTCATTCGCTCTTCCATGCTCATGGCGCTGATGGTCTCGCCCACAAACTCGACAACATGGTCCGTGGCGCCGTTTACGGTGAGTTGGCGGATTACTTCAAGGATGACATCCTTGGCATAGACGCCCTTGGACAAGTTGCCGCTTACCGTCACACGGATGCTGTGCGGCTGGCGGAATGCGCAGATCCCCTTGAGGATCGCGACCTCCAGGTCCGTTGTGCCGACGCCGGCCGCAAAGGCGCCAAAGGCGCCGTGCGTGCAGGTGTGGCTGTCGCCCATGACCACGGTGTAGCCGGGCCGAATCAATCCCTTCTCCGGAAAAATCGCGTGGCATACGCCGTTGCAGCCGATATCGAAAAACTCGACCCCGTGGCGGTGGGCCCAGTCGCGCAGCACCTTGCCCTGTTCGGCCGTGGCCGAGTCCTTGGCCGGCGTAACATGATCGATCACGGCCTTGATCTTGGCCGCATCGAACACACGGTCTTTCTTGCGCCAAACCAGATCGGCAATGGCAATGGGCGTGGTGATCTCGTGACAGAGAACTCTGTCGATCGAGAGAACCTTCGTGCCCGGAAATGGCTCGTCGCGCAAATGAGCCTGGAATATTTTGTCGGTAATTGTCTGGTTCATCTTTTCTTCTTTCCTTTGCGGATGCCCACAACCTTGTTGACCGCATTCAAATAGGCCAAAGCGGACGCTTCCACAATGTCCGTGCTCGCGCCGCTTCCGTGATAACGCTGCCCGTCGTTTACGGCCACGATATCAACCTTGCCCATGGCACCGCGGCCTTCACTGAGCGCCGCCAGCTTGTAGTCCTCGAGCTTCATCCTGACTTTTGTAATCCGCTCGATGGCGTTGTAGCAGGCGTCCACGGGCCCGTCGCCGGTGGCCGCTTCCTGCTTCACGCCCTCGGGTGTCTTGAGCCGTACCGTGGCCGTGGGAATCGTGTTCTTGCCCGAGACCGCGTTGAGAAACTCCAGCGTGTACGTTTCGCGGAGTTCCTCGCCGCCCAGTTCCATCAAAGCGACCAGGTCGTCATCGTACACCGTGCCCTTCTTGTCGGCTAGCGCAATGAACCGCTGGTAAAACTCCCTGGCATCGACGTCCTTCAGCAGGTAGCCCAGCTCCTTGAGCCGGTGGGCGACCATGTGGCTGCCCGACCGCGAGGTCAGATTCATCCGGTTCGTGGCCAGCCCAATCGATTGCGGCGTCATGATCTCGTAGTTCTTGCGGTTCTTGAGAATTCCATCCTGGTGGATTCCCGAAGAATGGCTGAAGGCGTTGGACCCCACAACGGCTTTGTTCGGCTGCACGGGCGTGTTGCACAGGCGGCTCACCAACCTGCTTGTGGGATAGATCTCGCGCGTATTGATGGCCGTGCGCAAGCCCAGACGGTTGACGCGCGTGTTGAGAATCATGACGGCTTCCTCGAGCGAGCAGTTGCCGGCGCGTTCGCCCAGGCCGTTGATGGTGCACTCGATCTGGCGCGCCCCGCGTTCCACCGCGACAATGGAGTTGGCCGTAGCCAATCCCAGGTCGTTATGGCAGTGGACCGAAATGATGGCCTTGTCCACGTTTGGGACGCCGTTGAAAACACCCGTGATGATTCCGCCGAACTCCTCGGGCAGCGTGTAGCCGACCGTATCGGGGAGATTGATGACCGAAGCCCCGGCTTTGATCACCGCCTCCACAATTCGGTGCAGAAATTCGGGCTCGGTACGGCCCGTATCTTCGGGCGAAAATTCCACGCGGGGACACAACTTTCGGGCCAGCTTGACCGCGTCCACGGCCATGCGCAGGACTTCGTCATCCGTTTTACGCAGCTTGGTCTCGCGATGCAGCCGCGATGCGCCGATAAACACATGAATCATGGGCTTGTCCGACGGCCGCACTGCCTTGGCCGCGGTTTCGATATCGGCTTTCACGCACCGCGCCAAACCGCAAATGTGCGGACCGCGAATGGTTTTGGCAATGGTCTGCACCGCCTCGAAATCGCCCGGCGAGCTGACGGGAAATCCGGCTTCAATCGTATCCACGCGCAGTCGAACCAGTTGCTTGGCAATCGCAAGTTTCTCCTTTACGGAGAGACTGGAATGCAGGGCCTGCTCGCCGTCACGCAACGTGGTATCGAAGATGTAGACACGATTTTTATCGGACATACTTGTTTCCCTTCTCGAAAGAACCATGAAACCACAGAGTAGCACTGAGGCCGAAGAGGAGGACACAGAGAGGAGAAAGATCTTTGCCGGCGCGGACCGTGCCGGAAAGAGTTCCCTCTGTGTTCTCACTCTCAACTCGGATTTCTCTCTGTGGTTTCATGGGAACCTGAGCTGTTACTATGATTTTATGCTTTCCGTCCGCCGACACCCTTTGTGCTTGCGGTAATGCCGATTCCTTTTTCCTTCGGCCGCAGCGCGCGGGATGCCGCGCCGGCGCGCCACATTTCGGAATTGCCGATTTCAGCCAGCTTCTTGTCGAGCCACTTCTGGTAATCCTTCTTGCCGCAGTCGCGGATCACTTCGCGCGTCTCGATGCCGGCCTTGACCGAGGTATAGAGTTTCGCAAAGACCGGCAGCGTGGCTTTCTTGAAAATCGGCCTCCACTTCAGCGCACCATGCTGGGCCGTGGCCGAGCAGTTGCGGTACATCCAATCCATGCCGTTTTCATCAACCAGACGAATGAGGCTCTGCGTAAGCTCTTCCACGGACTCGTTGAACGCCTCGCTGGGGCTGTGGCCGTTTTTGCGCAGCGTGTCGTATTGCGCTTCCATCACGCCGGCCAGGGCGCCCATCAGGATTCCGCGTTCGCCGGTCAGATCGCTATAGACTTCCTTCTGGAAAGTGGTCGGGAACAGGTAGCCCGAGCCAATGCCGATGCCCACGGCCATGCAACGCTCTTCGGCGCGGCCCGTGGCATCCTGGAAAACCGCGAAGCTCGAATTGATGCCCGCGCCGGAAAGGAAATTGCGGCGCACGGATGTTCCCGAGCCTTTGGGCGCGACCATGATCACATCCACGTCCTTGGGCGGAATAACGCCGGTCTGCTTCTTATAGACAATCGAAAAACCATGCGAGAAATACAGCGCGTCGCCTTTCTTCAGGTTCTTCTTAATCATGGGCCAGATCTGACGCTGGGCCGCGTCGGAAACCAGGATTTGAATAATCGTGCCGCGCCGGACCGCTTCTTCCATGTCAAACAGGGTCTTTCCGGGCACCCAACCATCTTTGACGGCACGGTCCCAGTCACGTTTGAAGCTCTTGGCCTGGCCAATGATCACATTGAACCCGTTGTCCTTGAGGTTCAGCGCCTGGGCCGGTCCTTGCACGCCATAGCCAATGACCGCAATGGTCTCGTTCTTCAAGACCTGCTTGGCCTTTGACAGCGGGAACTCGCTGCGCATCACAACTTTTTCCTTTTCACCACCAAAATTGATAAGAGCCATAACAAAGACCTCCTAGTATGAGAAAAGAATGTCGTCCGTTCATCGTTCCCGGTTCCCAAAATTCGGGAGCCGGATTAAAGCTTGGATCTCGATCCTTGATTTCCCGCTGTTTTGGACTCGTTGCTCACGACTCACCAGTCCCATCTCCTGGCTATTTCACCTTCCCCTTGCCCATCGCGATCTTGCCTGTGCGGGCCAGCTCTTTGATGCCATACGGCCGGACCATTTCAATGAAACTGTCGATTTTCTCGGTTTCGCCGGCCAACTCAAAGGTAATGGAGCTGCGGTTGATGTCCACCACCCGCGCCTCAAAGACCTGCGCGATCTCGATCACCTCGGCGCGGTTCTGTTTTCCGGTGTCCGCGCGAATCAGGAGCAGCTCGCGGTCGATGAAGGCACCCTCCTCCGAGAGGTCGATGACTTTGATCACGTCCACCAGCTTGTTGAGCTGTTTGGAAATCTGCTCCAACACGCGGTCATCCCCGCTCACGGCAATGGTCATGCGCGACACGCTTGGGTCTTCGGTCTCGCCAACGGTAAGGCTGTCGATATTATAGCCGCGGCCCGCGAATAACGAAGACACGCGCGCCAGTACGCCGAAGTGGTTTTCGACCAGCACAGAGAAGGTTCGATTTTTCATTGGTTCCCGCTTTCTAAAAACGGACACGGGGCACCGTGTCCCTGCACATTGAGGTTTCCTGTTGCGTTTAGCCCTCGCCAATCATTTCATTGATCGATTTTCCAGCCGGCACCATGGGAAACACGTTCTCTTCGCGCCGAACGATGAATTCCATGACACAGGGCCCTTTCTCGGCCAGGCCTTTGGCTAGGACTTCGCCCACCTCGCAATATTTGGTGGCACGATAGCCGGGGATCTCGTAGGCCTCGGCCAGACGCACGAAATCCGGAACATAAGGCCGGCAGTGCTCTCCTTGTTTGTCGCAGATACGCGGACAATCGGGCGTGCGCATCAGACACGTGGAGGAGTAGTTCTTGTTCCAGAAGAGCTCCTGCCATTGCCGCACCATGCCCAGGTAGCCATTGTTGAGAATTATGACCTTCACGGGAATTTCGTTGAGCTTGAGCGTGGCCAGCTCCTGTATGTTCATCTGAATGCTGCCATCGCCCGCAATGTCCACCACCGCCATGCGCGGCTTGCCCAGCTGCGCGCCCATGGCCGCGGGCAGGCCGTAACCCATTGTGCCCAAGCCGCCGCTGGTGATGAGCTGGCGCGGATGCGTGTAGGGAAAGAAATTGGCGGCCCACATCTGATTCTGGCCGACCTCGGTCGTGACAATCACGTCGCCCCTGCTGATGCGATGGAGTTCCTCGATCACAAACTGGGGTGGAATGCTGTCGCCCTCCGTTTTGTAGGTGAAAGGGAACTTCCTTTTGTAGTCGTCAACCTGTGCGTTCCAGTCGTCGCGTTGGCGCGCGGCAACTTTTTCGCACAGATCGGCCAGGATCGTTTTGGCATCGCCCACCACGGGCACGTGGACCGTGATAATCTTAAAGATCGCCGCCGGATCGATGTCAATGTGTACAATGCGTGCATTGGGGGCAAACGTGCTGGTGTTGCCGGTCACGCGGTCGTCAAAACGGGCGCCGATCGAGATCACCAGGTCGCAATTTGTGAGAGCATAATTGGCGGCCCGGCTTCCATGCATGCCCGGCATTCCAAGAAACAGGGAATGATCTCCGGGAAAGCCGCCCATGCCCATCATCGTGGTTGTCACGGGAATATTCGCCTTTTCGGCCAGGGCCCGCAGTTCTTTATGCGCGCCGGAGTGAATAATCCCGCCACCGGCTAGGATGATCGGTTTCTTTGCGGCGGCAATCTCCTCCGCGGCCTTGGCGATTTGACGCGGATGACCTTTGGCATTGGGCTTGTAGCCTCGAATGCTCACCTCGTCGGGGTATTTGTAATCCTCCACCGTGCCGGTCGCGACATCCACGGGCAGATCGATCAGCACCGGGCCGGGCCGGCCCGTGCGCGCAATGTGAAACGCCTCTTTCAGCACGCGGCCCAGATCGGCCACATCCTTGACGAGGTAGTTATGCTTGGTGATCGGTCGCGTAATGCCCACAATATCGGCTTCCTGAAACGCATCGGTACCGATGAGAGAGGTCCGCACCTGTCCCGTAATCGCCACCATGGGGATCGAGTCCAGGTAGGCCGTCGCAATTCCAGTCACCAGATTCGTTGCGCCCGGGCCGGACGTGGCCAGACAGACCCCGACTTTGCCCGTTGCACGGGCATAACCGTCGGCCGCGTGGGCCGCCGCCTGTTCGTGCCGCACCAGGATCGTGCGAAGCTTGGGAACCCGGTTCAATTGATCGAAGATCGGGATGACCACGCCTCCGGGATAGCCAAAGATCACTTCGACCTTTTCATTGAGCAATGCGTCAATTAAGATTTCCACACCTGTTTTTTTCATAGGTCTGTTCCGCTTGTTGATGTTATCTCACTCCCGAGCAGTTAGTAGTTAGAAGTTTGTAGATTGTAGTTAGTCGTTCCGGATCCGGTCCGAAACTACCAACTCTTAACTACAATGTTCTAATTACCAACTCTACTTAGTCCGCCTTAAGCACTGCTCCGGTTCCCGCGGATGTTACCGCCTTTGCATAGCGCGCCAGCCAACCGGTGCGAATTTTGGGCTGGGGCGTTTTCCATTGCGCTCTGCGCTTACCGATTTCGTCGGCGCTGATATTAACATCCATCCGACGAGTGTCGAGATCGATTTCAATGTGATCGCCGTCCTTCACCAGTCCAATAACGCCGCCTTCGGCCGCCTCGGGCGAGACATGGCCAATGCAGGGCCCGCGCGTTCCGCCGGAGAAGCGGCCATCGGTGATCAGGGCGACATCATCGCTCAATCCCATTCCCACAATGGCCGCGGTGGGCGAGAGCATCTCGCGCATTCCCGGTCCGCCTTTGGGCCCTTCATAGCGAATCACCACAACGTCGCCCTTCTTGATCCGGCCCGAGGTGATCGCCTCCATCGCCGCTTCTTCGGACTCGTACACGCGGGCGGGTCCGGCCATTTTGCGGCACTTGTCACTGACCGCGGTCTGCTTGATCACGGAACCGCCTTCGGCAAGGTTGCCCTTGAGCACGGCGATTCCGCCTTCGGTGTGGAACGGCTTGTCCATGGGCCGCAGCACGTTATGGTCGAACACCTCGGATTCCTTGGCGATCTGGCCGATGCTCTTGCCCGACACGGTCGGGCAGTCATGGAGCTTCGATGCGAGGATCTTTAATACAGCAGGAACCCCGCCCGCGTACTCCACGTCTTCCATGAAGAAATCGCCGCCCGGCCGGATGCTGGTGATGTGCGGCGTGGTGCGACTGAGCCGGTCGAAATCGTCGAGGGAGATATCCACGCCGGCCTCGTGCGCAATGGCCGGCAGGTGGAGAGCCGTATTGGTGGATCCGCCCATGGCCATATCGACCATAATCGCGTTCTCGAACGCCTCTTTGGTCGCGATTTTGCGCGGCGTGATGTTCTGGCGAACCAGTTCAACGATTCTCTCTCCGCTGTCCATGGCGATCCGGCGTTTCTTGCCCTGCCCCGCCAGCGCGGTGCCGCATCCAATCAAAGAAAGGCCAAGGGCTTCGGTCAGACAGGCCATGGTGTTGGCCGTGAACAAACCCGCGCAGGAACCCGGGCCAGGGCAGGCCTCCATCTCCAGACAATCGAGCTCTGCCTGTGCCATTTTTCCGGCTTTGACAAGACCTACGGGTTCGAAGGTGTCGCGCACCAGATCGCGTTTCGCTTTGCGATACATGCCGGCCAGCATGGGCCCCGCCGTCACGACAATGCAGGGAATATCCACGCGCATCGCGGCCATCAGCATGCCTGGCGTGATTTTGTCGCAATCCGTAAGGAGCACCATGCCATCGTAGCAGTTGGCCTGCGCCATCGTCTCGACACAATCGGCGATCAGTTCGCGGCTGGGCAAGGAGTAGTGCATGCCCTTGTGACCCATGGCAATGCCATCGCACACAGCCGGCACGCCAAAGAACGCGGCATAACCCCCGCCGGAATGGATTCCCTTTTCGATCCATCGTTCGAGCTCGCGCATGCCGATGTGGCCTGGCACAAGGTCGGAAAAGCTGGTTGCCACTCCAATGAGCGGCCGGTCCATGGATTTGCGCGTCATGCCCGTCGCAAACATTAGGGAGCGATGGGGTGTTCGCTCAAGGCCTTTCTTGACTGCGTCACTTTTCATAGGGGAAAGATCCTTTCAGCTTCACATTTATTTTCGTCTAAATAGATCGAACAAGATACCTAATCCCGGAAAGTTCAGTCAACTGTACCCCTTTCGGGGGGCCTGTGAGGCCCCCCGCGTTTGGTTCGGCCCGAGGGACCCAGTCGAGCACGTCGCCGTGCCCGGCTGGGTCCCTCGGGTTTCTTCATAGATTCGGCCGCTGTCTGTCTTCATGCGGCTATAAACGAAAAAAGCCCCGCTCTTTTCAGAGCGGGGCTTTTTTTGTTTCGTGTTTTGTCGCGTTTATTCGCGCACGAAGCCCCGCTCCTTGTTTCCAAGTACCAGAATGGAACGAAGGATTAGGGCTTTCGGATTCATTGTTCAATAAATTTAATGCAAAATGAGGAATTTGTCAAGAGGTGAAAAGCACTTTTGCATTCTGCTGCCAAATGAAAGTCTTGGTGAAAGCTGTGCCATGCTATCGTCCTGGCTTCGATAGCAGTGGCTCCGGATTCAGCGGACGTCCGGCACGGAGCACCTCATAGTGCAGGTGCGGTCCGGTGGAAAGGCCGGTGTTGCCAAGCATTGCCAAGGGTTGTCCCTTGGAAACCCTTTGTCCAACCGCCAGAAGCACCCGATCGAGATGCTTGTAGATACTTGCGTATCCGAACCCGTGGCTCACTTTCACGAATCGGCCGGCATTAAGCGAATAGCCGACCGCCACAACCCACCCGGCGGCCGGCGCCTTGACCAGAGTGCCGTGAGCCGCCGAGATATCGATACCGCGGTGGAAGAATCGGCCATTGAGGAGCGGGTGACGGCGCATCCCAAAGCGGGACGTAATGACCCCGTCCACCGGCGCCCGATTGGGCATATGGCGGTTTAGTACGCGTTGGGCGGCTGTCCGGGTCTGCCTCATTGCATCCATTTCAAACAGAACCTGCCGGGTCAGTTCCTGAATGCGGCCGTTCAACCCAAATGGAATATGCGGACCCCCAATTCCAGCTTGCCGTGCCGCTGTATCGACCGGTCGCAATCCGAAGACAATAATGGCAAGGTCATGGGTTTCGCGCGCGGATGTCAGCGCGGCCCGCATATCGGCCAGATCCAGGCGCAAACGGACCAGATCGGCCTTGAGCAACGCGTGCCGGCGCATCGCTTCCATCCACTTGCGGTTGCTCCAACTCTTTGCGCCCCAGTAGCCAACGGCAACGAGAAACAGAAGAACACAAACGAGGATCGCGGATGCAGTCGTGGTCTTAATCCGGACCCAGACTGGGCTGCGCCGGGGGTCTGATCTAAGGAAAACAAGCTCCAATGCCGCGTATTGGCCAAGCATGAACCCCCCTTTAAGTCAGGATGGTAATGCCAGACAATCAAACCACATTAAGGTGAACTCCGCGGTTTCATGTCCTTTCATTCGTTTTTTGCAGAGCCCGCAAAGATGGCGCACCGGGGCGACAAACCGGTGAGGATTGAAACGGGCGGAACCTTGCTTAACGGCGGTGAATTTTCGAGAAACAGCGGGAAGCCAAGCATCACAAAACGCGGCTGAAGCGAGCCTGGGCTCCCCCATCCTCTCTGCAATTTCCGGACCGGAAAGGAAAACCGCATTAATGGCTCCCATTTTGTTATGTTTCTGGTCCAATGAAAATGGCACAGCACCACTCCAAGAAGGACAGCCAATACCCCGCTTCATTTGTGGCAACGACCATGGCCGGGCTGGAGGGTGTGCTGGCGGACGAACTTCAGACTTTGGGCGGCCAGGAAATCTCTTTGCACACGCGCGCGGTGCGGTTTCAGGGCGATAAGGCTCTAATGTACTCCGCCAACCTTAATTTGCGCACGGCCTTGCGTGTGCTGAAACCGATCCACAATTTCCGGGCCGCGGACGCGCAGGCCCTCTATGATGGCGTCGCGCAGGTCAATTGGAGCGACTACCTGGATGTGCGCGGCACGCTCGCTGTGGAGAGCTCGGTCCGGTCACCCTATTTCAATCATCCCAACTTTGTGAGCCTCAAGGTCAAAGACGCAATTGTGGACCAGTTCCGGAACCGATTCGGGAGCCGGCCCTCGGTGGATGTAGAAAATCCCCGATTACGGATCTATATCCATGTCTTCGAAGACCACTGTCATCTTTTTCTCGACAGCTCCGGCGCATCGCTGCATCTGCGGGGATACCGTTTGGAAGCGGGAAAAGCGCCTCTCAACGAGGTGCTTGCTGCGGGCATGATCCTGCTTTCGGGGTGGAAACCGGAACAGCCGTTTCTCGATCCCTTGTGCGGCTCGGGAACGCTGGTGATCGAGGCCGGCCTTTTGGCCGCCGACGCCGCGCCTCAACTGGGACGCGGGCAGTTCGGTTTCATGCATTGGAAAGACTTCGATGCGGGCTTATGGGCCGGCCTGGAACAGCAGGCTCGCGCGCGGGTTCACGCGCCCAAAGCGGAGATTGCCGGATCGGATATTTCCGCCGGAAACATCGATATTGCCCGCAGAAACGCCGGCCGGGCCGGTCTGGGCGCCGGAGTTCAGTTTCAGGTCAAGGCGTTTGAGGAACTTCCACCGCCTTGGCCCCAGGGTGTGATAATCACCAATCCACCCTATGGTCTGCGGCTCAACCAGGACCGGCTAGGTGAATTCTACGGGGAGATCGGGACCCGGCTCAAACACAATTTCATGGGCTACGACGTCTGGATACTCAGCGCAAACAAAGAGGCGCTCAAGCATGTGGGGCTGCATGCTTCGCGCAAGCTTACGCTCCACAATGGTCCGCTCGAATGCAAGTTTCAGAAGTACTCGATATATGCGGGAAGCCTGAAGCGGAAAAAACCGGAATGATCGCCGGAACGCGTGTTGCGCGCGCTATGCTTGAGGTTCCGGATCCAGCAGAAGAATTTCTTTAATCGCCCCAAACTGCTTCAGGTTTTTAACAAGCTCGGAATAGTGCAGTAGCTTCTCGGCCAGTTCCTCGGACCGGCGGCTTGCCTTAAAGATTTTCTCCGTGGTTTCCCATGATTTTAGTCCGGGCGGAATGGTGGACCGCATTTGGCTCACCAGCCCACTCATGGCCGAGAGAACCCCCAAAAAATCGTGGGCAATGGCGTCGGTGTTCTCGATCAACTTCACGATTTCGCGCAATTTTTCGGTTGTGTGGCTCAAATCGGTCTTGAGCTGTTTGCACAAGGTATTCAGGGAGAAAACCGTCAGCAGCTTGGAGGCGATTTCGCCGCCCTCGAAGGGCTTGCGAATAAAACCCGTTCCGCCCACCTCGAAGCACTGGTCGATGACCTTCGATTCGTAAGCGTTGGAAATAAAGATCACAGGAACCTCGCGCGTGCGCGGCCCCGCGCGAATGGCGCGGCACGTCTCGATTCCGTTCATGTCCGGCATGATAAGATCCAGCAGAATGGCATCCATCTTCCGGCCGGAAAGGATTCCCAGGGCTTCGGCCCCGCTCTTGGCCAAAACGATATTCTCGAATCCCTGGGCCCAAAGGGCCTGCGACATGAGAAACAAGTGCTCCTCGTTATCGTCGACCAGAAGGAGTCTTTTGCGCCTAAGTGACAGATTCATGGTGTTTTACCGCTAAAAGTAATCCGAATCAACAAATGTATTCTTTCGCAAGCCATTTGTAAATAGACCAGTGGTTATGCGCTTGGCAGAACCCCAAGACCAAGACGAAGCAGGCAAAATCAACGGGGCGCGCCCGCCTTGGCCAGCTGCTCGACCTCGCGAATGAGAGTGTCGAAGATCTGGGCCTCTTCGACCCGGTATTGCTTTTGGCCTTTCTTAAAGATCCAGCCGCATCCAGGCCCGCAGGCCACGCCCACATCCGCCTCGGCGGCTTCGCCCGGCCCATTGACTTCGCAGCCCATTACGGCGACCTTCAGCGGAACCTTTACGGAGCGCAGCCGGCGCTCGACTTCTTCGGCAATGGCGATAAGATTGACCTTGGTGCGTCCGCAGGTGGGACACGAAACCAGGCGCGGCCCCCGGCTTCGCAGATCCAGCGACTTGAGGATTTCCCAGGCGACCGGCAGCTCTTCGACCGGATCGGCGGTGAGAGAAACGCGAAGCGTGTCGCCGATCCCTTCGGCCAGCAGGGCGCCAATACCAACCGCCGAGTAGATTGAACCCGACCACCGGGTCCCGGCCTCGGTGATGCCCAGATGAAGAGGATAGTCACGCTCGGACGCCATGCGACGGTACGCGGCCAAGGTTGTACGAACGTCGGCGGCTTTCAACGAGATGACAATATTCCGGTAATCCAGTTCTTCCAGAAAGGCAATGTGGCGCAAGGCGCTCTCGACCATGGCATCGGCCGTGGGTCCGCCATGGCGCGCCGCCAGGTCTTTTTCGACCGAGCCGGAATTCACGCCGATGCGGATGGGCACGTTGCGCGAACGGGCCGCCGCCACCACAATCTCCACATTCTTGCGCGAGCCGATGTTGCCCGGGTTGATCCGCAGCTTGTCGATACCTTCCGCCAGAGCGATCAGGGCCAGCTCGTGGCGAAAATGAATGTCCGCCACAAGGGGAATGGCGAT
>CAYVZU010000094.1:0-15530 GCA_964455935.1 uncultured Fibrobacterota bacterium
CTTTTCTGGTGGGCGGCATCTACATTATTAACCAGATCTTCGATATCGAGAGCGATGCGCTCAACAACAAGCTTTTTCTTCTTCCCCGGCGCATTGTGAAGCTGCCCGCGGCATGGGCCATGGCCCTGTTATCGTTGGCCGTTCCGCTGGTCGTCGCGTTCCGCTTTGACGCCTTTCTTGGAGTTGTGTTTGCCCTTAGCGCGCTTGTGGGCTTCTTCTATAACTGCCGGCCCCTGAAACTGAAAGACCGGCCCTTCGGAGGCCTGCTGGCAAACATGGCCGGGCACGGTTTTCTCACCTTTTCCGCGGGATGGCTGTCTTCCGCAGCCTTCGACCGCTCCATGCTGATTCCGGGTCTGGCCGTATCGCTGGCCAATGGCGCGGTTTACCTGTGTGCGGCCGTTCTGGATGCCGAGGGGGACCGCAACACCGGAAAGCAGACAATGGCCGTTGTGCTTGGGGAGCGCGCCACCAGTCTGGTGGCCCTGCTTTTGGAGGCCGCCTGTCTCGCGTTGAGTTTCTGGATTGGTCCGCTTCGCTGGGTTTTGTTGACGACAGCAGCGGTTTCCTTCCCCTTCTATGTTGCACAGGCGTTCCGGCCCGGCCGAACCGCCCTGTTCCGGGCTATGAAAATACCTGTGTTCCTTTTTACGATTTGCCTTATTCCCCTGGCCCCCTGGTACGGGGGTCTCATTGCAGTCACGTTCCTGGGATCGCGCCTGTACTATCAAAAACGGTTTGGCAAGCGATATCCCGCCTTTGGCGCGGAGTAAGTTCATGCGAAGAATCGCGGACCTCCTGTTTCTCACCCGACCAATGCTCCTGGTTCCCGTGTGGGCCTATTTCGTTCTTGGCTACCTTGAGGCTTTGGGCCGCGCCTCGCCCGGCGCATTGGGCACGATTGCCCTGCCGTGGGTTTCACTCCATTGGGTCTGGGCTTTCCCGCCGCGAGCCGGGCTTGTGTTGTTCGCCTTTTCGCTGCTCATGGGGGCCGTGCATATCGTCAACCAGATCTCCGACCTCGAAACGGACCGGAAAAATCCGGGCTTCCCGTTGTTGGCGCGGGGCATCGTGGGCTTGCGGCCGGCAATTGGGATGACCGGCGCGATGATTGCGGCGGCAGCCGCTTTTTCCTGGATCCTGGGTCTTGAATACGGCATTCTGTTTTCCGCGGCAATTGCCCTTGGTTTTCTCTACAGCATGAAACCATTTCGCTGGTCGGGCGTGCCGGTTCTTGATTTTCTGTCGAATGCAGTCGGCTACGGGCTGATTACATTCGGCCTTGGATGGTGCGCTGCCGGGGGCGGATTTTCGACACAGGCTCTTCTTGCCGGGCTGCCGTATTTTTTTCTGATGATCGCTGGCTCCGTGGCTTCCACGGTTCCCGATCTTCCCGGCGACGTAGCCGACGGGAAAATCACGACAGCCGTACGTTTTGGAATCCGCAACACGGCCTTCATTGGCCTGGCTGCACTAACCGCCGCCATTCTGTTTGCATGGTGGCTGCGTTCGCCGATTGCCGTGTTTGTCGGCTTTCTTTCCATTCCGTTCTTTGCGCGCCTGGCCCAAAGACCCGTGCGCGAGAACGGGTATGCCGCCTACCAGGTCGGCGGCGGAGTTTTGGTTTTGATTGCCCTGCTTCTGTGCGCTCCGCTGCTTCTGATTTCCATTGCCGTCTTCTTTTTGACACGTCTTTATTTCTGGAAGGCGCACCGGGTCAGATACCCGCAGGCGGGGCACTAAGAATTGTATTGATGCCATAACCCGGTCTTTTTTCCGGCTTGGCCGGCGACGAAAGGAGATCCAAATCGAATCGGCGCACAGTGATGTTCTAATTGTCGGGGGCGGACCCGCCGGTCTGGTTCTGGCCGAGCAGCTTGCCCGGACCGGTGTTTTGGTGCGGGTTCTCGACAAGCGGCCGGTGATCGGCATTCGCCCCATCCGCTGCGGCGAAGCCTTTGGTCCGGCCGCTGATTGGCCCCTGGAAATCCCGTTTGACCTCAACTGGGTCGAATCGGAGATTGGCTCGATCATTGTGGAATCGCCGGCCAATACGCAATACAGCATTGTGCGGCCGGGGTTGGGCTGGGCTGTGGATCGCACCGCTTTGGAGCGCAAGTTGGCCGAACGGGCCTCCGTGGGCGGGGCGCGGCTTCAACTCGACTGTTGCGCCATTGCCGCCAATTTCGACAAACGCTGGACCGTTCTTTGCATGGAATCCGGCCGCCAAACCCGGTACACCTCCCGGTTCCTGGTGGGGGCCGACGGGGTGGAATCGCGCGTCGCCCTCTGGGCGGGCATTCACCCCAAACGCAAACCCGCGGAGCTTTGCACCACCGCGCAGGTGCATTATCACTTACGAGGATATGAGCGCAATGCCCTGTATTTTTTTGTGGGACCCCGGTTCGCCAAACACGGGTACGCCTGGATTTTTCCGGGCGTGGAGGGCAAGCATAATATTGGCGTGGGTGTGCTGGCGTCCGCCGACCGCCAGCGCATGGATCATTTGCTCCGCGCGTTTCTGGCGCAGAAAGGTCTTACTGTTCCCGAATCCGAGCCGATCGTCTATGGCGCGATCCCGGTCAACGGGTTCGATCGCAAACTAGCGGGAAAAGCCAGCCTGCTGGTGGGCGATGCCGCCGCAATGGCCTATCCGCTTTCGGCCGGGGGAATTCTCAATGCGCTGCATGCCGCGCTTTTGGCCGCGCCGGCCATCGGACGCTGGCTTCAGGGCGAACGGAGCGGCTTATCGACATACTCCAAAAATTTCCGCCGGCGATTTGGCTGGGGCTTCCGGCGGGAGCTGTGGGCGCGCAAAATTTTGTTTGCCTGCAATGACAAAGAAACCGAAGAGCTGTTTCAGCGTACGCGAAAAGCCCTGCCCAAACACAAAGGGACCCTGTCGGAGGCGCGCGCCGTGCTTGGATTGTTGAAGGCGGGAGTTCCGTTCCTGGCGCGGAAAATGCTATTCGGCCTATTGGTATTGATTTCCACTGTCCGCTTGCAGGCGGCACCGACTCCCCAGCAGATAAGCGCCCTGCAAGCGGCCTTAAGCGCCGGCGAACGCCAGGAATACGATTCGAGCTTCGCCCTGTTCAATACCTACCTGGCCCGGAACCCGCGGGACCCGCTTGCTCTGCTGCTCAAGGCCAGCATCACCGGGCTCCGCATGCTGGATTTCGAGGACACCTCTCCGGGCGCCTCGTTTGAATCCGAACTGGCCCGAATCATCAGCTTGACCGATTCCGCCGGCGCGCGGCCGGACTGTGACTCGGCCTGGGTCTTTTATGTCCGGGGCGCGGCCCGGGCCACGCTGGCGTCTCATCAGCTGCGAAAGGGGAAATACTGGAAAGGTTCGCGGATTGGCATGGATGCCTTGGACGCCTTTGATGTGGCGGCCCGCCGCAATCCGCCCATGGCCGACTGCTTTCTCTACCAGGGTCTATACGACTATGTCAAAGGAGAACTCGAACGCAAACTCCGCGTGATCCTCTTCTGGCGCGAAGCGGGCGGGAAAGCCGAGGGAATCCGAAAACTCGAGATCTGCCGGGAACACGCCCTGTTCTCCAATGCGGCCGCGGCCCAGACGCTGTTGGGCATTTATGTGCGCGAAAAAGATTGGGACCGGGCCGAGGCTCTTTACCGCGACCTGGTGGCCCGCCTGCCGGCGAACCGCCCCGCGCGCTGGACCCTGGCCAACGGTTATTTCGAAAACCGGCAATGGTCTAAAGCCGCGGTTCTCTACGGCGATCTGCGGCCGCTGCTTACGGGCGTTCCCGGATTGGCGAAATGGCAGATTGCGCTCTGTAGCTACAAATTGGCGGCGTGCGCATTCGAAACCGGCGCACAGCAGGAAGCCCGGACGTTCTGCGGCCTGGCGTTGGAGTCGGCCGGCCCGGATGAGCAAGGAAAAGCCGTAACCAAAAACGCAAAAAGACTTTTAAAAAAACTGGGAGGTTGATATGATCGTGATCGACAAACAGCTTTGCGATCACTGTGGCACGTGCGTGGCGGTCTGTGAGCCCGATGCCATCGACCTCTACTACAAGGACATCCACGTTGATACGCAGAAATGTGTCGAATGTCTTCGCTGCATCTGGGTTTGCCCTATCGGCGTACCCAAACAGGTGAACAAAAAGGCCTCCGCCGGAAAATCATGAAGAAAACCGTTCAAGCCCTTGTTGTGGGCGCGGGCCCCGCCGGGTCGCGGGCCGCTTTGGCTTTGGCCCGGGCCGGCATTGATACGCTGATGGTAGACCGCAATGAACGGCCGGGCATGCCCGTGCGCTGCGGGGAAGGCATCGGCGGTCGGGGTCTTCGTGCCGCGGGTCTCGAACCCAGACCGGAGTGGATCAGTTCGTGTATCCGGCGCGCCTTGTTTGTCTCCCCTTCGGACACCTCTGTCCAGGTCGAAAAAATCGAGGACGCCTACATCCTTGACCGCGAGCGGTTCGATTTCGATCTGGCCTGCCAGGCCAAGGATGCGGGTGCGGCCCTTGTAAGCCGGACAACGGTCCATAGCATCGCGCGCGCTTCCCAGGGCTGGCTTGTTGGGGTCCGCCAAGACACAAATGAGATTGAACTCAACACGCAGTTGCTCATCGGCGCCGATGGCGTGGACGGCCGGGTGGGCCGGCTGGCGGGTTTGTGCCGGACCGTTGCGCTGGACGATCTGGAAACCTGCGCGCAATATCTGCTGGAGGGCGTTGAGGTCGATCCGGACTGCTGCACCTTCTACACGGGCCAACGCAGAGCGCCCGGCGGCTATGCCTGGGTTTTTCCCAAGGGGCCGGGCCGAGCCAATGTGGGGCTTGGCGTTCTCGCGCAAAAATCCAAAGAGTGCAGACCGATCGTCGCGCTGGATCGGTTTGTTGCGGAACGATTTCCCAAGGCGCGCATCCTTCGCCGAACCGTAGGCGGCGTTCCGGTGGGAATGGGTCTGGATGTCCCGGTCGGCGACGGAATTCTTCTGGCCGGCGATGCGGCCCGGCAGGTGAATTGCCTCAATGGAGGCGGAATGTCGTACGCGCTTTCGGCCGGCTACTGGGCTGGCGAGGCCGGGGCCGAAGCGCTGAAAGCCGGAGACCTTTCGGCCCGGCGCCTTGGCGCCTATGTGAAGCAATGGAAGAGCAAACTGGGAAAACAGCAGAAACGCTCGTACCACCTCAAGGAAGCGCTGCTCCAATTGAACGACGCCGAGATCGACCGCATTGCCCGGAAAATCCAATCACGCAGTGCGGGGCAGGTCGCTTCTCTGGCCGGAGTGTTTGTGCCCGTGTTCGCGCGACGACCCCGGCTTCTTTGGCACGTGATGAAGCTGCTGGGCTAGACGGGGTGGATGCGTGAATGCGTGGATAGGGTTGATGAGAGCGTGCGTAAGTGCACAGATGCGTAAATGCGTTGTGCGCCAAACGTCGTCAATAACCGCCCCGGACTTCGTTTTGTTTTCACGCATCCCCGCATACATGCGTTAACGCATATATCTACCCCAAAAGCCTGGCGAAGTCCCCTGCAAATGAGCTACTTTTACTAAAATGACAGCTATCATCACCCGGCGCAAAATCATCTTCCTGCTTCTGGTTGTGTTCCTCTCGCTTGTGGCCGACCAGATCACCAAACGGCTTGTCGAGGCGCGAATGGTTCCCAACCAATCGATCGAGGTGTGGGACGGCCACATCCGCATCACATTTGTTTACAACAAAGGTATGGCCTTTGGCCTCAAACCCCACGAAGCTCTGCCGAACCTGCCAATACCCCAGATCATTACCGGGTTCATGCTGCTGGCGACCATTTTTCTGCTTACCTATTACATTTTAACCCCTGACCAGCGCTGGCATAATCTGCTGGGGCTGACCCTAATTATTGGCGGGGCCGCAGGCAATCTGCTGGACCGCTTAAGCCGGGGCATGGTGGTGGACTTCATCGACATGGGAATCAACGAGCGGCTGCGATGGCCGGTTTACAACGTTGCCGACTCGTGCATTACCGTGGGAATTGCACTGCTTTTTCTGATCGCGCTCCGCCAGCCAAAGCCCGCTCAAGACCTCTGATTCGATTTAGGCCGCTTGCGCCGGGGACCGGCGATCTTCCGCAAGATGATCCGGAATTTGTTGCCTTGAAGAAAGGCATGATAAAAGTCCATCACCCGCAGGCCAATCGTGGAGTGATTCCTGGGATTCGAATAGGTCCGCAGGTACTCGATTCGAAATCCCAATCTCCGGCAGATAAAATCGATTGACCGCTTCGAAAAACCCACGGGGTGGTGCGGAGTCCAGTAGGGATCGCTTTCGTCCGCATCCCGCGTCCAGCGGAATCGCTCCCGGATCAGGTTCCACCGCCTCTGCAAGCGCGTTTCGAGACCGCCGTCATTGGGGATTGACAGGAACAGAATCCCGTCCGGTTTCAAAATCCGCCGGGCCTCCTGCAGTTCCTCATGAGGCCAGGGGGTGTGTTCCAGGACCATGCGATACATCACCACATCGAAACTGTCAGAGGGCAGATGCTGATCGGTCAATGAGCCCTGCGCCACATTCAGCTTGAGGGTATCCCGGCAGTAGCCGGCAAACCGCGGCGTGAATTCCACGCCCTGGCATTGGAACCCAAGCTTCCCGGCAAAAAGCAGGGCGTCGCCTTCGCAGCACCCCACCTCCAGCAATTTTCCCGCTGACTTGAAGCGCAGGACATGGCGAAAATCCATTTCCAGTTGCCTGCGCACGGCAGGATCCAGAACATCGTTTTTAAATACCGGAGTGAAGCTGTATGTGGATTGATCTCCATACGTATGATCGACAGCGGCCTCGTCGAGCACGGGCATTGGAAAGAGGTAATAGAACCCGCAATCGTTGCAGCGGACCAAAGTGAACTTTCCCTTCCGATAGGAGAAGGCGAATGCCCTGCGGCTCGATCCGCAGAAGTTGCAGTTTCTTTCCTCGAAGCGAATGGGCATTTGTCCTCGCAAACCGGTGTTCCGAAAAAATACTTTTCAAGAAGCGACGTTGGCTAGACGAAGCGCTCCGACTGCCTGAGACTTCGGGAACGGCCCGGCGGGCGGAAATGCGCCAGGAGCTTGTCTGACATCCTTTTCATTGCACCGATCCGCACAATGGCTTCCCCGGGAGGTCCGCTTTCTTTGCGCGATCTACCTGCTGGGGCTCTGCTTCTTCGCGGTCTTTCGATTCGTGCTTCTGGCTGTGAATTATGACGCGCTGGCGGCCATTCCCCAAAACCGCGCGGAACTTCTCCTGGGCGCTCTGGTCATGGGCTGGCGGTTCGACACGGTCATTTCGGGCTACATTCTGGCCCTGCCGGCCATTGTTCTATCCCTTCCATCGATTCTGCGATGGGGACACCGATTTCTGCATACCGCCGTTATTATATACCTGGGCCTTTTTTACTCCGCGGCATTTTTGATCTGCAGCATCGATATCCCGTTTTTCAGCACCTACTCGTTCCGGCTCACTTCGGCGATTCTTACGTGGATAGCCTTCCCGCGGTTCATGTTCCGCATGGTATTAGGGGAAATCTCCTATTGGATCTACGGGGTATTGTTCCTTGCGCTGCTGTTCGTGTTTCGGGTGTGCCTTATCCGATCCGGTAGGATCCTCGGCGAAAGCGCGCCTGCATGGCCGTCCCGCACTCCTGCGATGCGGGTCCTCGTCTGGGTGATTGTCCTGTTCTCGCTTTTCGTGGGTATCCGGGGCCGGGTCGCCATAAAGGCCCCGATCTGCGTGGGTACGGCCTTCATCTCCAACTACTCTTTCATCAATCAACTCGGGCTCAATCCGGTCTATACCTTGGGCACGGCTCTTCTCAACGACGGCAAAGAGGAGAACAAAACGTTGCGGTTGATGGAGGATGCCGAGGCCCTTTCCAATGTGCGCCGCGATCTTGGGCTGGCGTCCCATCAACCGGAAACATTTTCCATCGCCCGCCGGAACAAGCCGGCCGGAACCCGGCAGGATCTCAACGTGGTCATAGTTCTCATGGAGAGCATGTCGGCCCAAAACCTGTCCCGGTACGGCAATCCCGATTCGCTGACTCCGAACCTGGACAGAATCGCGGAGAAATCCTTTGCCTTCGACTCGGTCTATTCCGCGGGGATCCATACGTACAGCGGGGTCTTCTCGACCCTCTTCGGCTTCCCCACTCTCAAAAAACAGCACCCCATGAACCTGGGCAACACCGTGCGATACACCGGGCTGGCCCGGGACCTGAAGACCTTTGCGTATGCGTCGGCCTACTTCACGACCCACGACGACCAGTTCGACAATATTGGCGGATTCCTCCGGGCCAATGGCTTTGATCGCATCGTCTCGCAGAAAGACTACCCTTCAAGCCGGGTTCTAAGCACGTTGGGAGTTCCCGATCATTTTCTGTTTGAGTACTCGGTCCCGATTCTCAACGAGCTTTCCGGCCGCGGCCGTTTCCTGGCCGTTTTTCTCACCGGAAGCAACCACGGCCCTTACATCATTCCGCCCGGGATCGATTTTGCGCCGCGCTCCCGCGATCTCCGGCACCAATTGATCGAGTATTCCGATTGGGCACTGGGCCGGTTTCTCGACTCCGCCGCAAAACAGGAATGGTTCCACCGGACCATTTTCGTTTTAACCGGGGACCACGGCACGAGCTATGATTCGCCATATCCGATCTCGCTGTCGTATCACCACATCCCGCTTCTATTCTTCGCGCCGGGTCTGAAATCAGCCGGCGAGCGGAGCGGTGCCATTGGAGGCCAGATCGATATTTATCCAAGCGTCCTTGGCTTTCTGGGCCTGCCGTTCGAAAACCGGACAATGGGAATTGACCTGTTTCATTCCCGAAGACCTTTCATCTGCTTCAACTCGGATAATGTTCTGGGCTGCGTCGATCAAGAAGACCTTCTGGTCATTGCCGAGGATGGAATGCCAAGACTCTATCGCTACACGCAGCGCGATCCCGCCGACCACGGCCTTTCGCGTCCGGACAAGGTCAGCGCAATGCGAAAATACGCCTTCTCCGTCTTTCAGACCACTCAGTTTTTAATGCAGGGAAACAAGATCGCAAAGTAGGGGAATAGACTGTAGGCGTTTAGGCCATTCGGCCGAAATCCGCTCTAATCACCTGATTGAATTTCGCTGGGGGTAACGGTATGCCGAAGGCGGCGGCCGGGCTGGAGTTTTGAATCATGGGATTCCAGCACGATGCCATTCTTCAGGTAGACCACGATCTTGCTTTGGGTATCCTGATCCAGGTGCAACCGGACAGATCGTGTCTTGCCCGGCTTAATGCCGTCGAAAAGAAGCATTCCCTGATCGAAAAAGAGCTTGCCCGAGGTAATTTCCTGTTCCGTCTTGTTTTGAATTCTCACAATGCCGATTTCTCCCCGCCCGATTCCCACCCCAAAGCAGAAAACCGCTGCCGCGCCCACAATTGAAAGAAGGAACAGAACGACTTTTCTGGTATTCATGCGACCTCCGCCCGGATGCGCCCGAGCTCATGCATTCCTCAGCTTCGATTGTAGAGAAGGCAATTCGGCTTGGCCCCGCATTCTTCCGCGATCTTGAATTCCGCCACCCTCCCCCGGTCGCGCAGGTCGTATAAGCGCGGAACGATCCGGTCCCGCAGATGGCGGGGAGACGTGGGATTGATGTAGATACGCGTTCCGCCTTCGAATCCTGCATGGGTCGTGATCCGCCATTTCACCAGGATGTGCCAGGGCATGACGTGGTAGGCGTCGCGCGGCGCATAGTACCACTCCTCATTGCAGCTGGTCTGGCTTCCGGACGCGGCATGGCAGGCATGGACCAGGTCGCTGAAACCACGCAATTCTTGGTCGGTGTGTTCGCCGGGCCGGCCGTGACGGCTCTTGCTGTAAACGGCCAGGGACGGGTAGCGATGACCCATATCGGAGAAGGCGATGGCATAATCGTTTTCCGCCACCACAAAATTGTGATAGCAGGCGAAGTTCACGACTTTTTCGTTGTAGATATTGCCGTTTTGCTGAAGAAGCTCTACCTCTTTCTCAACCGACAAGCCCCATTCGTCTAGGCCCACCATCTGCTTATGGAGGTGTTCGAAGCTGGCGCCGGCTGCGCTCAGCCAGTTTTGAAAAACCGAAATGTAGCGCACATAGCGGTTTTTCTCGTAGATGTCGTTCATGGCGCGGATCGTGAACTTCATGTATTGAAAGTGCTCGTCGGGGGTCATCTCCCCGGCGGAATAAAGGTCCGACACCTTTTGCGCGTCGGCCCGGTAATGGCGGCTAGGGATAATGATCTCGTGGCTTCCGGCGAAAAAGGCTTTGGCCATGGCCAGCTTTGCTTCCTCGGGCAGGGCCTCGATATCTCTGGCGGCTTTCCCCATGGTGCGCATCTTGTGATCGACCATGGCCAGAACATGCTCCCGCCCCCGGGGGGACCCCAGATACTCGTCCTGCCATTTCAGGTTATGGCCGGAGATCGTGTAGCCGTGGTTCTTCTCCCAATAGTCCATGGTGACGATCTCGAACAGGTTGGGCACACGGCGAAAAACAGGCCGGGTTTCCTGCAGCGCTTCGGCAGGAACGTGCTGGAGGACTTCATACTGTCCCCCCTGGAGGACAAGCCGCTCTTTTTCGGGAGGGACTTCAAGGGCGCGGGCCAGGCAGAAGGGACAATGATCTTCGGGTTCATGGATCTCGAGGGGTTTCGCTTCGGAGGCGGGCTCATCCAAAGACAAGCGGTTGATCCGGCTGGGTACGACCCACACCTCGGTGCCGGTGAATGGGTTGATCTGTTTGATCGTGCCGTCCGGCATGGTGTAGTACATTCGTTCGGAACCCACGGAATGCCCTCCTCGAAAATTCTTTGGAAGACCGGCCTTCCTATTTGTACCAAAAGTCGAGGATCTTCATTTTGATCGTTCCGTTGGGGGCGATCACTTCCACCACATCGCCCTTCTTCCGGCGCAGAAAAGCCTTGCCCATGGGGGAATGTGTGGACATCTTGCCCTTCAACGGGTCGGTTTCCTCGGGTCCCACCAGTTGGTATTCCTCGATATCATCCGAGCCCACTTCCTGCACTTTCACAAACGCGCCAAAGACAATTTCGTCGGCCCTGGCCTCGATGATGCGGGCGCGCTGAATTTTTTCTTCCATGTCAGCGATCCGGTTTTCCAGGGCTTCCTGGTTCTCCTTGGCCGCATCGTATTCGGCATTTTCGGTCAGGTCGCCGTGGGAACGGGCCGTGGCAATCGCCTCGATTGCCTTGGGCCGTTCTTCGCGTTTGAGCCGTGCCAATTCCTCTTTGGCTTTCTCCAAGCCGTCCCGCGTTGTAGGAATAAAAGAATGGTCCATTTTTCGTCCTTTAATAAAGTCGGCCGGAATCGCCTTCCGGCCGTATACCAGTAAAATAAGTTAAAACGGGATCCTAACGGTAGTCCGCCTTTCGACGCTTTTTTCGCCACAGCAAAACATCCAGGCGACGACGCTGCCACCGAATCATCATGGCTCCGATCCTGAGAACTGCGGAGGGATGGCCTATCGCGCTCCGGAGAAAGCAGCCCCCAAGCAGACGGGCCCAGAAGAAATACGGCCTTCCAGCCGAGAAAAACAAAGGAGTGTAGTTGCCGGTCCTCGCGGCCTCGATCACGCGTTCGGTTCTCTGCATCAACAACCGCGCTCCGGCGGTAAGCGAGACGGCCGATACGGTCGGCAGGCGCAGGTAATCGGAAATCCACAGAGCGCATGATTCGGGCTTCATCCAGTAATGGAGCGCGGCCAAAGGCCGCTGCAGATTGGGCAATGAAGCGGGGGCCTGAGGCGAAACCCGAAAATTGGGAATTAGTGAAACAACCGCTTCGTCGGTGATCCGAAAATGTACCTCAACCATATGGCCATCCCGGGAAACGATATCGTGATGGGGAGTGAATCGTTCACGTTGCTGATGGCGAAATCCAGCCTTCTCCAACACCTCTCGTGACCTGGTCTTCGATTCCGGCGCCACCAGCAGGTCGATATCGCTCATGGGCCGAAGGCCGGGGCTTTCATACAGGGAGAAGGCCCAATCGATTCCGCGCAAGGGACAATGGATGATTCCAGCCTTTGAAAGATGCGCCGACACCTCGTCGTAGGTTTCGCGCAGACGAAGGTTGCGTACCAGCGTGAAATGATAGTCGGCCAGAAGCCGGCTTGCCTCCGGCGGGGAAACCCGGTCCAGGCAGTCCGCCTTTTTCAGGCACCAGTAGAGCAGCGGTGTTAACTTATGGCGCTGGGCAAGGTCTAGAAGACCGGGCCAGGGAATCTCTTTGGCCGCCAACGAGCGAATGCCCGAAGGTGTTTCCTTCTGCATGCAGGCAAGCAGCAATGCAAGGCCCGGACGCGTTACAGAATGCATTCTCTGAAAATACCTAGCTCTTCCCAGCAAAATCAGTTGGGCAACCACACAAAGCGCTTGACGGCAAAGTCCTTTCCGTTTTTCAGGCGCACAGTATATACGCCCGGAGCAAACAGATTCCTTCCAATCCAATAACGACGGACATTTTTGGCTGCCTCCAAAGGCTCAAGGACGCTCACCCTTTTTCCGGCACTGCTCCAAATCTCCAATGTCCCGGCGGGCCGGCTCGTATGCGAAACCATAAAATGCAGGTCCCGGCCTGAGCCCAAAACTTGAACATCAAGAGGAGAAGCATCGTTATAGTCAGGTTGAGAAGAAACCGAATTCCCGGTGGAAGGCAATTCGCCCGGAACCGTATAATCGATCCGCTTGATGAGCTTGAGCACCGGTTTGTCGCCTGCATAATCGAATGTCGCGCCCTGGTTTTGATAATCCCTGCCGCCCTTGCCCGCGCCGCGGTAATCGCTGTCCACGGCCTGCGGACCATCGCCGTTGACCTGTGAAATATCCTTGACGGCAAAGTGGATCGTGGCGCCCGGAGTCAACCTAGCCTCATCGGCGGATGACGCCAATTTGAAGGGAGCCCATACGTTTTGATAATAAGGCCACCATTTTTCAAAGCGGCCTTGGGTATTCTGTTTGATGCCGAATCCGCTGTGCGCCTGGATCATGACCGGCGTGGCTTTTTCCCAATTGTCATTAGTGATGGGTGAAAAGGAATAGCGCACCTCATAGCTCGAATAGCTGTATTGGTTGTTCTTGTATTTGTCATTAAAACCGATTTCAAAGGATTTTGTGCCGGACTTGTACAGAACGGCCGCGTTGGCAATGGTTTCGTCGTTTTGCGGCAGACTGTCGTATTTGAACTCGATCTCATCAAACCATACGGAATACGGCGGCGTACTGATGCCTTCGTAGCGCTCGAAAGCGAAATACATGCTGTGCATCGTGTTGAAATACGCGGTATCCATGCAGCGGAGGCTGTAAGAAGGATACGGATAGCGGTCGGCGCTCGAATATGCATTGTTATGCTGGGGATGCCCGTCCATCATGATATGTACCCATCCCCCGCCGGAAATGACCACCCTGTTATACCAGTGTCCGCCGATGTTATTGTAGGGGCCCAAATCAAGCGCCGCTGCCGGAGGAATTCCCGTGCCGCCGTTTCCAACGCTCACATCATCCGGAATATGGACGTACAGGCTCAGCCTGTTGGCACCCTTGGCGCCTTCAAAGGGCACCGTCGCACTGCGGAGGCTGGTGTTCATAAAGTATAGATAGGGCGCCCCGACCTTCATGCCCGCTTCCACGGGATTCTTTCCCTGGGCAAGATAATCCAGATATTCTTCCTTGGTCGTCAATGGTAATCCATTGCCATTGCAATTGGATGATGAAGGACAGGTGGTGGAATTCTTTCCACCCGTGACCGCAAACCGGAGGCTGTTGCCCTTTACGGCACGCTTACCGTCGATCTCCAAATACCCGTAAACCTCGAACCCCATGTGCGGATTGTTGTAAGCCGAGGATGAATAAATGTTGAAATAATCATGGATATTATCGTTGCCCTTGTATCCGGCAGTGTTGCGCCACCCGGCCCGTTTGTAGACTGTCATGCCGTAGTTGTTGTCCGGATTGGTGATGTGCGAGGTATACAGCCAGCCTGCTCCTGAACCGGGGATCTCTTTTTCCGCGGTAACAGGCAGGCTGTCGAAGTTCTGATAAACGCTCATCAGTTTCCCCTGGCCAAAGACGGGAACGGCGATCAACAGGGCGAACAGCAGACCCAACGGATTTCCAAGGAACCTGCGAGTCGTCATTTTTTCCTCCTATTCAATGGAAATTATTGGGAACCCGGAACCATCGGTCTCCTGTCCTATTTTTTAAAGCCTTTTTGAATTATCCAACCCGCACTGCCACTATAGAAAAACTCATACGCACCGGCATCGGCCGCATCATTCACGGGACGCACCGTGCCTTCAAAATCCGCGGCGGCATGATACTGGGCAATCGCCGTGATATCGATCAACGGTGACATTTGCGCCGGATGGAAATCAAGGTTCGGAATGGTTGCGGATGCCGTGACGCCCGTGAAATCAGCCAGTCCGGTCCCTTTAACAAAACCGCTTGCGGAAACTGCGCTACCGAAGTAGACATTACCGGCAACCGTAGAAGCCCCAAAACCGGTGGAAGATAGCACCCTCATCGTATCATCAGGCTGATATAGCGCATTGCCTGCCATAAGGACTGTGGAGGATGCGTTTTCCCATCCCGATGTCAGCAAGCAGACCTGACTGCACCGGAAAACCGTATTGTGGATGACGCGCAAATTTTCTATGGCGCCGCTCACACCGCTTGTTCCATCCGTATTTTGCTGTAGGTGAATCCCCCGCACCGCATCGAATACGATGTTGTTCTCGATGATTGCATCGGAATTCGCGGATATACCCTCGCTGCGCGCATTCCATACCACATTCCCTCGAACCACGTTGGCATCCGCGGATATATCGCCGGCCTGAGCGGTACGCCCGTTGAACACATTGATCCCGCAATTGTCCGATGAGCCTACGTCGTGAAGCACGTTGTCAACAATGAGGCCCGAATATGAACCTTCATGGTATTTGATTGCCGCATAGCCGGACGATGCGGGATCGATCGGGCAATGATGGATATAGTTGCGGGAGATGGTCACGGAACAGGCAAAAGCGGCGTCCGGCACGCCCACGTTGATCCCGGTTCCGCCCGTGGAGTCTATCGCGCATGATTCGATTGTAATGTCCAACGATGAATCGGCCGAGATAGCGATACCATTTCCCGTCACATTGTGAATGCGCAGATTTTGGAGCATGACATGCGAACTCCGCGCCGATCCCCCAATTTTTACGCCGTTACTCCCTCCGGAGACGATTGCCGAGGCAATCCCAAAGCCAATGAGTTTGACATAATGGATATTGGCCGCTTCAATAATATTATTGCTCCCGGAGGTCCCTCGTATTTCAACCCCTGTTTCCGCCATTATAACAATCCAGGCGGAATCCTCCCCGGAGAGGTTTGCTATGTTCCAAACCGGAGTCTCATACATTCCTTGCCGCACAAGGAGCGTATCGCCGGCCATTAACAGGCGGATTGACGGATCTAGCTGATCCGCCGAATCGGCATAGACCTTTTTTCGCCGGTAATCGG